>NZ_JBQSVC010000034.1:0-40486 GCF_052376035.1 Halomonas sp. AOP7-E1-9
CTACGCAATGTACTCAACGGCTTAGCGGGTGCGCGCCACTTGACCTTTCAGATTGCGGCAGGGAACCTGGCGGCCAGCAACAAGCAAGCCAGCCACGACGAGCTCGGAGAGCTGCTCTACTCACTGGATACCATGCGCTTTAGTTTGGCCAGTATCGTCACTGATCTGGATAGCCGAGTGTCGATCGTGACCCCGGCCGTTAGGCAGATTGCTGCTGAAAACGAAGAGCTTTCATCACGTACCGAGCAGCAAGCATCATCGCTTCAGCAAACCGCTGCCAGCATGGAAGAGATGACCTCTACCGTGCAGCAGAATACTGAAAACGCGCGCCAGGCAACTGAGCTTGCCATGCAAAATGCCGACAGTACACGCGATACCGGCAAACAGATGGAAGCCCTGGTTGAGCGTATGCAGCGCATTGCTCAAAGCGCAGAAAAAATGACCGAAATGATCAGCGTGATTGATGGCATTGCGTTTCAGACCAACATACTGGCGCTCAATGCCTCCGTCGAGGCTGCCCGCGCGGGCGATCATGGCCGTGGCTTTGCCGTTGTCGCCAGCGAAGTGCGTAATCTAGCGGGGCGGAGCGCGACGGCCTCCCAGGAAATTCGCAAAATGATCGACAGTACTACTCAAGAGGTCAGCGGCGGGCGGAGTGCTGTAGAGCAGGCAGAGCGCGCCATTGAAAATGTGATGCAGCAGGTAAACCGTGTCAGCGTGTTAATGGAATCCATTAGTGCAGCCTCTAATGAGCAGAGCAGCGGTATCGGACAAATTAATTCAGCCGTCGCTGAAATGGACCATGTGACACAGCAAAATGCATCAAAAGTGCAGTCAATCGCGGCGTCAGCTGACAATTTGGCGCTAGAGGCCTTTGAGCTGGCCAACGTGGTCGATGCGTTCCGCTTAAAAGGCTTTCAAGAAGAGAGTGCCAAGGCTGCCCGCGATAAGCTTTCGTTTACGCATAAGGCTCAGCAGAAAACAACCAGGCAACTGCCTGCCGCCAGTAATGCCGCACTTGGTAAACTCGTCGCCCAGCCTCAGCACGACCAGTGGGAAGAGTTTTAAGCGTCTAACGCCTCAACACTCCCATACGTGATAGATGCCACCCTCCAGGGTGGCATTTTAGAAACGCGTCAGCGGATTAATCTCGTCGGGCACTACGTCTGGCGCTGTGGGCAGCGCTCATGCCACAATCATGGGCGCTGGATTCACCTGCCCACCGCCGAGTTGGCAGCGGGCCAAAAAAAAGATGTAGAGGACACTATGCCTGAGTATCGCTCCCGTACGACCACTGCTGGCCGCAATATGGCTGGCGCCCGCGCTTTATGGCGTGCCACGGGTATGAAAGATGACGATTTTCACAAACCTATTATCGCGGTCGCCAACTCGTTTACCCAATTTGTCCCCGGTCACGTCCACCTGAAAGATATGGGCCAACTGGTTGCGCGTGAAATTGAGAAAGCCGGTGGCGTAGCCAAGGAGTTCAACACTATTGCCGTCGATGACGGCATCGCGATGGGCCACGACGGCATGCTGTACTCGCTGCCCAGCCGCGACATTATCGCCGACAGCGTTGAGTACATGTGTAACGCGCACTGTGCCGATGCGTTGGTCTGTATCTCCAACTGCGACAAGATCACCCCTGGCATGTTGATGGCTGCCATGCGCCTGAATATTCCGGTCGTCTTTGTCTCAGGCGGGCCCATGGAAGCCGGCAAAACCAAGCTGTTAAATCATGGCCTGGATTTGGTAGACGCCATGGTAATGGCGGCTGACGACAGCGTGGATGATGAAACGCTGGCCGAAGTTGAGCGTAGCGCTTGCCCCACTTGCGGCAGCTGCTCAGGCATGTTTACCGCCAACTCAATGAACTGCCTGACCGAAGCGCTCGGCCTGGCGCTGCCGGGTAACGGCACTGTGCTGGCAACGCACTCGGACCGTCGTCGTCTGTTTGAAAACGCCGGCCACAAGATTGTTGAGCTGGCCAAGCGTTACTACGAAGGTGACGAGGCGCACCTGCTGCCTCGCGCGATTGGCTCGAAAGCCGCTTTTCGTAACGCGATGACCCTCGATATCGCCATGGGCGGATCCACCAATACCATTTTGCACCTGCTGGCGGCCGCGCAAGAAGCGGAAGTCGACTTCACCATGTCGGATATCGATCAGCTTTCCCGCGAAGTGCCGCAGCTGTGTAAAGTGGCGCCCAATACCCAAAAGTACCACATTGAAGATGTGCATCGGGCGGGCGGCATCATGGCGATCCTGGGTGAGCTTGATCGCGCGGGCGTGCTGGATACCTCGGTGCCCACGGTTTACGGTGATAGTCTCAAGACCGCGCTGGACGAGTGGGACATCATGCGCTCACCCAGCCCGGAAGTGGTTGAGTTCTTTAAAGCAGGCCCTGGTGGCGTGCCCACCCAGACGGCCTTCTCGCAAAGCACGCGCTGGCCAAGCCTGGACGGTGACCGAGCGACTGGTTGTATTCGTAACCTGGAGCACGCGTTCTCAACCCAGGGCGGCCTGGCCGTGCTTTACGGCAACATCGCGCTGGACGGCTGTGTGGTTAAAACTGCCGGTGTTGATGATTCGATTCTACTGTTTGAAGGCACGGCTCACGTCGTGGAGTCCCAAGACCAGGCGGTCGCCAACGTACTGGATGGCAAGGTAAAAGAGGGTGATGTCGTGGTGATTCGCTACGAAGGCCCTAAAGGCGGTCCCGGCATGCAGGAAATGCTGTATCCAACCTCATACCTTAAATCCAAAGGGCTGGGCAAAGCCTGCGCGCTACTGACCGATGGTCGCTTCTCGGGGGGGACCTCGGGTTTGTCCATTGGCCACGTATCGCCGGAAGCGGCAGCGGGGGGCGCAATCGGCCTGGTGGAGCAGGGCGATACCATCATCATTGATATCCCCAACCGCACGATTAACGTCAAGCTTTCCGATGCTGAGCTTACCGCTCGTCGCGAAGCGATGGATGCCAAAGGAAAAGAGGCCTGGAAACCGGTCGAGCAGCGCCCCCGCAAAGTGACGCCTGCGCTAAAGGCCTATGCACTGTTAGCGACGTCCGCTGACAAAGGAGCGGTGCGCGATCTTTCCAAGCTCGATTAAACGTTCGCAAGGAGCATTATGAAAGCAACGATCAATGTGGGCCTGGTAGGTTATGGGTTCGCGAGTAAAACGTTTCATGTACCGCTCATTCAGGCCACGGAAGGCCTGGATTTGGTCGCGGTGTCCTCAAGCGACGCCGCTAAGGTGCAGGCGGATTTGCCTGATGTAGAGGTCGAGAACGAGGCACGGGCATTATGCCAGCGTTACGATATTGACCTTATTGTGATTCCTACCCCCAACGATACCCACTTTCAGCTTGCCAAAATGGCACTTTCTGCGGGCAAGCACGTGGTGGTGGATAAACCGTTTACCGTGACGCTGTCAGAAGCCAAGCAGTTAAAATCGCTGGCCGTGGTGAAAGAGCGTTTGATCTCGGTGTTTCATAATCGCCGTTGGGATAGCGATTTTTTAACGGTTAAGGCTTTGCTTGAGACAGGCACGCTAGGACGTGTGACCGGTTTCGAATCGCGCTTTGATAGGTTCAAACCAGAAGTACGCGACCGCTGGCGCGAGAAAGCCACGGCGGGTGGCGGTCTCTGGTTTGACCTGGGGCCACATCTGCTGGATCAGGCATGTGAGTTGTTTGGGATGCCCAACGCCATTTTGCTGGAGCTGGGCACACGCCGCGATGGCGCGCAAGCCGATGACGATTTTCTCGCGCTGCTGGCCTACGATGACCGGCGTGTTCAGTTAAGCGCCAGTGCGCTAGTGGCCGAAGCGACACCGCGTTTTCGGATACATGGCACGCAAGGCAGCTATATAAAATACGGTCTGGACCCTCAAGAAGATCGCCTGAAGGCAGGGGAAGTGCCTGCCGTTAATTGGGGAGAAGATACCCCAGGCACGTTGACGCTGCGCGAAGGGCAGGGTGAAAAGGCATCACTGACAAGCCATGAGCATCCTACTCAGCCGGGTAACTACCTGGCCTATTACCAGGGAATCGTCGAGGCTCTCCAAGGCCGTGCTGCGCTACCGGTAGATATCGAAGCCGCGTTACGCTCGATGACGCTTTTGGAAGCGGGGCAGGATAGCTACCGCCAACGCCGCTGGATAGCGCTTAAACCCCACTTTTAACCCAACACGAAAGTCGGCACCCGCTTCACGCGGGTGCCTTATTTGCTCGTTCCTCGCAAAACGTTACCACGCGCTACGATTCTTGCTGGATCCGAAAATAGCGCAAATTCGTAGCGCGTGGTAAGCGCCAGCGCACCCGCGGAAGCAGTGCGAAGCGCTGCCAGGTGGTGCGTTACAAAGCATGGATACAGGCACGGCGACAACGCCAAGGCGGCTTGCGCCGCCACTCGCGGGTGCCTTATTTGCTCGTTCCTCGCAAAACGTTACCACGCGCTACGATTCTCGTTGGATCCGAAAATAGCGCAAATTCGTAGCGCGTGGTAAGCGCAGCGCACCCGCGGGAGCAACGCGAAGCGTTGCCGGGGTTGGGTGGCGGGGTGCAATAGCATAGGCATAAGCACGGTGGCACAGCCAAGGCGGCTTGCGCCGCCACCCGCGGGTGCCTTATTTGCTCGTTCCTCGCAAAACGTTACCACGCGCTACGATTCTCGCAAGGTCCGAAAATAGCGCAAATTCGTAGCGCGTGGTAAGCGCAGCGCACCCGCGGGAGCAGCGCGCAGCGCTGCCAGGTGATGAGGTACAAAAGCATAAGCACGGAGGCACAGCCAAGGCGGCTTGCGCCGCCACTCGCGGGTGCCTTATTTACTCGTTCCTCGCAAAACGTTACCACGCGCTACGATTCTTGCTGGATCCGAAAATAGCGCAAATTTGTAGCGCGTGGTAAGCGCAGCGCACCCGCGGGAGCAACGCGAAGCGTTGCCGGGGTTGGGTGGCGGGGCGCAATAGCATAGACATAAGCACGGTGGCACAGCCAAGGCGGCTTGCGCCGCCACCCGCGGGTGCCTTATTTGTTCGTTCCTCGCAAAACGTTATCACGCGCTACGGTTTTTGCTGGATTCGAAAATCGGGGCCCGCGCTGAAAGGCGGGGCCGACATTACCTCACAGCAAATCAGCAGCGTCTTGGCGCTTCTCGTCACGTAATTTATCGCGGGCGATATACAGGGCTGCTATGGCACGGGCTTCATGAAAATCGTCGCGTAGCAAAAGGGCCGGCAGCTCTTCGATGGGGTGGGTCTCGACAATAAGCGGCTCTGGCTCATCGCCCGGCAGCCGTTTGGCATACAGGTCAGTCGCGATTAATACCTGCATGCGATGGCGCATATAGTTGGGGGCCAGTGAAAGCTCAACTAAAGGCTCGATGCAGTGAGCACCAAAGCCGCACTCTTCCATCAATTCACGGTTAGCCGCGGTAATAACATCCTCGCCCGAGTCCACCAATCCTTTGGGAAGCGTTAATACGTAATCTTCAAAACCTGCCGCGTACTCGCGTATCAGCAACACATGGTCAGGGTCAGGCATGGCCACAATCATTACCGCACCACGGTCGGCGCCGGTTAAACGCTCAAACTGGCGCTCCTCGCCGTTCGAGAAGCGTAAATCCAGTGACTCAATATGAAACAAGCGGCTTTTGGCTACGCTCTCACGGGCCAGTATCTGCGGCTTGCGCAGGTAGCCGGCGGGAGAATCAGATGCTGACATAAGGGCCTCCATGGCTGCTAAATAAGGGTTAGGCTACAATAGCACGCTTACTCTTTTAGACTGGAGCGGCAATGATTGATTGGCGCGAAATTGATACCGTGCTGCTGGATATGGACGGTACGCTGCTGGACCTACACTTTGACAGCCACTTCTGGTTGGAGCATCTCCCGCGCCGTTATAGAGAGCTTCATCAGCTTGATGAAGCATCTCAAAATGCACTCCAGCAGCGCATTATGGGCGAACAGGGCACGCTAAACTGGTACAGCCTGGCGTACTGGAGCCGAGAACTGAATGTCGACGTCGTTGCGCTCAAACGGGAAGTGCAGCATTTAATTGGTCTACGTAGCGATGCACTCGACTTTTTAACGTGGCTAAAGCAGTCCCATCCCCGAGTGATATTGGCCACCAACGCTGATAGAGCCAGCCTATCGCTTAAATTGCCGTTAACAGGGTTGGAAAACTACTTGGATGCCATCATCTCCTCTGAAGATGTAGGGGCAGCGAAAGAGGAGCAGGCATTTTGGTTTGCACTGCAAGACATCGAACCTTTTGACCCGGCCCGTACCCTGTTTATAGACGATAACTCCCGCGTGCTGGAAAGCGCCCGCGAATTTGGTATCCGGCATTTGTTGGGTATTAAACAGCCAGACAGCCAGCGCCCTGAAAAAGAGCTGCAGGAATTTATCGCTTTGGATCGATTTGCCCAACTGCTGCCAGAAAACCTACCAGGGCAGCAAGGAGAGCGTTAATGAGCGACGCCGTTCGCTTGGATAAGTGGTTATGGGCAGCGCGGTTTTTTAAAACCCGCGCGCTCGCTAAAAAAGCCATTGAAGGTGGCAAGGTGCATTACGACGGTGCGCGTGCCAAAACCAGTAAAAATGTCGAGTTGGGAGCGCTTATTCGCGTGCCTCAGGGGTGGGACATTTACGAGGTCGAGGTAACAGAGCTTTCTGACCAGCGTCGTGGTGCGCCTGAAGCACGAAAACTCTATGCAGAGACCGCCGAGAGTACCGAGCGGCGCGCCCGTGAGACCGAAGCCCGCAGGCTTACTAATCAAGCCATGCAGCACCCCCTCAAACGGCCTGATAAAAAGCAGCGCCGCGATATACAGCGCTTTCAGCGTCAGCCCGGCGAGTAGCCGACGTTTCCTGCCTTGGGCTGTCTTCACGGCCAAGGCAGGCTAGCCCGCCAAGCGCCCATTTTAAGTACCCTTTTACTGCAGGACCTTGTTATGTCTGATCAAATTCAGCGGTTTATGTTTGACCAAACCAACGTACGTGGCGAAATCGTAACGCTAGCCACTGCCTACCACGAAGTGCTCACGCGCCACGCGTATCCGCCCGCCGTTAATGAGCTGTTGGGTGAGCTGTTGGCCGCTGTCGCGCTACTAACCGATACCATTAAGTTGGACGGCACCTTAAGCATTGAAGTGCGTGGCCAGGGCGTGCTGTCGCTATTAATGGCGGAGTCCAACCCAGGCGGTGAGCTACGTGCGATTGCTCGTGTGGCGGAGGATAGCCACTTGCCCAGCGAGCGGGCAGACTTTCGTGAATTGGTCGGAGAAGGGCAAATTGTCATTACGCTCGACCCGCGTGAAGGCAACCGCTACCAGGGCATTGTCGCGTTGGATCACGAAACGCTCAGTGGCTGTCTGGAAGCCTATTTTGGAAAATCCGAACAGCTGCCTACTCGCTTGTGGTTAGCGGCAGACGGCGAGCGTGCCGGTGGCTTGCTGCTGCAGCGCCTGCCTGATGCCTCGCAAAATCAGGATGTCGATGCGTGGGAGCGCAGCGTCGCGTTGGCCGATACGATCAAACCTGAGGAGCTTTTGGGGTTAGAGCAGCGCGAAGTGCTTTATCGCCTTTATCATGAAGAGACGGTTCGGGTCTTTGATCCTAAAGCCCTGCGTTTTGGCTGTACCTGTTCGCGGGAGCGAATGGCGGGAGGATTGATCACGTTAGGGGCTGCTGAACTGCGCGATATTGTGCGTGAAAAAGGCGCTATTGATACGCAATGCCACTTCTGTCACACGAAATATCACTACACTGCGGCTGATGTTGAGACATTATTGGAGAACCCGGATGCGCCATCACCGGTTATTCACTGATTATGTAGTCGTTTATCAAGGTGCTGATTAACAGGTTTCTCTCGTAAGGGGCAGCAGTTACAGCGCTTGTAGCGATTCCAGCCTAAAAACATTTGAAAACTTACTGCGCTGCAACAAGGAGTGTTGTGTATTTGTAGTAGTTTAACTACAAAATGTTTGGTCAAAGCCCCCGTTTCCCGGGGGCTTTCTTTTTGTAATAATGCGCCTGACTTCAGCACCCCCAGCACAATGTATGTTGTTGGGGCGACCTTTTTTGGCGGCGTTAACAGCGCCCGGTAACGAGAAAATGGCCGCAAGGCCCAGGAATCAAAATGACCACGACTCAAGCCGCTCCCCAAGTCCATGTGAATCTTAGCAGCGCCGAATTAATCGAGCGCGCCGTGGCCCGTGGTGAAGGCCGCTTGTCGGCGGATGGCGCCTTGGCCGTCAATACTGGCGTACGGACGGGGCGTTCGCCAGCTGACCGCTTCATTGTCGATGAGCCGTCGACGCGTGACAGTATTGATTGGGGCAGCGTCAACCGCCCGTTTGATGCCGTTAAATTCGATGCCCTATGGGCGCGGGTTGAAGAGTATCTAAGCCGTCGTGAGTATTTTGTATCTGAGCTGCATGTGGGTAGTGATTCCACCCACTATCTGCCGGTTCGCGCAACCACTGAAACGGCTTGGCAGAATCTTTTCGGTCGCACCATGTTTGTACGTCCGAGCGCTTACAACCCAGCGGGTAAAGATGAGTGGGTCATTCTCAACGCGGCAAATTTTGAGTGCGAGCCGGACCGTGATGGCACCAACTCTGACGGCTGCGTCATTATCAATTTCGCCGAGAAAAAAGTGCTGATCGCCGGTATGCGCTACGCAGGCGAAATGAAAAAAGCCATGTTCTCGGTACAGAACTTCCTGCTGCCAGCGTCGGACGTGCTGCCTATGCACTGCTCGGCCAACGTGGGTGAAGATGGCGAAACCTGCCTGTTCTTCGGTCTTTCCGGTACGGGTAAAACCACGCTTTCCGCTGATCCGGCACGTTACCTGATTGGTGATGACGAGCACGCCTGGGGCGACGGTATCGTCTTCAACATGGAAGGTGGTTGCTACGCCAAATGTATCGACCTTTCCGAGAAAAACGAGCCGGTTATTTGGAACGCGATTAAGTTCGGCACCGTGCTTGAAAACGTGGTGCTTAATGACCGTCATGAGCCGGACTACGCCGATGACAGCCTAACCCAGAACTCGCGTGCCGCGTATCCGCTTGAGCATATTGAAAAGCGCGTGCCGGAAAACCTGGCGGGCGAGCCCAATGCCATCGTCTTTTTGACCTGCGATATGTCAGGCGTATTGCCGCCGGTGTCGGTGCTTTCAAAAGAGGCCGCGGCGTACCACTTCCTTTCCGGTTACACCGCTAAGGTTGGCTCTACCGAAATGGGCTCTTCAGAAGGCTTGGCCGCTACGTTCTCTACCTGCTTTGGTGCCCCGTTCTTCCCGCGCCCGGCGCGTGAGTACGCGGATCTTCTGATCAAACGTGTTGATAAGAAAGACGCTCAGGTTTACCTGGTCAATACCGGCTGGACGGGCGGCGCGTTTGGGGAAGGCGGTTCACGCTTCTCTATCCCGACGACGCGTGCCATCATCAGTGCGATTCAGTCAGGTGTGTTGCGCGATGTAGAAACGCGCCATATCGAAGGCTTGAACCTTGACGTGCCGGTCGCCGTGCCCGGCGTTGATTCCAGCCTGCTTGACCCACGCGATACTTGGCAAGACCGTGCTGCCTACGACCAGCACCTGCAAGAGCTGGCGACTAAGTTCGTGGATAACTTCAAGAAGTTTGAAGGGGTGAGCGAAGCGATCCTCAAGGCAGGCCCGCAGTTGGGTTGATATTGAGTAGTGGCGAGCAAAGCACGCCAAGCCAGAAGGCCGCCCACGGGTGGCCTTCTGCTATTTGCATGGTTGAAGGTTCAGTTGAGGCCTGCGCGTCGCGTGCAGATAAAGCGGTAGTAGGCTGATTGTGATACCTTGTCAGCACTAAAAAATGCTGCATGAGTTAGTTGCAATTTATGGATGTCAATCAGCGAATTATTTCCCGCTTAGCCGACGAGCTAGGCGTGCGTACCCAGCAAGTAGCGGCTACGGTAGAGCTGTTGGATGGCGGTGCCACCGTGCCGTTTATTGCCCGTTACCGTAAAGAAATTACCGGGGCATTAGATGATACCCAACTGCGTCAGTTGGATGAGCGGTTGCGCTATCTGCGCGAGCTTGAAGAGCGCCGTGCCGCTGTCCTGGAAGCCATTGATGAGCAGGGCAAGTTGGATGCATCGCTCAAGGCGAGCATAGACGCGGCAGAAACCAAGCAACGCCTTGAAGATCTCTATTTACCCTTTAAGAAAAAACGCCGCACAAAGGCACAAATCGCGCGTGAAGCGGGGCTTGAGCCGTTGGCGGATGCGCTGCTGGCGAATCCCGCGCTTGACCCTGAAGCGGAAGCAGCCGGCTACCTGCGACCGGCAGAGGGTGATATTCCCGCCGTTGAAGATGCCAAAGCGGCGCTGGACGGCGCTAAACAAATCCTGATGGAGCGCTTTGCCGAAGACCCCGAGCTAATCGGTCGGTTGCGCGAGCGCCTCTGGCAAGAGGGTGAGCTGAGTGCCCGTGTGCTGGAGGGCAAGCAGCAAGAAGGCGCTAAGTTTGCGGATTACTTTGAGCACGATGAAAAGCTTGCCAAAGTGCCTTCACACCGTGCGCTTGCCATGTTCCGTGGCCGCAATGAAGGCGTGCTGAGCCTCGCTATTCGCTTGCCTGGTGAAGATGATGCGCCTATTCATCCCGCCCAGGTGGCCATTGCCAAACAGGTGGGCATTAGCGATGAGGGCCGCGCTGCTGATAAATGGTTGGGCGAGGTGGTCCGTTGGACATGGCGAGTGAAACTCTACACAGCGCTGGAAACCGAGCTGCTGGGGCGTTTGCGCGAGCAGGCTGAGCAAACTGCCATCGAAGTATTTGCCGCCAATCTGAAAGACCTGCTGTTGGCCGCACCCGCTGGGCAAAAAATCACCCTGGCGCTTGATCCAGGTTTGCGTACCGGTTGCAAGGTGGCGGTCATTGACGCAACCGGGCAGTTTATCGACCAGGCGACTATTTACCCGCATGCGCCACAAAACCGCTGGGATGAGTCGCTCAACGTGCTGGCTAAGCTCGTTAAGCAGCATGGCGTTCAACTGGTTGCTGTTGGGAACGGCACCGCCAGCCGTGAAACCGACAAGCTGGCAGGGGAGCTACTGAAAGCACTGGCGCCTGAGTATCGGGTCAGCAAAGTGATGGTATCGGAAGCCGGGGCGTCTGTTTACTCCGCTTCGGAATATGCTTCTCGTGAGCTGCCGGATCTTGATGTAACAATACGCGGCGCGGTGTCGATTGCTCGCCGTTTGCAAGACCCGCTGGCTGAGCTGGTTAAAATTGAGCCCAAGTCGATTGGCGTAGGCCAGTATCAGCATGACGTTTCTCAGGTACAGCTATCGCGTAGCCTAGAGGCTGTCATTGAAGATTGTGTTAATGCCGTGGGGGTTGACCTTAACACGGCGTCAAGCGCGTTGCTCTCACGAGTGGCAGGCCTAAGTGCTGCGATAGCTGAGAATATCGTGGCCCAGCGTAACAGCCTTGGTGCGTTTAAAAGCCGTAAAGCACTGCTGGACGTTAGCCGCCTGGGCCCCAAAACCTTTGAGCAGTGCGCAGGTTTTTTGCGCATCAGCAATGCGGATAACCCGTTGGATGCAAGTGCCGTTCACCCGGAAGCCTATACCCTGGTCGAGCGCATCGCTAAACAGAGTGGCCGTGATGTTAAAGGCTTGATTGGCGATAGCGCTGCGCTGAAAGCGTTAAAGCCCGCTGATTTTGCCGATGAGCGCTTTGGTGTGCCCACGGTCAGCGACATTCTGAGCGAGCTTGATAAGCCGGGTCGTGACCCACGGCCTGAATTTAAAGCTGCAGAATTCCGCGAGGGCGTGGAAACGCTCAAGGATTTGAAGCTGGGTATGGTACTGGAGGGCACCGTGACGAACGTAACGCCCTTTGGTGCGTTTGTAGATATTGGCGTCCATCAGGATGGTCTGGTACATATCTCTGCACTGTCTGATCGCTTTATTGACGACCCACGTAGCGTAGTTAAAGCGGGTGATATTGTGTCGGTGAAAGTGATGAGCGTGGATATTGCACGTAAGCGGGTGGGGCTTTCCATGCGCCTGAATGATGAGCCGGAACGCGAGCAAGAGCGCGCGTCATCAGCCGTTAATAAAGGGTCGCAAAAGCCACCACGTAGCCAACGACCTGCCAGTAAGAGCACGGAAACTTCGGCGCCAATGGGGGCGCTGGGGGCGGCATTGCTGAAAGCCAAGCAGGGCAAGTAGACGCATACGTTGAACGCTTATGTAACTTGAAGGCTTGCGTGGCTTGAAAATACGTGTCTTGAAAATACATGTCTTGAAAATACGTGGCTTGAAAATATAAGGGCTGCCGCCATATCCTGCCTTTTATGATTGATGGATATGCTGGCGATGCCACCTGATTTCACCAGGGCTCGCCCAAAACGAGCCTTACTGACAAGGAGTGTTCACCTTGCCTGAACCACTCACTGTGCCATCTTCGCTGACCTCCCAGGTTGAGCGACTGTTGCCCAGCGCGCGCTTGGGCCGCATGGGACGCTTACGCCGCGGGCTGGAAAAAGAAGGACTGCGGGTTGATGCAAACGGCCATATTGCGCAAACCCCGCACCCAAGTGCTTTGGGTTCCAAGCTAACGCACCCGCATATCACCACTGATTATTCAGAAGCGTTGATTGAATACATTACCCCGGTGTATTCGCAGCCGCGTGAAGCCTTGGCCTTTTTATCGGATCTGCACACCTTTACCTATCAGCACCTTGACCAGGAGTGGGTCTGGCCGGGGAGTATGCCGTCACGGCTTTCAGGTAATGCCAGCGTGCCCATTGCGGATTACGGCTCTTCCAACGTCGGCACCATGAAGCACGTCTACCGTAAAGGGCTGGACGTACGTTATGGGCGGATCATGCAGGCAATTGCTGGCGTACACTACAACGTCTCGTTACCTGATGATATGTGGCACGCGCTGCGCGAGCTGGAAGGTGCGAATAATATCCCGTTTAACGACTATCGTTCGACGCGCTATTTTGGCCTTATCCGTAATTTTCGACGTCATAGCTGGCTGCTGCTTTATCTGTTTGGCGCTTCGCCTGCGGTAGATAAAAGCTTTTTGCCTAACGGCAACGTGCCTGAAAAGTTGAAGCCACTCAACGACGATACGTTTTATGCACCGTTCGCTACAACGCTGCGTATGTCGGATCTAGGCTATCAAAATAAGGTCCAGGCTCAGCTTAAAATCTGCTTTAACTCGCTATCCAACTATGTGAACACGTTGCGCCATGCGATCTCAACGCCATGGCCGGATTATGAAAAACTCGGCGTTAATGTAGAGGGTAACTGGCAGCAGTTGAATGCCAATATTCTCCAGATAGAGAACGAGTACTACAGCGATATTCGTCCCAAGCGCGTCGCCAAGCATAACGAAACGCCTAGCCAGGCGCTTGAAGCGCGCGGTGTTGAGTATATTGAAGTGCGCTGTTTGGACCTGAACCCCTTTGACCCGCTGGGTGTCACCGAGACACAGATGCGCTTTGTCGACACCTTCCTGATGTGGTGTTTACTCAGCGATAGCCCGTGGATTTCTGATGATGAGTGCGACCGCCTGGACGACAACCGTCGTTGGGTGGTGGAGCGCGGCCGTGACCCAGAGTTAACGCTGATTCGTAATGGCCAGACCACCTCGGTTAGTGAGTGGGGCGAGCAGATTTTTGCAGAATTGAACGAAGTCGCCCGCCTGCTGGATGCTGTGGAAGACGATGCGCCTCACGCGGCAGCACTCAATGAGCTGGCCCCGCGTTTGCGAGATCCTTCGCTGACGCCCTCGGCTCAGCTGTTGGCGCTTATGAAAGAGGGCAATGGTTCGTTAAGTGATACGCTGCTTGGGCTGGCCAAGGAGCAGAGCGAAAAGCTTAAAAATACACCCATGCTACGCTCACGCGAAGCCTTGCTTGACCAGTTGATTGAGACCTCGCATCAGCAGCAGAAAGATATAGAAGCGGCAGACCAGGAGAGTTTTGCTGACTTCCTCGATACGTACTTTACCAAGGCGCGTGAATCGCGCGCGTTGTCTGCGTTACTACTTGAGGAGAGGCAATGAAGCCCACAGCACTTCGCCCCGTGGCCCTTGCAGGCTTGGCATTTTGTGTCTTGATGATGGCCGTCGCGCTTGGCCTCGAGCATATTATGGGTCTTGAACCCTGCCCGCTGTGCATTTTTCAGCGCGTAGCGGTCATTGCTGCAGGCGTGATCTTTGCGGTTGCGGCTATCCACAACCCAAACGGCCGTGTGGGGAAAGGCATTTACGGTGTGTTGGGGGTGATAGCGGTAGCCACCGGCGCGTTTATTGCCGGTCGCCATGTGTGGCTGCAAACCCTCCCGGCCGACGAGGTACCGTCCTGTGGCCCAGGTCTTGGCTACATGATGGATATTCTGCCCATGCAGGATGTCGTTGCCATGGTGTTGACAGGCTCTGGCGAGTGCGCCGAGATTGACGTTACCTTTATGGGGGCTTCTCTGCCTGCCTGGACATTCCTCGGCTTTGTTATCCTGGCGCTTGTACCTCTGCGGATATTGTGGCTAGCTATCAAGCGATAGATGGCTGTTTGTGTGGCCAGCGTTTTGGCTGGCCGTTAGCATCAAGGAAACGGCCCCTAACAGAATTGACAGAGAAAGGTGGAAACGCGAGCCTTACTCTGTTGTAGGTGGCTATTAGCAAGGAGAAACCCATGCTCGAAGATTGCAAAAATGCCCAAGAGCGCTGGGGAGGCGTTCATGGCTTGATCGACCGCTGGCTGGAGCAGCGCCGCGCGCTTTTGGCGAGCTTTATCGAGCTAAAGGAAGCCTGCGACACTGAACTAGAAGCCGTTAGCAAAGAGCGCATTGATACCTTTAGCCAAATGCTCATGGATTACATTAGCGCGGGGCATTTTGAGATTTACCCCCAGCTCGCGGAAGAAGCGAAAGCCTTTGATGATGAGAGTGCGCTGCACATCGCATCGCGGCTTCTGGAACGCCTTGAGATGTCTACGCAAATGGTGCTTGAGTTTGACCAGGATTACGAGTCACCTGTGCGTTGCCAGCAGCATTTGGTGCGCCTGCCCGCCTGGATTGACCGCTTGGCAAAAGGTCTCACTGAGCGTTTTGCGCTAGAAGATCAGCTCATTGCTCGCTTGCACGCCGCCAATACCCCCAGCTAAGCCTTTCCTCTTCATTGCTTGTTGTTGTGCGCCAGATAAAAGCACCCTTGAAGGTGCTTTTTGTCGCATTTTATTCTGGCTAATCTTCCCAAGCGCCCTGGTTTAATGGGGCGATACTTGCTGCTTGGTTGAGGCTTCCTAATACTGTTTCTTTTTATGAAGGAGACGTTTACATAAGTTGATTTGGTAATAAATAAGCTATAGTTTGCCTGAAGTGTGGTTTAACTATTAATAAGATGAGGAAGAGTAGTATGCGACGTTTTTCCAAGCCTTGTTTAGCAGGTTTTTGCCTATCGGCGATCAGTATTGCTCTCGCGCCCACAGTGGCCGCATGTACCTCCCTTCTTTATAGCGACGCAAATGATAAATTTTATGCGGGCCGCACCATGGAACTGCCCATGGAGCTACCTTATAAAGTGTCCTACTTTCCAGCCGGCACTAGCTTTGGCTCGCAGGCTGATAAACATCACGTGCTGGACTTTACCGGCCAAAACGCCTTTGTTGCCGTTACGGTGCCGGACCCCGTATCAAAAGATTTAAAAGTAGCTGAAGGCGTTAACGACAAAGGGTTGACGTTTGGCTTGCTGGCGTATGCCAGCACCGAAGGCCCCGCCGATATGGTTAACAATACGCAGGCGGTGCTGGCAGCTATCGACCTCGGCGCTTGGGCGCTTTCTCAGTTTTCTACCGTTGACGAAGTAAAGCAGGCGTTAGAAGAACAACCTGTTATGGTGACGTCGCTACTGCCGATGGGCGTGCTGGATACGCCGTTTCACTACACGTTGCACGATGCCACGGGCAAATCCATCGTGATTGAGTTTGCCAATCACGAGCAGAATGTTATCGACAACCCGCTAGGAGTCATGACCAACGGGCCAGAATTTTCCTGGCACATGACCAACCTGAATAACTACACGTTCTTAAGTAACATTGACCAGTCAAAGCTGGAATTGAGTGGGGTAAAACTTGCTCAGCCTGACTCAGGAATTGCGACGGCCGGGCTGCCTGCGTCGAATACTTCAGTTGGGCGCTTTGTGCGTGCTATTTACTACTCCCAGTTTGCTGAAAAAGCGGAAAATGCAGACAGCGCCATCACGACGCTTGCCCATGTCATGAATAACTTTGACCGGCCGCGCGGTATTACCATCGACAACCGATTCCGCGACTCGATTGAAAATATTGCTGCCCCCGGCGTTAACAATGACCGTGTCTACACCTCGGAATATACCTCCTGGACGTCACTGATTGACCTCCAGCAGCGGACGCTTCACCTGCGCTCTTACGATAGCCTTAACTACATCCATTTCGATCTGGATGAGCTAACGGATATTGATGAGATCCGTCATGTTGAACTCAAGGACGTGGTTCATGGCCCGCAAGATGCCACGCTGGCCTTGAGTCAATAAGCTAGCGTTTATAAGAGAAAGGGGGCCGCTCAAACGGCCCCCTGTGTTCGCGCTACGGCTTGTGGCGGTGTAGTTTGCCACCCAGCACCAGCATGCAGGGCGTCAGCAGGAGGGTGAGGGCGGTCGCGAAGGTAAGCCCGCCGGCAATGGCGCTCGACATCTGTGTCCACCACTGCGCTGAAGGGGCGTTGAACCCAAGTGACGGTGCGAACAGGTTGACGTTCATGCCCAGTACCATCGGCATCAAACCCAGCACTGTGGTGATTGCCGTTAACAGCACCGGGCGAAGCCGCAAACAGCCTGCTTCCAATGCGGCCTCGGCCGGTGCCATCCCTTCAAGACGTAGCTCATTATAGGTATCGATTAGTACGATATTGTTATTCACCACGATACCGGCCAGCGCAATGACCCCCATACCGACCATCACAATGCCAAAGGCCTGACCCGTGATCAGCAGTCCTATCAATATTCCGGCTGTCGAGAAGACGATGGCCGAAAGCACTAGCATCGCTTGGTAGAAGCTGTTGAATTGAGTCACCAGGATCAGCGACATTAGCCCAATAGCGACAAAGAACGCACTGATCAAGAACTGCATCGCCTCCAGTTGGTCCTCCTGTTCACCGGCCACATTCACCATCAAATCATCGGGCAGCTTGTCTTGCGCTGCCTGAAGCAGTGCCCTTAAACGTTCATCTGCCAGATACCCCGGCGCCAAATCAGCTTCGACGGTAATGGCTCGGCGCCCATTAATACGATTAAGCGTGCCTACTTTGGGTGCCGGAGTAATCTCCACGAAGTGAGAAATAGGCACCTGCCCGCGCGGTGTGTTTATCGTCATGCGGCCGAGTTGGTCGAGTGAGCGCCAACCTTCCGGTAACCGAATTCGAATATCGACCTCATCACTAACGTCAGGCGGCCGGTAGCTGGCCACCTGTAAGCCGTTGGTAAGCAGTTGCACCGCACTGCCAATGGTCGTGATATCAGTGCCCATGCGCGCGGCCGCTTCCCGGTCAACGTTGATCCGCCACTCCACGCCTGGCAGGCTACGGTTATCCTGAATGGCAACGAACCCCCCTAGCTCATGCATGATGGCTTGTAACTGGTCCACCCCCGCATCGGCAACGGCTGGGTTCATGGCGCTGACTTCCAGAACGATAGGCTTTCCGCCTCCAGGCCCCATCTCCTGCTCCTGAAACTCCAGGCGAATACCGGGAATGTCGCTGGCGCGTTCGGCCATATCGGCCAAAATTTCTCGGGAAGGGCGGCGCTCATACCAATCAATAAACTGAAACTGGAGTACGCCGATAACATCGTTCCCCAGTTGCTCGTTAGGAACGGCAAACGAACGCGCGTAGAGCGCCTGTACTTCGCTCATCCCTGATAGCCGTGCCTCCACGCGCTGAACAATGGCATCCGCCTCCAGGGCAGAGAAGTCGCCACGGGCGCGTACCAACACCTGGGCGCTGTCCGGCTCAACGTTGGGGAAGAAGTCGACCCCGTGATTGAGGCGCCCGTAGGCTGTGTAAATTAATGCCAGCAGCAGCACGGCAATGATAAGTACCCAGCCAGGGCGGGCCAGTAGGCGAGAAAGTAAGCGCCGGTAGGCGCGGCCCAGCCGAGTACTTTGGTCGGGGCGAGTTCCGCCCTGCGCTGGCTCGGTGGCCGTACGGGTAAACAGTCGCCCAAGCGTGGGTAAGAAAATCAGCGCCATGGCCAGCGACGCCAGTAAACAGAGAATAACGGTTGCAGGCAGATACTTCATAAACTGACCGACCATGCCGGGCCAAAACAGCAGGGGGATAAACACCGCGAGTGTCGTGGCGGTAGAGGCGATCACCGGCCAGCTCATACGTGAGGCAGCATTCAGCCATGCCTGGTGGGGCGATTGCCCCTCGCGCAGGTGACGATCCGCCAGCTCGCTCACCACAATCGCCCCATCTACCAGCATGCCCGCGACCAGAATCAAGGCGAAGAGCACCACAATGTTGAGCGTGAATCCAAACGCCCAGACCAGCAGAATACCGGTTAAAAAGGCGCCAGGAATAGTCAGGCCCACCAGAAGCGCCATGCGCAAGCCCATCACGGCGACCACCACGATGAGCACCAGTACTACCGCAGTCAGCACGTTATTGAGAAGCTCTGAAAGCATATCCTCAACCGTGACCGATTGGTCGAGAATGGTGGTGATATTTAACTGCTCAGGCAACAAATCACTTGCCTGGTCGAGTGTTTCGCGCACCGCAGCAATGGTGGCAATAATGTTGGCACCAGCGCGTTTGGATATTTCCAGTACTACGGCGGGCTGGTCATCAATACGGGCAAAGCCTGCGGGGTCTTTAAAGGTGGGGTGAATCCAGGCGACGTCGCCAAAGGTAACAACGCGGTCCTCATCCACCTTCACCGGCATGTTCATAACATCTTCAAGCGACTCGATAACGCCGGGCACCTTCAACGCCATACGGCCTGCGCCAGTATCCAGGCTGCCCGCTGCTACCAGTCGGTTGTTATTGGAGACGATGTTAAACAGCTCGTTGAAATCGATGCCGTAACTCTCCAGCACCAGTGGGTCGACCACGATCTCCAGCAAGTCCTCCTGCTCACCACCAATATCCACTTCCAGCACATCGGCGATGCTTTCAATCTCCTCCTTTAAGCGGCGCGCCACGGTAATCCGTTCCCGGGTATCCAACTGCCCGGAAAGGCCAATACTAAGTACCGGAAATTCCGACACATTGACTTCCATGACCCGTGGTTCATCCGCTTCGGAAGGTAAGTCGCTGCGGGCGATATCAACGCGGTCACGAACGTCGGAAAGCGCCGTGTCAGGGTCAAAGCCTGGGTCAAACTCCAATGAAATAGAGGCGTGGCCTTCGTTGGATTGGGCCGTGAACTTACGCAGTCCTGCAATGCCGCGCAGTTCCTGCTCCATAGGACGAATCAGCAGGCGCTCACCATCCTCCGGGCTCACACCCTCCAGCGTCAGCGAAACGTAAATCAGCGGAATCGTAACGTCGGGGTTGGCTTCCTTGGGAATGACCTGCCAGGCAACCACGCCTGCCAGCAGTAGGCTAACCAGCAGAAACAGCGTGGTGCGCGTATGGTGAAGCGCGGCATCAATCAACTGGCGCATTAGCGGGCCTCGGATGCAGCGTCAACAGAAACAGGCTCGACAACCTCGCCGGCATTCACCAGGCCAGCGCCTAGCGTGATTAAGCGCACCTGATCGGGCAGCCCACTGACATAGGCACTTTCAATCGTCGCGCTAACCAGCTCCACCGGCGTCTCAATCACTTCGTTATCGGCATTGATATGCTTGATAGTCAGCTGGTTTTCATGCCCAAGAGACAGCAGAGCAGGTGAGAGGCTGTGTACAGAGCGGGGCGGCAGGGTAATCGTAAGCTCCGCGCTACCGCCGGACATGGGCAGCTGCAAAGGGTTATCCAGCGTCGCTTCGACATAGAACGTACGCGTCGCTTCATTGGCCCGGCGGCTAATAAAGCTCAGCTCGCCCTCAAGATGAGCACCATTGAGCAAGCGAGCCGTAACGGGCAGGCCAACGGCCAGGTCACCCACTTGTTGCTGAGACACCCAGGCGGTGCCGGTTAAACGGCGATCATCTACCAGTCGCCCCCACTCTTCGCCGGGTTGAACGAGATCACCCAATTCAACCTCAATACGGTCCAGCGTGCCGCTAAATGGGGCTTGAGGGCGTGAGTCGGCAAGCTGTTTTTCAAGCTGAGCGACTTGCGCAGCACTCGCGCTTAACGAGGCTTGTAAACGTAGCAGTTCGGGCTGGGAAATAAGCTGACGATCACGCAAATTCTGGGCGCCGGAGTATTCGGCTTGAGCGAGCGAAAGTTCATCGCGGGCTTGCTGTAAGCGTTCTGGCAGGGCGTCGTTATCCAGCACCAGTAGCGTCTCCCCGGCCTCAACAGGGCTCCCTTGGGCAACAGGTTTTTCAACGACAAACCCACCGACGTTGGCGCGCAGGGTGACCTCACGCTCGGCGGTTAGCTGGCCTTGAACCATTTGCTGAGGGATGTAGGGCACGCTGTCGAGTGTCATCACTTCAACGCGCGGACCGCTTACGGAGCTACTTTGTGCCTCGGGAGGCGCGGATTGAAAGCGCTGGAAATCGCCCAGCACTAACCAAATGACCAGACCCAATACCAGTAAACTGGCCAGCATATAAGAAGAGGGAAGTTTGCGCATAAAGGGGGATCTATCCCTGGCAACTGTGTGCAACGACACACGAACAAGAAAAAAGGTGCAGCGATACAATAGCGCAACCAACGGCTTGCAGCGAGTGATTGGCAGGCCCGATGAAGGCAAAGTCACCGTATGGATGATTGAGTTTTTGCATGACTGCGCATAACATCTTGGCATCTTGAGTTCTGTCGACCCATTTGAAGGCGAACCAACCAAGGAGCAATGATGAAAGATCCAGTACGTATTGCGATTACCGGCGGTGCCGGCCAGATCAGTTACTCTCTTATTTTCCGCATCGCCGCTGGCGATATGCTGGGGCCGGATCAGCCTGTCATTCTTCAGCTGCTCGAAATTCCGCAAGCAATGGACGCGCTGAACGGCGTAGTAATGGAAGTCAACGACTGCGCCTTCCCGCTGGTACAAGACATTGTTGCCACTGACGATGCCAACGTTGCATTTAAAGATGCCGACTTCGCTTTGTTAGTCGGTGCGCGCCCGCGTGGCCCGGGTATGGAGCGTAAAGATCTGCTGGAAGCCAACGCCGCGATCTTCTCTGTACAAGGTAAAGCGCTGAACGATCACGCTAGCCGTGACGTTAAAGTGCTGGTGGTGGGTAACCCGGCCAACACCAACGCGCTGATTGCTTCGTGCAACGCGCCGGACCTGGACAAAGGTCAGTTCACTGCCATGACGCGTCTGGACCATAACCGCGCCCTGACGCAGCTGGCCCAGAAAACCGGCAAGCACGTGACCGACGTTGAAAACATGATCATCTGGGGCAACCACAGCGCTACCCAGTACCCCGATATCGCTCAGTGCAAGGTTGACGGTAAAGCGGCGTTTGATCTGGTTGAACGTGACTGGTACGAAAACGACTTTATCCCGACGGTACAGCAGCGCGGCGCGGCCATCATCAAAGCACGAGGCGCGTCTTCTGCGGCCTCCGCGGCTTCTTCAGCCATCGACCATATGCACGACTGGGCGCTGGGCTCCAAAGGTATCGTCAGCATGGCGATTCCGTCTGACGGCAGCTACGGCATCGCCGAAGGTATCATCTACTCCTACCCGGTACGTTGCCAGGGTGGCAAATATGAAATCGTTCAAGGCTTTGAGCTTGACGAATTCAGCCAAGAGAAGATGAAAGCAACCGAGAAAGAACTGCGTGAAGAGCGCGCAGCCGTTGAGCACCTGCTCGGCTAAACGCGCTTCTGATTCTGTTAGTAACAACAACCCCGCAAGCCCAGGCTTGCGGGGTTGTTGTTTTATAAGTAACGCTTATTATTTCTATAATATGGACAAGATACGATGATTTTAAAGTAAAGAGAAAGGTGCTTCGGATGAGCTTAATTACTCAAAAGCAGGCTGCAAGGACAAATAAGAAGGGCCAGTCGCCTGAGCAAGCGCTTCATCGGGAATGGGAGCGTATTATCAAGCTGAAAGCGGGTAACGAACGGCTTGAGGATGATTTGAAAACCTTTGAAAAAGAATGCCTAGAGGTTATCGGGCCAGTAGAAGAGCAGGCGGCAGAGGCAATACTGGACCAAACCCGGCATTTAGGTACCTTTTTGTCGCGTAAATCATTAGCCCAGTGGCAACGCGCCGAGTTGATGGGCTGGATTGAAGAAAATCTAAACGATCTTCTGGCAAATCCTTTCTGTGATAGGCAAGTGCTTGAGGAGGTGCTTCAGCATATCGTTGATATGGATAACAGTAGGCTATCGCCGGAGCAGAGGCACGCGTATCAAAATAATAATGAAGATGGCATGAATGATGGTGCTCAGTATGCGCAAGAGGACTCAGAAGATATTGACAGTGAGAGCTTTGAGGCTTTGGAAGAGGAGCTTTTTGAAGAGTTCTTTCATCAGCAGCAAGAGCAGCAGCAAGAAAGAGAGCGGGAGCAAGAAGGTCAACAATCCTTGCAAGCGATGCTGGGAAAGTCATCTGTCAATATGATCTTTCGACGCTTAGCTCGCCTGCTGCATCCTGACCGAGAGTTGGATGCTGATCTTAAGCAGCTACGTGGCGAGCAGATGGGGCGAGCGACTCATGCAAGAGACAGCAACGATCTATTCACGCTGTTTTCAATGTATGAGGAGCATGTCGGCGAGTCACCCTTGGCTGACTTGGGGGATGATAAAAAGGTGCTAAAATTGCTGAAATCTTACTCGCGGACATTGCGGGAGCAGCGTGACGATATTATTAATGTTACTCCTATACGTGCGGGTTTTTATCAGCATTTTTATGATGCCAAACCAGAGATTAGAAAGCGTAAACTACAGGAGTATTGCAAGAAGGCAAGAGATCAGGCGAAGCGAGAAAAAGAGATTACTCACTCCATTCGCAGTATTGCGACACTCAAGCCTCATCTGGAAGAACGCTATGACATGGGGATGTCTCAGTTTGCTGTCGAAAGCTTGCTAGCATCCTATTAGCGCGTTTTTTGATCTCGCGACGGTGTGCAACCATTTGAGGGGATTCTTGTAGCGCGGGTAAGCGCAGCGCACCCGCAGCGGCGGCCCGGCGCGGGAGCAGCGCGCAGCGTTGCCGGGGTTAATTATGTGCCTTTAGGCGTCGTACCGCCGCCATCTGAGGGGATTCTTGTAGCGCGTGGTAAGCGAAGCGCACCCGCGGGAGCAGCGCGCATCGGTGCCGGGGTTGATTCTGTGCCTTTAGGCGTCGTACCGCCGCCATTCGCGGGTGCCTTGCCGTTCGTTCCTCACGGCGCGTTACCGCGCGCTACGATATGTGCAGCCATCTGAGGGGATTCTTGTAGCGCGTGGTAAGCGAAGCGCACCCGCAGCGGCGGCCCGGCGCGGGAGCAGCGCGCAGCGGTGCCGGGGTTAATTATGTGCCTTTAGGCGTCGTACCGCCGCCATTCGCGGGTGCCTTGCCGCTCGTTCCTCACGGCGCGTTACCGCGCGCTACGATGTGTGCAGCCATCTGAGGGGATTCTTGTAGCGCGTGGTAAGCGAAGCGCACCCGCGGGAGCAGCGCGCAGCGGTGCCGGGGTTGATTCTGTGCCTTTAGGCGTCGTACCGCCGCCATTCGTGGGTGCCTTGCCGTTCGTTCCTCACGGCGCGTTACCACGCGCTACGACGTGTGCAACCATCTGTTAGGTGATTCTCGTAGCGCGTGGTAAGCGCAGCGCACCCGCGGGAGCAGCGCGCAGCGTTGCCGGGGTTGAATGCGGTGGCACATCCGGGCGTCGTACCGCCGCCATTCGCGGGTGCCTTGCCGTTCGTTCCTCACGGCGCGTTACCACGCGCTACGATGTGTGTAGTCATCTGGGGGATCCTTGTAGCGCGTGGTAAGCGCAGCGCACCCGCGGGAGCAGCGCGTAGCGGTGCCGGGGTTGGTTATGTGCCTTTAGGCGTCGTACCGCCGCCATTCGCGGGTGCCTTGCCGTTCGTTCCTCACGGCGCGTTACCACGCGCTACGATGTGTGCAGCCATCTGAGGGGATTCTTGTAGCGCGTGGTAAGCGCAGCGCACCCGCGGGAGCAGCGCGCAGCGTTGCCGGGGTTGAAATGCGGTGGCACAGCCGGGGCGTCGTACCGCCGCCATTCGCGGGTGCCTTGCCGTTCGTTCCTCACGGCGCGTTACCGCGCGCTACGATATGTGCAGCCATCTGGGGGATTCTTGTAGCGCGTGGTAAGCGAAGCGCACCCGCAGCGGCGGCCCGGCGCGGAAGCAGCGCGCAGCGGTGCCGGGGTTGAAATGCGGTGGCACAGCTGGGCGTCGTACCGCCGCCATTCGCGGGTGCCTTGCCGTTCGTTCCTCACGGCGCGTTACCGCGCGCTACGATATGTGCAGCCATCTGAGGGGATTCTCGTAGCGCGTATATGGACTCCTCCTCGCTTGCAAGCACAAAAGGTCATGGCGGCTATGTCGACTGCGAGCGTATATTCGGTCTCGTTAAGGATGCCTGACACACGGACATCGGACCTTAATGGGCTATTCGCACGTCGGGTACCCTCAGCGTAAACGAGCTTTGATGCTCTACGCGCTACACGGTATGGCCCGACGTCGGTTCGACCTGTTCGCCATCTCTCTTGTGGTATTGCAATCGGGGTGGTGGGAACACCGGGTTAAAGGTTAAATATTCATGGTGCTTTCATGTGACTAAGCGGCCGCTGCCAGTTCTGGATCATACGGCACCTGGTGACGCGTGATGGCCCACGCCATGCGAGCCGTCTTGTTGGCGAGCGCCACAATCGCGACGTTGCGATGCTTTCGCATGGCAAGCCGTTTGATCCATTGACTCAGACCGTCTTCCTGCGTTACCGCATAACGGAGAACGGATCGTGCGCCATGCACCAGCAGCTTGCGCAGGTACCCGTTGCCTCGCTTGCTGATCCCCAGCAGGCGCTCTCGTCCGCCCGTGCTGTGCTGACGCGGGGTAAGCCCCAATGACGCAGCAAAGTCGCGTCCACGTTGATAGATAGTGCCGTCACCCAGCACACCGGCCAGAGCGCTGGCGGTAATGGGACCAATGCCGCGCAGCGTCATCAGACGCCTGGCAACGGGGTCGGTGTTGGCATGTTTTTCAATGGCCGTGGTTAACTGTTCTACACGATCATCAAGGTAGCGTAAGTCGTTCGCCAACTCCGCCAGCAAGTGACGAAAGTGGTCACTGAGCCCGTTAGAGGCATCTTCCAGCCAAAGTGGTAGCGCCCGCCGCAATTGCTGGATACCCGTGGGAGCAATCAAGCCATACTCCCCGACCAGACCACGGATCTGGTTGGCCTTGGCCGTCCGCTGACTGATGAGTTCTTCCCGGATTCGGTGGGTAGCCTGAGCATCCTGTTGCTCAACCGATTTTATCGCCACGAAGCGCATCGTGGGTCGGCCGAGGGCTTCGCAAATCGCTTCAGCATCGGCCCGGTCATTTTTATTCGTCTTGACGTACGGTTTTACGAACTGGGCAGCCACCAGCTTGACCTGGTAGCCACGTGCCTGGAGCTGACGTGCCCAGTAATGCGCTGTGGCGCATGCTTCCATGCCAATGATCGCGCCCTGGGGAACACGGCGACAAACCGCATCGAGCCACTTGGCACGGGTGTATTTGCCTCGCCACTGAGGTTGCTCATGTCGGTCAACGCCATGAACGTGAAAAACAGACTTTGCGATATCAACACCTACTCGACTAATGTTCATAGGGGCTTCTCCTGACTCTCAACGCTGATAGTTGTCCAACCCACCTATCAGTATGGCGCACAGACGCCGGAGTAGGGTGAGGAGGAGTCCATCCCATTGGGTAAGCGCAGCGCACCCGCGGGAGCAGCGCGCAGCGCGCAGCGGTGCCGGGGTTGATTATGTGCCTTTAGGCGTCGTACCGTCGCCATCCGTGCGCAGCCACCTGACGGTGATTCACGTTAAAGCGCTAATCACGAAGGCTCATGATTCGCCATTGGCGCTGTTCGGCTACCTGGCGAAGGGTGTCGTCCGGGTCAACGGCTACCGGATGATCAATCTCTTCAAGCAGTGGCAGGTCATTATGTGAGTCGCTGTAGAACCAGGCGCCGTCCAGCGTAAAGTCCTTGTCTTCTAACCATTCATGCAAACGGGTAATTTTGCCTTCCCGATAACTGGGGGTGCCGGAGACGCGCCCGGTATAGCGACCATTCTCCATTTCCGGATTCACCGCGATCAAATAATCAACGCCCAAGCGCTCAGCAATGGGGGCGGTAATAAAATGGTTGGTCGCGGTCACAATAAGCAGCGTGTCGCCCCGGGTGCGGTGTCGCGCCAATAACTCTTCGGCCTTGGAAAGAATATGCGGTTCTATCTTGCTGGCCATAAATTGCTGATGCCAAGCCGCTAACTGTTCAGGTGTGTTATCCGCTAACGGCTTAAGTGCCACTTCCAGAAACGCCGCCATATCCAGCGTGCCTGCCTTGTAATCGGCCATAAAACGCTCGTTGGCTTCGCGATAGGCGACGGGGTCTACGGCGCCTTGCTCGAGCAAAAACTCACCCCATGCATGATCGCTGTCGATGGATATCAGCGTATTATCCAGATCGAAAATAGCCAGGCTCACGGCGCTCCCCTTATGGTCGATTATCGTTTGAAAGTTATAGGTATGAACGGCAAAACAAAGGGGCGGATTATCGCAGAGTCCTTGGTTCTTTCCCACCCGAGCCGCGCACGTGTTCACGACTTGGCGTTATATTGTATTGATACGCTTGTCGCCCTTGTGGAAAAATGGGGATAACTGAAAATTTAATAAGGTGATGTCCGTGATCGACGCTGACGGCTTTCGCCCCAATGTTGGCATTATCATTGCCAACAGCCAGGGGCAGCTGCTTTGGGCGCGTCGTGTAGGACAGAATGCGTGGCAGTTTCCCCAGGGAGGCATTAACGCAAGCGAAACACCGCAACAGGCTCTTTTTCGTGAGCTTTTTGAGGAAATCGGCCTAACCGCCGATGATGTTGATATTATCGCCTGTACCCGGGGATGGCTGCGCTACCGTCTACCACGACGCATGATTCGTACCCATTCACGGCCAGTGTGTATTGGCCAAAAACAGAAATGGTATTTGCTTAGAATTCGCTGTCAGGAAAATCGAATTTGTATGACGGCAACGCCCAAACCTGAATTCGATGGTTGGCGGTGGGTGAGCTATTGGTACCCACTCGGGCAAGTGGTACCGTTCAAACGAGAGGTGTATCGGCGCGCGCTAAGAGAGCTTTCTCCCCGCGTTCAGCGCTTGGCACAAGATGATGAAAAATAACGTGCTCCACGGCTCTGGATGAGCGGTGAAAGTCTGTCGAAAAGATCCTCAGCGAGGCAAACAATGTGAAAAGTAAAACGTCCATGCTTGAGGTATTGCGTCGTGTTATTCAGGAAGTAAACGGTGCACGCAACCTGGACGCCGCGCTGTCGACGATGGTGCGTCGTATCCGCAAGGCCATGCAGACCGATGTGTGCTCATTCTACCTTTATGATAAAGAGCTTGAGTCGCTCGTTTTAATGGAAACGATTGGTCTGCGTACTCAAGCGGTAGGGCGCGTTGTGCTGCCGTTAGGGGAGGGGCTGGTGGGCCAAGTGGCCAAGCGCAGCGAGCCATTGAACCTGGAAGATGCACGGCTTCACCCGCATTTTCGCTATTTTGAATCGACCGGTGAGGAGCGCTACTCCAGTTTTCTAGGCGTGCCGATTATTCACCAGCGCCATATGCTGGGTGTGCTGGTTGTTCAGCAGGCTGAAAAACGCCGCTATGATGATCAAGATGAAGCCTTCCTGGTCACCATGGCCGCTCAGTTGGCAGGCGTGCTGGCTCATGCGCTGGCAACGGGTAACCTTGCGCGGCCTGCCTTACCGGGCGGGCAGACCATGTTTAAAGGGGTCGCAGCGTCGCCCGGTGTTGCCATGGGCGAGGTGGTCGTTATTACGCCACCGGCTGACCTTAATAGCGTGCCAGACCTAATCCCCAATAATGAAGCGTATGAAATTGCGCGTTTAAAAGAGGCGATCGGTAAAACTCGCGATGAAATTCGTGCAGCGGCCGAGCGTCTAGTCAACCGAATCTCCTCCCAGGAGCTGGCGCTTTTTGATGTTTACCAGCAGATGTTGGGTGAAGCAGCCCTTTCTGAAGAGGTTGAAAAGCGTATTCGTGAAGGGCAGTGGGCGCCGGGTGCGCTTGCCGATGTAGTGCGACGCCACGTTCAATATCTGGAGCGGGTAGATGACGATTATCTCCGCGAGCGCGCTGCGGATATTCGTGATTTAGGCCGCCGGGTATTGGCCCATTTGCAAGAGGGGGCGCCTTCAACGCCTGAAACCTACCCCGATAATGCCATTTTAGTGGGCGATGAAATTAGTGTCGCCATGTTGGGTGAAGTGCCGCGAGAGAAGCTCAAAGGGTTGGTTTCTGTGCGAGGTTCAGGTACATCGCACGTTGCCATTGTCGCCCGTGCTATGGGGATCCCCACGGTGCTGGGCATGATGGATTTACCCTTGCCACGCTTAAGTGGCGCACCGGTCGTGTTGGACGGTCACCGTGGACGGCTGTTTGTTCGTCCGTCGGCTGAGTTGACGTCGCGTTATGAAAGCTTAATTGCGGATGAACAAGCGTTAAGCGAGCTTCTGGAGCATGAGCAGGACCTGCCCAGTACGACCCCGGATGGTCATGAAATGCCGCTGATGGTCAATACGGGGCTGGCCGTAGACGCCACCACACTGCTCAAAAGCCGTATTGCGGGTGTGGGGCTTTATCGTACGGAAGTGCCGTTTATGATTACGGAGCGCTTCCCTGGCGAACAAGAGCAGATGCGCATGTATCGCGAGCAGCTGGAAGGGTTTGCGCCCTTGCCCGTGGTGATGCGGACGCTGGACATTGGGGGCGATAAAGACCTGCCTTACTTCCCCATTGAAGAGGCCAATCCTTTTCTAGGCTGGCGCGGGATGCGGGTAACGCTGGATCATCCTGAAGTGCTCATGGTGCAGCTGCGTGCCATGCTGAAGGCTTCTCATGGTTTAAACAACCTCTCTGTGCTTTTCCCGATGATTACCAATGTCGAGGAAGTGGATGAGGCGCTGCGACTATTGGATCGCGCGGTTATCGAACTGGGGGAAGAGGACATCATCATAAAGCGTCCCAAAGTGGGCGTGATGATTGAGGTGCCAGCGACTATTTATCAAATGGATGCGCTGGCAAAGCGGGTCGACTTTTTCTCTGTGGGCAGTAACGATCTCACCCAGTATTTGCTGGCGGTTGACCGTAACAATGCACGGGTTTCCAGCCTTTATGATGCAATGCATCCGGCACTTTTAGGCGCCCTGCAGGAGCTTTCCCAGGATGCCAAGCGGCTTAATAAACCCATTTCGTTATGCGGCGAATTGGCCGGTGACCCCGCGGGTGCGCTGTTATTAATGGCCATGGGGTTTAACACGCTTTCAATGAACGCCCCCAGTTTACCCAAAGTGCGTGCGGCCATTCGGCGCGTGACACTTCATGATGCCAAAGCGCTGCTGGCTGAGATCATGGGCCTGGACACGCCTTTCCAGGTACACGAGCATCTCAATAAGCGCATGGACGAGTGGCAGCTTTCGCACCTGTTACCTCCACGCGATTAACGCTGCTGCCTCACGATATGGCCAGGGTCGTTTCGCCTTTGAAACGACCCATGGGCCCAAAGCGTTGCTCGGTGATGTTTATATGGCCTTGGTGATCAAGCGTTAACCAGCTTGTGGCGCGAGTGCCGTAAGTCTCGCCCAGAATAAACGCGGCAGAAAGCCTTCGCTCTAGCGCAAGCTCAACCCCTGTCTTGGGTAGCTGGGCGTCCGGCGCTCGTTGAGTGTTATGCAGCGCTTGGCCCAACGGAGAGCGCCAATTATCCAGCGAGCTTTGCGCTAGTGCTTCTCGCACGCTTTGCACTTTTGGCCAGGGAGTGTTCAATTCCGCATTGGAAAGGCCATGCACGCCGGGCGGCACATCGCTGAGCGTAATGCCGTGCTGACCATGATGGAGATACCAAAGCCGGTCTGTGGTGGCGACTAACAAATTAAACCCTGCGTAGCGTTGAGCTTTATGGTGAGCAAGGTCGGTTAGCCACTGCTCAATATTGCTGCACTGGAGCGCATTGGCGACAAGTTCGCCCCGGCTGGGTGCGTCGGGAGGTGTCATCATCGCAAGGTCGCGTACATTGGTAAGCGCCGCGACTCTACCGCCTCGTGTGGCAGCAAGCCATGAGCCGCCTGCTTCAAGGTCGCGCCCGCCTAAAAGGGAGGGGGCGTCATCCCAATAGTCTAAAGGCGCCGTCGGCCGGACATGAAGCTCATCACGATTACCTGCCAAGCGTAAGGGCAGCGCTGTGCCAGGTTGCCAGGCGAATGCCATCAAGCACATAGTGAGTCCTCGGCATTGGTCATTATCGACACGCTCAGCATGACAGCTTAAGGGCATAGTCGTACACTTGTGCGAGTAACGTAACACTCATCATCTCATCGGGGTGAATTGTCTCTAGCCAATCAGGAAGGCGCGAACGCATGCAACGCAATCGCGAAGAGCATTTCTGGAACATCATCGTTTGGCCTACTCTCTGGCCAATGTTACTTATTCAGGCCGCGCTAGTCGTGCTGTGCATGCTGGTTGGGCTCGCCGTTTGGTGGATGTCGCCTACACAGGCGCCATGGAGTACCACTTTGTGGGTGGCGCTTGCACTGCTATTGGGCAGCTCCATGAATGTATCCGCCTTTCTGATGCTGGTTAAAGTACGTACAAAGCAGAAAGAAGCCTATTTTATACAGGAGCTGGACGAGCTTGAACGGCATAGTGAGTCGCTGCGGTTTAGTGTCTTGAAAATGTTGCCTGACAAAAAGCACACCGTACCTGAACTCAACAGGGCACCTGTTCGACCGCTGAGACGCTTGGCCCAAATGAATGAAATGTTTTCAGGGCTTGGGCGCTATATTGAAAGCGCTCAGCGATCACACCACCCCACCGAGCAAGTAAAAGAAGATCAGGCACTGTTGGATGATATTCATCATCAACAGCAGCAGCTAAAGCAGCTTGTTGCCGGGCGTAACCGGGCGCGAGAAGAGTCACGTTTAAAATCAGGTTATTTAACACTGCTTCAGCGTGAAACTGATGACCTGGATGAGCAGTTAGGACGCATCCTGGAAAGTGACGAGTGTTCGCAGTGTCGTCGTCAGGTCGTGGATATCCGTGAGCACTTGGCTGATGTGCGCACGCTGCTGACCAATCTGGTTTATCAACGTGTTAATGAGAACGACGTGACATCTGCCAATACAGTATCAAGCCACGTTTTACGCGTTCTTGTGGTTGATGATGGTCCGGTTAACCTGATGCTGGCGCGGCAAATGCTGGAAGTTCACGAGTTAGAGGTCGAGGGCGTAAGCAGTGGCGAGCAAGCGCTTGAGCGCCAACAATCTACCTCGTTTGATTTAGTCTTTATGGATATTTTTATGCCTACTCTTGATGGCTTGGAAACCACCCGGCGCTGGCGGGCTTATGAACAGGCAAGCGGAAAGCGCCCTAGCATCCTGATTGCGCTAACGGCCAATGCGGACAACGCAGGCATTGCCGAATGCAAAAAAGCAGGCATGAATGACTTGCTCACCAAGCCATATCAACCTGAAAAATTACTGGGAATGATTTCCAAATGGCTGCCCGATAGCCCACACAAGGCGCCTGGCCAATGAGTGTGATGACTATCTTGTTGGGTTACTTAGCCTTGGGCGCGGCGGCAGGTACGATGGCGGGGCTTTTTGGTGTCGGTGGTGGGCTTATCATCGTTCCGGTACTGGTTTTTGCATTTGGCCTGCAAAACATACCGCCAGAGATCACCATGCATCTTGCCGTAGGCACGTCGTTGGCCACTATTGTCATCACCGGGGCCTCTTCTGCGCTGGGGCATTTTCGTCAAGGAAGTATTTATCGCCCTTGGTTTCTAGCGTTGCTTCCGGGTTTGATGGTGGGCGCCATTGGCGGCGTGTTTATTGCGGGGAGTCTCTCGGGTGGCGTATTGGGCACACTCTTTGGCATCTTTGTTCTGCTGTTAGCAACCAAGATGGTTTTTGGTCTATCGCCCAAGCCTGGCTCTATTGCCCCAGGCAAATTTGCGATGGTCGTGGCCGGCGGTATAGTAGGCGCCATATCCGCTTTATTTGGCATCGGCGGCGGCGCAATGACGGTACCATGGTTGTCTCGGTGTGGGGCAACCATGACACAAGCCGTAGGTACCTCTGCTGCATGCGGGCTGCCTATCGCATTAGTGGGCGCCATTACCTTTATGGTAATGGGGTGGGGGCATCCGCTGTTGCCTAACTGGGCTACCGGGTTTGTGATGTGGCCTGCTTTTTTTGGCATTGTCGTCACTAGTGTACCGTTTGCGCGTGTTGGCGTCCGCCTGGCCCATGTGTTACCTGCGCATGTATTAAGGTTGTGCTTTGCGCTGCTGTTGGCTGTGGTCGGTCTACGCTTCGTTTTGGCTTAATTAGTGCAGTAATGGCCTTAGTGACTTTCTTCCTCCTCCGTAATTAGAGTATTTCAATGATGAATTACCCAGCAATTGACCCTGTGGTGTTCTCCCTTGGGCCGCTTCAAGTGCATTGGTACGGTCTTATGTATGTCGTGGGGTTTATCGCCGCGTGGTGGTTGGGCTGTCGGCGAGCTTCTCGGATAGGGCTTACTAAAGACGATATTGGTGACCTGATATTCTATTGTGCGATAGGTGTGGTCGCTGGTGGGCGGCTGGGGTATGCACTTTTTTACGGTTTAGGACAGTGGTCGGCTGACCCGCTATGGATCTTCCGTGTGTGGGATGGCGGCATGAGCTTTCATGGCGGATTGCTCGGTGTGCTGCTGGCAGCCTGGTGGTTTGCACGCCGCAAGCAGCTTGCCTTTTTTACCCTGACGGATTTTATTGCCCCACTGGTACCCATTGGCTTGGGCGCTGGTCGAGTAGGCAACTTTATTAACCATGAGCTTCCTGGGCGAGTAACATCGTTGCCGTGGGGGATGCCGTTCCCCGGGATGGGGCCAGAGCCACGCCATCCCTCAGCGCTTTACGAAGGCCTACTTGAGGGGTTGGTGCTGTTTGTGATTTTGTGGTGGGTATCTGCCAAACCCCGCGCGCGAGGGTTCATTTCAGGGCTGTTTTTAATCGGTTACGGCGCATTCCGCTTCCTGGTTGAATTTGTCCGCATGCCCGACGCGCATATTGGCTACCTGGCATTCGGATGGGTCACCATGGGAATGTTGCTGACGGTGCCCATGATCGCGCTAGGATTAGTCCTTATGGCATGGTCACGCTCGCAACCGGTGGATGCCAAGGTTTAAATGTTGTTGGTGAAGTAAGTGCCAGTAACGACGCGTTACACCCGAATAATCAAAAGGTTGGATGGATTTGTAGCGCGTGGTAAGCGCAGCGCACCCGCAGCGGCGGCCCGGCGCGGAAGCACCGCGCAGCGGTGCCAAGTGCAGAGAGATGGCAAGATGCAGAGAGGTGCCAAGGCGAATGAGGTGCCCATGGGCGTCGTTCCGCCGCCTCCCGCGGGTGCCTTGCCGTTCGTTCCTCACGGCGCGTTACCACGCGCTACACCCGAATAATCAAAAGGTTAGCTAATTTGTAGCGCGTGGTAAGCGCAGCGCACCCGCGAGAGCACCGCGCAGCGGTGCCAAGTGCAGAAAGGTGTCAAGGCGAACGAGGTGCCAACGGGCGTCGTTCCGCCGCCTCCCGCGGGTGCCTTGCCGTTCGTCCCTCACGACGCGTTACCACGCGCTACAGTCGCATAATCAAAGCGTTAGATGAATTTGTAGCGCGTGGTAAGCGCAGCGCACCCGCAGCGGCGGCCCGGCGCGGAAGCAGCGCGCAGCGGTGCCAAGATGTAGAAAGGTGCCAAGGCGAACGAGGTGCCCATGGGCGTCGTTCCGCCGCCTCCCGCGGGTGCCTTGCCGTTCGTCCCTCACGACGCGTTACCACGCGCTACAGTTGCATAATCAAATCGTTAGATAAATTTGTAGCGCGTGGTAAGCGCAGCGCACCCGCGAGAGCACCGCGTAGCGGTGCCAAGTGCAGAAAGGTGCCAAGATGCAGAGAGGTACCCATGGGCGTCGTTCCGCCGCCTCCCGCGGGTGCCTTGCCGTTCGTTCCTCACGGCGCGTTACCACGCGCTACATTTGAATAATCAAAACGTTAGCTAATTTGTAGCGCGTGGTAAGCGCAGCGCACCCGCGAGAGCACCGCGCAGCGGTGCCAAGTGCAGCGGTGCCAAGATGCAGAGAGGTACCCATGGGCGTCGTTCCGCCGCCTCCCGCGGGTGCCTTGCCGTTCGTCCCTCACGACGCGTTACCACGCGCTACAGTTGCATAATCAAAGCGTTAGATGAATTTGTAGCGCGTATATGGACTCCTCCTCGCTTGCAAGCACAAAAGGTCATGGCGGCTATGTCGACTGCGAGCGTATATTCGGTCTCGTTAAGGATGCCTGACACACGGACATCGGACCTTAATGGGCTATTCGCACGTCGGGTACCCTCAGCGTAAACGAGCTTTGATGCTCTACGCGCTACACGGTATGGCCCGACGTCGGTTCGACCTGTTCGCCATCTCTCTTGTGGTATTGCAATCGGGGTGGTGGGAACACCGGGTTAAAGGTTAAATATTCATGGTGCTTTCATGTGACTAAGCGGCCGCTGCCAGTTCTGGATCATACGGCACCTGGTGACGCGTGATGGCCCACGCCATGCGAGCCGTCTTGTTGGCGAGCGCCACAATCGCGACGTTGCGATGCTTTCGCATGGCAAGCCGTTTGATCCATTGACTCAGACCGTCTTCCTGCGTTACCGCATAACGGAGAACGGATCGTGCGCCATGCACCAGCAGCTTGCGCAGGTACCCGTTGCCTCGCTTGCTGATCCCCAGCAGGCGCTCTCGTCCGCCCGTGCTGTGCTGACGCGGGGTAAGCCCCAATGACGCAGCAAAGTCGCGTCCACGTTGATAGATAGTGCCGTCACCCAGCACACCGGCCAGAGCGCTGGCGGTAATGGGACCAATGCCGCGCAGCGTCATCAGACGCCTGGCAACGGGGTCGGTGTTGGCATGTTTTTCAATGGCCGTGGTTAACTGTTCTACACGATCATCAAGGTAGCGTAAGTCGTTCGCCAACTCCGCCAGCAAGTGACGAAAGTGGTCACTGAGCCCGTTAGAGGCATCTTCCAGCCAAAGTGGTAGCGCCCGCCGCAATTGCTGGATACCCGTGGGAGCAATCAAGCCATACTCCCCGACCAGACCACGGATCTGGTTGGCCTTGGCCGTCCGCTGACTGATGAGTTCTTCCCGGATTCGGTGGGTAGCCTGAGCATCCTGTTGCTCAACCGATTTTATCGCCACGAAGCGCATCGTGGGTCGGCCGAGGGCTTCGCAAATCGCTTCAGCATCGGCCCGGTCATTTTTATTCGTCTTGACGTACGGTTTTACGAACTGGGCAGCCACCAGCTTGACCTGGTAGCCACGTGCCTGGAGCTGACGTGCCCAGTAATGCGCTGTGGCGCATGCTTCCATGCCAATGATCGCGCCCTGGGGAACACGGCGACAAACCGCATCGAGCCACTTGGCACGGGTGTATTTGCCTCGCCACTGAGGTTGCTCATGTCGGTCAACGCCATGAACGTGAAAAACAGACTTTGCGATATCAACACCTACTCGACTAATGTTCATAGGGGCTTCTCCTGACTCTCAACGCTGATAGTTGTCCAACCCACCTATCAGTATGGCGCACAGACGCCGGAGTAGGGTGAGGAGGAGTCCATCCCATTGTGTAAGCGCAGCGCACCCGCGAGAGCACCGCGCAGCGGTGCCAAGTGCAGAGAGGTGCCAAGTGCAGAGGGGTGACAAGGCGAACGAGGTGCCAACGGGCGTCGTTCCGCCGCCTCCCGCGGGTGCCTTGCCGTTCGTTCCTCACGACGCGTTACCACGCGCTACAGTTGCATAATCAAAGCGTTAGATGAATTTGTAGCGCGTGGTAAGCGCAGCGCACCCGCGAGAGCACCGCGCAGCGGTGCCAAGATGCAGCGAGGGCCAAGTGCAGAGAGGTGCCAAGTGCAGAGAGGTACCAACGGGCGTCGTTCCGCCGCCTCCCGCGGGTGCCTTGCCGTTCGTTCCTCACGACGCATTACCACGCGCTACACCTAAATAATCAAAGCGTTAGGTGAGTTTGTAGCGCGTGGTAAGCGCAGCGCACCCGCAGCGGCGGCCCGGCGCGAGAGCACCGCGCAGCGGTGCCAAGTGCAGAGAGGTGACAAGGCGAACGAGGTGCCCAACGGGCGCCGTACCGCCGCCTCCCGCGGGTGCCTTGCCGTTCGTTCCTCACGACGCGTTACCACGCGCTACATTTGCATAATCAAAGCGTTAGATGAATTTGTAGCGCGTGGTAAGCGCAGCGCACCCGCAGCGGCGGCCCGGCGCGGAAGCACCGCGCAGCGGTGCCAAGGTGAGCGAGGTACCAATGGGCGCTGTTCCTTACGCCTTGCGAATGCTTCATCAGCCATTAATCCCTCGCGCTAGACCCTCGCAGCCAAGCGGCCTAGAATACGCCTCTATATAGCCTGCAATTTTGGAAACTCTGTGACTGTTACCACGCCTACATCAAATATGACGATGAATGCCGGCGCGCAACCTGCGCTTGAACAGCCGTATTTGGATCTAATGCGCACTGTGTTGGAGCATGGCGTAGACCGCAACGACCGTACCGGGGTGGGCACACGCTCGGTGTTTGGTCATCAAATGCGGTTTGATTTATCACGCGGCTTTCCACTGATAACGACGAAAAAACTGCATTTGCGCTCTATTATCCACGAGCTCTTGTGGTTTCTGAAAGGCGATACCAATATTGCCTATTTACAGCAAAACGGTGTACGCATCTGGGACGAATGGGCGGATGAACACGGCAATCTTGGCCCTGTTTATGGCTATCAATGGCGCAGCTGGCCCGACCCTAAAGGAGGCAGCGTCGACCAAATTGCCAACGTATTGAAGCAAATTCGTACCACACCACAGTCGCGCCGGTTGATAGTCTCCGCCTGGAATCCTGCTCAGGTTGATGAAATGAAACTGCCGCCTTGCCACTGTCTGTTTCAGTTCTATGTAGCAAACGGGCGCCTTTCGTGCCAACTTTACCAGCGCAGTGCCGATATTTTTCTTGGTGTACCGTTCAATATTGCAAGCTATGCGCTACTGTTGGCGATGGTGGCGCAGGTAACGGGGCTTGAGCCGGGAGAGTTTATTCATACGCTGGGGGATGCACATCTCTATAGCAACCATTTTGAGCAAGCGAAAGAGCAGCTCACGCGTGAGCCGAAAGTACCGCCTCGGCTGGTGCTGAATCCTGAGGTGAATGATCTATTTGCATTTACTTTTGATGATATTCACATCGAAGCGTATGACGCCCACCCTCATATAAAAGCCAAGGTAGCGGTATGAGCCTTACCAGCAATGAATTTGAACCCTTAGTCCCTGTTGCCATGATTGTAGCAATGTCCAAAAACCGTGTTATTGGTGTGGATGGTAAGCTGCCTTGGCATCTTCCGGAAGATCTTAAATTCTTCAAACGTATGACTCAGGCGAAACCGTTGGTAATGGGGCGCAAAACGTATACCTCCATTGGTAAGCCGCTGCCGAATCGGCTTAATATAGTCGTAACGCATAATAAAGAGTTCGCAGCCGATGGTGTCCGCGTCTGCCACGACTTGCCCGCCGCGTTGGCTCTGGCAGACCAGCAGGCAACGATTGATGCGGCTGAAGAAATTATGGTGATGGGGGGCGGAGAGATTTACCGCCAGGCGCTACCATTCGCACAGCGGCTTTACATCACAGAAGTGGATATTGAAGTGGAAGGTGATGCTGCGTTCCCCGAGTTGGCAGCAGATGAGTGGCGGGAAGTGCAGCGTGTGGCTGGAATGCCTGCTGATGGCAAGCCAGCGTACGATTTTGTAGTTTATGAGCGCACTGCTGACTAAAAAAGGTCAAAGGAGAAGGTATGGCCGCCAGCGTAATGCAGTTATTAGACAGTTTGGAGTCGCGCCTTGAGCAGACCCAAGTAGAGTTGCAAGCCCAGCGGCGGGAGAACGCGCAGTTAAAAGAGCAGCTCGCAGCGCAAGCAGTTACGCTGCAACAAACGCTCGACGACACTAGCGTGCCGAGTCAACAAGCAAGTACGGATGGCGTGCATGAAGGCGCAGAACAAGTGACGCTGGTTCAGCCTGCGGTTGGGCCAAATCCCGAAGCCGATGACGCTGAAGCCCTGGCTACTCATGAAGCGCAGCCACCGTCGCCTCATGCCCTTCTAAAAGAGTGGTATCAGCGTTACCCGAATACCTTTTTCAAAGGCCATACGAAGCCCTTAAAAGTCGGTATTCATCAAGATCTGGCAGCGCGTGAGCCCTGGTCAGGAAAACTGATTCGCCGCGCCTTGGCTAATTACGTGAATTTGCCACGTTATTTAAAATCGGTACGGGAAGGGGGGGAGCGTATTGACCTGGATGGCCAGTTGGCCGGAAAGGTAGATAAAGAAGCAGCTTTGCACGCTGCGGAGAAACGGAAGGCTAAACAAAAAAGAGTAGAGACAACAGAGCGTGTACAACACACGCCACAAAAAAAGCCTTTAGAAAAAAAGAGTGCCCACCTATCAACACCGACGATAACGACGCAAACCATCCAGGCCAAGGGTGAAGAGGCGGATAAAGTTAGGCAAGAGAAGCCGTTGAGCATGGAAGATAAATTAAAAGACCTGCAACAAAGGTTCAAAGCGCGCTGAGACCTGATTACGCTGGTGGGGTTCCTTGAAATTGCTTATTTCATAAAAAAACACTGTTTTTTTTATTGCGTTAACTGAAATCCCGGTATAGAGTTTGACGTGCGAGCATTGGACTATAACAAGGTTTGTTCGAGGACGTGCCACATACCACTGGGAAAAACCAGAGGATGAGAAAACGAGTACGGCCCGCAAGCCAACTGCTGAAGGCCCATATAAGCCCGGCAGCTACGATCGAAACAGTAAGCTAGTTAAGGAACCTATATCATGAAAAAGACACTTTTAGCGACTGCTATCATCGGTGCCCTGAGCGCCACGGCTGCCGCTCAAGCAGCTACTGTATATGACCAGGACGGCACCAAGCTGGACATCTATGGCCGTATCGGTCTGGGTGTTGAAGGCGGCGGTGTTAAGTACAACGACGAAGGCCAGCGTATCAACCGCAGCGGTGACTTCGTAAACGTTGGTTCGCGTCTTGGTCTGCGCATGAGCCAGGCGATCACTAGCGACATGACTGCATTTGGTCGTCTTGAGTGGCGCTTCAAAGCTAACAGCAAAGAAGACGCTGGCAACGGTTTTGACGAACTGCGTCAGAGCTACTTGGGTATTCAGAGCCAGCAGTACGGTACCTTCCAAGCTGGTAACTTCGATAGCTTCTACCTGCAGTTCGTTTCCAGCCCGTTCGATGTTTACATCAACAATGGCCTGCACTTCGCTGGTAGCGGCAAGCAGTCGCGCGGCGACTCTATTGGTTACTACACGCCTGAACTGTCTGGTTTCACTGCCTTCCTGCAGCTGAAAAACTACAGCGAGCGTGGTTTGGTTGAAGGCGTAGAAACTACTGAGCAAGGTAACGTTTTAGCGCCGCAAGGTGGTGTTCGTTATGAGCAAGGCCCTGTTACTGTAGGTCTGGGTTTTGTTGAAGACGTACGTCGTGGCGGTGGTAACGGAAAAATGATGTACGGCCTGATCGGTCAGTACGAGTTCACCGACCAGTTCTCTGCACGCTTAGGCTATGAGAACCGTCAGAATAATGGCGACCAAGGCTACAAAGATAGCATGGGCGTGAATGACGAAAATGGCTACAACACGGTTGGTCTGGGTGCTACTTATGCCACCGGTCCTTGGGCATTCACGGGTGACTTCTACAACATCAACCGTGACGGCCAGGACAGCAGCAAAGCATGGTCTCTGGGTGGTTACTACAAAGTTTCCAGTGCTATGGACGTATTCCTGGAAGTTAACGATAACGATGCCAAAGCTGGCAACGACAGCACACGTCAGCAGTTTGATAACCTGACTGACGATGCATACTGGCTGACAGGCGTTCGTTACTTCTTCTAAGCCCGGTTTTTAATAACCTTGCTTTAAGAGTAATCTGCCTAGCAGACCTAATAGAACCGGCCTCTTTGGAGGCCGGTTTTTT
>NZ_JBQSVC010000035.1:0-39072 GCF_052376035.1 Halomonas sp. AOP7-E1-9
GTCGACATGGGCCGCACCGCCCCCGGTTTGGCTAATAACTTTTAAATTGGGTAAGCGTTCAAGCAGCGCTGAAGTGATAGGGGTACGTTCACGAATTAATACAAGCGCATCCGCGTGATAAAACCGTGCCACCAACGCTTCAAAATCGGTCAGCGTATCGTGATAAATAGTCACGTTGTGCCCGTTGAGCATTGCATAGGCATCCAAATGGCGTACACAGTCCTGGTAGTCATCAGAAATCACGATATTCATTGGCAGGTCCTTGGTCGGTGTAAGATCATCGAAAAAAGCAGCGCCGATAGCGTGCTGTTATAAGGTGATACTACTCTCACGCTAGGCAATCAAGGATCAACGAATGAGCGATTATTTATTAGAGGATTCCCCGTTAAGTGCTGGCATGATTTACCGTCTACTCTCGGGAAGTATCTGCCCTCGCCCGATTGCATGGGTGGCCACGCAGGATGTCAGCGGGAAAGACAACCTTGCCCCCTTTTCGTTTTTCAATGTGGCAAGTGTAACCCCGCCTGTTTTGGCCTTTTCGCCACTTCTGGATGGCAGTGGGCAGTCTAAAGATACCCTGCGCAATCTAGAGGAGTTGCCGGAGTGCGTAGTGCATGTTGGCAGTGAAGCGCTGATTGAAGCATTGAATACAACCAGTGCCAGCCTGCCCAGAGAGGAAGATGAGTTTACGCTTGCAGGGCTTGAGAAAACTCTAATGTCAGGCGTCACAGTGCCACGCATTGCTGCATCCCCAGTTGCCTTTGGTTGCAAGCTTTATGATCTGATTCGCTTTGGTGACCAGCCTTTGGCAGGTACGCTCGTGCTGGCGCAGATAGTCTCTATTCATATTGACGACACCTTATGGGATGGCCGTCACGTGGATGTCGATTTACTCAAGCCGATTGGTCGACTAGCGGGCAGTGACTACGCTCGCGCCACTGATCGCTTTGCTATTGAGCGCCCGGCTTAGGGAGCTGCTTTTGCCTTGGCCTACCAAGTCTGGTCCGAGCCCAGTACCTTATGAGTGTGCATGAGACCTGCACTGTCGTTGCCACAACACAAGACACCTACACGTTTATCTTAATGCTGTTGCAGTGTTTTCTTTCAGCAAGCGTGCTCTAAGCACGTTCGCTGTTTTACGCTCAAGGCTTGATTTCTCCAAGCTGTGGCTGCACTGATTAATGAATAGCTCGTGAATATACGTAAACCAGAGAGGCAACATGACCACATTAGTAATAGGTGCCAATGGGCAGATCGGTAAACAGTTTTGTGAACTCGCCCAACAGGCTGGGGAGCCGATTAAGGCAATGATTCGGGATGAAAGCCAAGCAGAGTGGTTCAGCGAGCGTCAGATCCCCATCATTGTGGCTGATCTTGAGGGTGAGTTTGAACACGCCTTCGAGGATTGCGATCAGGTGATTTTTACTGCTGGCTCAGGCCCGCATACTGGACCGGATAAAACGCTCATAATTGACCTTTATAGTGCTATCAGAGCCGCTGATATCGCCAGTGAAAAAGGGCTTGATCGCTATATCATGGTGAGTGCTATTCGCGCAGAACATCCACTTGAAGCACCCGAAAAGATGCGCCCTTACATGGCCGCCAAGTTTGCAGCGGATAGCCATCTACGTTTTGCCAAGGTTCCCCATGTCATCCTTAAGCCAGGCCCCTTGACTAACGAGAAGGCAACGCACGGGTTTGCCGGGACGATGGAGGCATCCCCCGAACAATCCATTACCCGGGCAGATGTTGCCCATGCCTTGCTGCACGTTGTGAAAACACCTACGTTGAAAGACAGGGAGTTCACGCTCTTGAACGGTAAGGAACGTATTAGTGACTTGGTGCGTTGAGCCTGAGCATCACATATTAACGATTGAAGCGCCTATTGGCGTCATTGCCGCTCACCCAGTCGCTTACCGTGAATGGTTGGCGGCTGCACTTGGTACATCGCTTTGTTGATTTTAATGAAGCGACGCCTTGCGATGTGGTATTGCACGGCCACTCTCATAAGCCCCGCAATGAATGGCAGGGGGATCGTCTGCTCTTTAATCCTGGTGCGGCGGGCAAGCGCCGATTTAAGCTTCCCCTTACCCTTGGCAAATTATGGCTTGAAGAGCGCCACATAAAGCGTGCCATTATGCATCTACCGGTTTGACCGCGTGTTTTCGCTATAAAAAAATCAGTGTAGTAATGGCGTACTACCGCTATCGAAAACGCGCTTGCTAGGCTTGTGTGGCACACGCAATGTGTGCGCAACGACAAAACAAGAAGGAGTACGGAGATGACCAGCAAGCGCATTCTGATGATTACCGGCGACTTTACTGAAGATTACGAGACCATGGTTCCTTTCCAGGCATTGATGGCCGTTGGTCATCAGGTTGATGCTGTTTGCCCTGGCAAGGCATCGGGCGACACCGTGGCGACAGCGATTCATGATTTCGAAGGTGATCAAACCTATTCTGAAAAACCTGGCCACCGCTTTGCGCTCAATGCCGATTTTGAGCGTATCGATCCCGCTGACTATGATGCGCTGGTGGTGCCCGGTGGGCGTGCTCCGGAATATCTACGCTTGAATCAGGATGTGTTGGCGATGGTTCGGCACTTTTTTGAAGCCAATAAGCCTGTCGCTGCGATTTGCCACGGCGCGCAATTGCTAGCCGCTGCAAACGTGCTCAAAGGCAGACAGTGTTCTGCATACCCGGCTTGCCAGCCAGAAGTTGAGTTGGCAGGCGGACATTTCGCCAGCATTGAGGTAAATGAGGCGGTAACCGATGGCAATCTGGTGACGGCGCCCGCTTGGCCAGCCCACCCAGCTTGGCTTGCTCAATTTATGGCGCTGCTAAACCAGTGAGCGCTGGGTCGTTAGCGTAATCATACAAAGCAAAGCCTACGCGCCTAACCGACATGCACCTAACAGAAATTAGGCGCGTAGTGTATTTGCCCGCTATGCTAACGGCTTACCTGAACGTTAAGAGATCACACCCATGTGCAAACTCTTTATTCACGCTAATCCTGAGTTATGGTCCAGCGCGACGCATTCACTGCGTATTGATGGCATGGTGACGAGCGTGCGAATGGAGCACTACTTCTGGCTCATTTTGGAAGAGATCGCCACGCGTGATGGTATGAATACGGCTCAACTGATTACTCGCCTGTATCATGAATCTATCGATGCCGGACACGACCTGGGTAACTTCACCTCGTTTTTACGCGTGTGTGCGCTACGCTATCAGGCGCTTCAACTAACGGGAGATATTCCCACTCATCATGAGATACCGATTGCGACGCTGGATGCTGAGGAGATACTCGTGCGTGAAGGCCGATCCAGGCACAGCCAGGTTCACTAATCACTAATCACTGACCGCCTCAGCGTTAAAGCGAGTAGCGATAAAGCCAGTACGTGAGATAGCAGGTGAGACAGTACGTGAGACAGTCATTAACAGGATTTTTATGACAGATGTTGCCACTGCGGTGCGCCAATTACTCGCCACGGCACCCGAAAAAACATTACCGATCACCTATCAGCAAGTGGCTGTGGCGTTGGGTCTGACACCTCCACGTACTATTCAGCGGGTGGCTCAGGCGCTAGAGCAGCTTATGCGCGATGATGCTGCTACCCATCAGCCGTTTATCGCCGCGCTGGTGGTAAGCCGCCGGGGCGATAATATGCCCGCCGCTGGTTTTTTTGAGCTGGCTGTAGCGCTGGGGCGCTTTCCCGATGACACCACGCAACATGCCAAGGCGTATCGTCATGAATATCAGCAGGTATTGGCGTCGCGCTCAAACGCGTAACCTTATTTAGACGGCTTTCGTAACGGGTCCAGCAAGTCGCTTAACCCATTATGGTCAATTTCCTGCATTAATTGCAGCAGTTGGCCAATCTCTCCCGATGGAAAACCCTCCCGTGCAAACCAGTTAAGATATGGCCCAGGCAAATCAGCAATCAGCCAGCCCTGGTGCTTGCCGAACGGCATCGTGCGGGTTACCAGTTTTTCAAGGTCTTCAGGTCTCATGTCTTACTTTCCTTTGGGCTTATCTATCGCGCTGGTTTCCGAAAAGATGTAATTTTGTTAGACTTTGGTCGACAAATAATACCCCCTCGATGTCGGGCATTTACAGCTTCGGCAAGTTATTTCTGTATCATCAGGATATGACATGCATAAACATTTACGTTTTTTACTCTGCACACCGCTCTTAGCGTTTGCAGCGATGCCCGTTGCGGCGGATGAGCCTGTTGATGTTGTATTAATTGGTGGCGGTATCATGAGCGCCACACTAGGTACCTATCTTCAAGAATTAGAACCCGACTGGGATATCCACCTTTACGAGCGCCTGAGCCAGGTCGCTGAAGAGAGTTCCAACGCCTGGAACAATGCAGGCAGCGGTCACTCTGCCTTCATGGAAATGAACTATACGCCAGGTGATGGTGACCACGTTGAAATTGAACGTGCGGTTAACGTTACCGAGCAGTTTGAAATTTCCCGCCAGTTCTGGGCCCACCAGGTTGACCAAGGCATTTTGAGCGACCCAAAAGCCTTTATCAACTCAGTGCCGCACCACGCGTTGGTATGGGGGGAAGATGATGTTGCTTTCCTGCGCGAACGCTATGCACGCATGACTGAAAACCCGCTATATGAAGGCATGGAATACTCGGAAGATCGCCAGGAAATCGCTGAGTGGATGCCGTTGGTGATGGCTGGCCGTGATGAGAATACGCCGGTTGCCGCGACCCGTATGCAGATGGGTACGGAAGTTAACTACGGCGCGCAGACTCGCCAGATGATTGAAGGCTTAGGCGATAGCGATAACTTCACGCTTTCGCTTAACAGTGAAGTGCGTGGCCTTGAGCGTAATGACGACGATACCTGGCATGTGACGATCAAAAACCTGGAAAGCGGTGATGAATCCAGCGTTGATGCACGGTTTGTGTTCATTGGTGCGGGCGGTGCTGCGCTGCCGCTGCTTCAGGAATCTGGTATTCCGGAAGCGGATGCTTACGCCGGTTTCCCGGTGGGTGGCCAGTTCCTTTACACCACCAACCCTGACGTTGTTGCCCAGCACCAGATCAAGGTGTATGGCAAAGCCGGTGAAGGTTCACCGCCGATGTCGGTTCCACACCTGGACTTCCGTAACCTGGATGGCGAGCCTGCGCTGTTCTTTGGTCCATTTGCCACCTTTTCAAGCAAGTTCTTGAAAGAAGGCTCCTGGACCGACCTGTTTGGCTCCATAACATTTAACAATATCTGGCCGACAACCCAGGTGGGGTTGCATAACTTCAATCTGGTGAGCTACCTGGTGGGTCAGGTAATGATGTCCGATGACGACCGCTTTGAAGCGCTGCAGGACTTTTTCCCTGAAGCGAACAGCGATGATTGGAAGCTTTGGACCGCCGGTCAGCGGGTTCAAATCATCAAGAACGACCCTGAACGTGGCGGCCTGCTGCAGTTTGGTACCGAAGTGGTAAGTGCTGAAGACGGCTCAATCGCCGCACTTCTGGGTGCTTCACCCGGTGCCTCAACTGCGCCACCCATTATGCTGCATTTGCTGGAAAACGTGTTTGCTGAGCAAGTGCAAAACGGTGCGTGGCAGGAAAAGCTGACCGAAATCGTACCGTCTTACGGCCAGCGCCTTTCTGAAAACCCGGAGCTGTTGCGTGAAATGAGGGTATACACGGCAGAAGCGCTTAAGCTGAACGAGCCGATGAATGCTGCTGAAACAGATACAGACGTTCAAGCGGAAGTTGAAAACGTGCAGCCTGAATCAGAAGCCGCTGATGCCGGTGATGAAAGCAGCGCTGACGAAAACGCTGATACACAAAGCGAAGAGCAGGACGCCGAAACAGAGGAAGTTGCTCTGTAAGGTTTTGCCTGCTTAAGCCCTGAATGCACTAGCGTGTCATGTCAGGTGCGGTCGATAACGCTAGCCCCTTTTTAAGGGGCTAGCGTTTTTTTTGGATTCAATAGTGGGGATTGGCAGCTTCACAAATCAGTTGGGCAAGCGCACGAGCTGGGGCGCTTAACTGGCTGCTTGCGCGATGAATCAATCCTACATCCCGATGAAACGTATGTTCACCCAGCGGGATGGCGCGCACCGCTGGTGGCCAGGGCTGCAGGACGGCTACTTCTGGCACCAGGGCAATGCCCACGCCGTTGGCCACCAATTGGATAATGGTATCCAGCTCGTCCACTTCACACAGCTCATGCACATGGCAGTGCTGGGCGCGTAAAAAGTGGTCGACTTGGCGGCCGCCAAACGAGGTGCGGTCGTAACGCACAAAAGGTCCGTGGCTGAGTCGTTCGCGCCAATCATCGCCTTCCGTTAAGGCCGGGACTATTAGGCGGTAAGGTTCATGGGCCAGTGGTGTCCAGCGTAAATCGCTGTGCAGTGAGAAAGGCGGGCGAATAATGGCCGCCATATCAAGCTCGCCTGCATCCACCTGATTGACCAGCGCCATGGAGAGCCCTGGCACCACGTGGCTTCGGCAGTCGGGATAGGCTCGGTGAAAACGGGCCAAGGCACTGGGCAGTAGCGAGCGCTGAATGGAGGCAATGGCGCCTATGTTCACCGGCGTGCTCGCAGGCTTGTCAGTATTGGCTTCGCCAAGTGTCCGGTAAAGGGCTAAGAGGGTATGCGCCTGATGAAGAACTTCCTGACCTTGCGCCGTTAATACCGCCGCACGCCCTTTTCGGGCAAACAGGGTAACGCCCAGCTGTTCTTCCAGCCGCTTCATCTGTGCGCTAACAGCCGCTTGCGTTAAGCCAATTTTCTGGCCTGCCGAGGCAAAGGTGCCTTCTTGAGCAACGGCTGTTAGGGTTTTAAGCTCTCGTATCATTGATAAATAATATTTGTGAATGAGCTAAAAAGATATTGATTTTATTTTTATAAAGCTCGGCCTAGGATGATCATCACGGGTTGGCACTTTGTGTCACTCATTACATAACGATAGCGAGCAGGAGACCACTATGAGCCTTTCCCCCTTTCATCTGGCCATCCCGGTTTACGATGTAGCGCTAGCCCGGGCTTTTTACAACGACGTTTTTGGTCTGGAAGAAGGGCGCTCCAGTGACAACTGGGTCGACTTCAACTTTTTTGGTCACCAACTGGTAATTCACGGCCACCCTAAAACGCCCAGCCAAGAGAATGCTCATACCAACCCGGTAGATGGCCACGACGTACCGGTGCCGCATTTCGGCGTAATTTTAGAGTGGGAGGAGTGGGAAGCACTTGCTGAGCGCTTGACGTCACGCAACACCGTTTTTGTGATCGAGCCTTACGTACGCTTTAAAGGCGAAGTGGGCGAGCAAGCCACCATGTTCCTGCTCGACCCCTGTGGTAACGCGCTAGAGTTCAAGGCGTTCAAGGACAAGAGCCAAATATTTGCAAAGTAAGTCTGCAAAGTAATTTCGCCAAGTGAGCTAGCCAAGTAAGCGATAACTACCCTTGCAGCATCTGCTCCTGGCGGCGATGTTGCAGGGGAGATTCGCCAAAGTAGCGTTTATAGTCACGGCTGAATTGCGGCACGCTACGATAGCCGACCGCCAAGGCCGCTTGGTTGACATTATGATCCTGTTGCGACAGAAGCTGCTGGGCTTTTATCAACCGTAGCCGCTTCAGGTACTGGGCAGGCGAGACGCGAGTAATCTGCTTGAAATAGTGATGGAACGTCGAAACGCTCATACTGGCTCGCTGAGCCAGCTGTTCAACCGTAAACTCATCGGCGAAGCTTACGTGAAGCTTCGATAGCACCTGCACAATGCGTGAATAGTGCCCTTGGCCGTTCACCAGCGCCCTGAGTGCGGGCCCCTGCTCTCCTTTCAGCGCCTCGAAAACCACCTCGCGGATACGCGACACCCCCATGACCGCGCACTCTGTTTCGCATTTCAGCGTGTCTGCCAAGCGGGTAACGGCATCCTGCATTCCTTCTGTCATGGCAACCGACGCCATGGGCTTGGGAGAAAGAGCGGGTGCGCCGGTATCGCCCATGGTCATGACCATCTCGCTTAACAGGGCAGGATCCAGCTTTACCGAAATGCCCAGCAGCGGCGCTTCGGGTGAGCCATGAGTTTCACACTCAAACGGCAGCGGCAGGGTCTGTACCAGGTAGTGGCCGGGATTGTAGTGAATTTCACGATCGCCCAGATAGCCTACTTTCCGGCCCAGGGCGATAACGGTCAGGCTGGGCTCATACAGTAGCGGAGTGCGCACTTGGTGGCGCCTAAGGCAGAGCAGCGAGACGCCCGGTAGATGCGACTGGGTGATGCCGTCTGCCTTGGTTAGCGCTGCAATAGTGCGCGCCAAGGGCGGGTAGGTAGGAAGCAACGAACTCATGAAGACCTGCCATAAACGTGCAAAAAATGGGTGACTTCGGATAATAGTGCCATAATATCGGCTTATTTTTGTTATTTTATCACAGTGATTTGTAGGAATAGGCAAAAAATACGGAGCTTCGCTCATCGTTATTGCGGTTTAATCGGCGAATAATGGTCAGGCGTCCTCACGGTCACGAGGATCACCGATTTAAGGAGTTTTATCTGATGAGCCAAGCTAAATCCTACGCTGCCTTTGCGGCGGATAAACCGTTAGCGCCTTTTTCATTCGAGCGTCGTCAACCGCGTGCCGATGATGTCGCCATAGAAATTCTTTACTGCGGTGTTTGTCATAGCGACCTGCACTTTGCTCAGAACGATTGGGGTATGAGCCAATACCCGGTCGTGCCGGGGCATGAAATTGTAGGCCGAGTAACCTCGGTAGGCAGTCAAGTGAGCCGTTTTAAAGCAGGCGATTTAGTTGGCGTTGGCTGCATGGTTGATTCTTGCCGCACCTGTAGTGCCTGTAACGATGGTGTTGAACAGTACTGCCAGGAAGGGTCCACCATGACCTACGGTAGTGAAGACCGCCAGGACGGCACGATTACCCAGGGTGGTTATTCCGATAGCATCGTGGTGAGCGAACATTTCGTGTTGAGCATGCCTGATGGCATCGACCTTGCCTCTGCAGCCCCTATTTTGTGCGCAGGTATCACTACCTATTCGCCGCTTAAGCACTTTGGTATTGGCAAAGGACATAAGCTGGGCGTTATCGGTATGGGCGGTTTGGGCCATATGGCTGTGAAACTGGCCAAAGCACTTGGAGTAGAAGTGACCGTCTTTACCCGTTCCGATGCCAAGGTAGAAGAAGCCAGGCGTAATGGCGCCGACCATGTGGTGGTTTCAAGCGACCCAGCACAGATGGAAGCCGTGGCTGAGAGCTTTGACTTCATGATGGATACCGTACCCGTTCAGCACGACCTAAATCCTTACCTAAAGGCGCTTAAATACGACGGTACGCATATTCTTGTTGGTTTGCTGGAGCCTATCGAGCCTCCTATTGAAGCCTTCAATCTGGTATTCAAGCGTCGCGTCGTGGCAGGTTCTTTAATTGGTGGCATTGCTGAAACACAAGAACTTTTAACGCTGTGTGCCGAGCAAAACATCACGTGTGATATCGAAATGTTGGATATCAATAATATCAACGAAGGGTTTGAGCGCATGGCGAAAGGCGATGTGCGTTATCGTTTCGTGATTGATATGGCAACCCTTAAAAATACCGCTGTTTAAAAAAAGCGTCGGTATTTACCCATCGTGGCCTGAGCCATGGTGGGTTTTTTTATACCTTTTAGTTATACATAGGTCGATAGTGGCACATAAAGTACTTCAGCTTGGTTTACTCTTGCCGATAGTAATGAACAACCATAAACGGCAAGGGAATCAACTGGATGAGACATCTCTCTATTAAGTGGACTTTGACCGCAGCGCTCGCGTTGATGGTATTGATGATAGGACTGATAAGTGGATTGGGGTTTTATGCCAATCACACCAGCGGCCGAGCGCTTGAGGAGTTAGCCGATGTCAATGTTCGGTTAACCAATCTTGCCAACCGTACCCAAGTCAATGCACTCAGAGCACAAACGTTCCTGGACCGTTTTGCGAGCTTCAGTACGCAAGGCAATCCTGATAAAGGCCTGGAAAGCCTTCAACTGGCGATTGAGGCCGTAGCAATGGCCCAGGCGAATTTTGATGAATTCAGTGCGTTGTCGGTGCCAGAAGAAAGTGAGCTTGCCGGCTACCATGAGGCTGTTGTTTTAAGCTACGAGGCATTTGTTACCAACGGCATTGTGCCCCTGCTGGAGGCTCCGCCGTTCCAAGTGCAGCGTCACCAGGAGGCATTAGGCGAGAGTGGTGTACGGCTGGATGAGGCCATGAACGATTTTATCGCTTACACCGAAGCGCGGGGACAGCGCGTGATCGAGCAGGTGGGGAATTTGACCCAAATGGTCGGCGTGATTGCGTTAGCGTTGCTCATCCTTTCGTTAGTGGCCGCTACTATTATCCGTATGGCCATGATGCACAGCGTCGTGCGCCCGCTTAACCAGGCAATAGCGCATTTTGCCACCATTGCCGAAGGAGATTTGACCGACCGCATTGAAGCGCGAGGGCGTAACGAGGTGGGCCAATTGTTCAGCGCCCTGGCGGACATGCAGGCCAAGCTGAAAGCACTGGTGCACTCTCTACGCAGTAGCAGCGAGAGTGTTTTTAATGGCGCGGGCGATATTTCATCGGGAAGTCAGGACCTCTCTTCGCGCACTGAGCAGCAGGCATCTGCGCTGCAGCAAACAGCTTCCAGCATGGAGCAAATGTCAGCGACCGTAAGCAAAAACGCAGAAACCGCTCACACTGCAGACCAGCTGTCGATTGCTGCTTCTCAATCAGCGGAAGCTAGCGGCGAAGAAGTGCAGCGCACGGTACAGTTGATGCGTGACATTGCATCCAGCGCAAACCGCGTTAACGACATTATCGGGGTTATTGACTCGATTGCTTTTCAAACCAATATCCTCGCCCTTAATGCATCGGTTGAAGCTGCTAGAGCCGGGGAGCAGGGGCGTGGGTTTGCGGTTGTTGCCAGTGAGGTTCGCTCGTTGGCTACGCGCAGTGCCGCCTCTGCCAAAGAAATTCGTGACTTGATTGGGCAAACAACATCACAAATTAACGGCGGCGCGGAACAGGCTGAACGCAGTGGACATACGATTCAACAAACGGTGCAGGCGATTGGGCAGGTAACCACGTTGATGAGCGAGATATCCACGGCAAGTCGTGAGCAGGATGGGGGCATTGAACAGATTAATGCCGCACTCACTGAAATGGACTCGGTCACGCAGCAAAATGCTGCCCTGGTGCAACAAACCAGTAGTGCAGCCAGCGCGCTTGAAGATCAGGCGCAACAATTAGCCACGTTGATAGCGACGTTTCGGCTAGATGAGCAGGCGCCTATCACCTCATCAAACCAACTACCTGCGAAAAAAGCCGTCGTAAAAGAGAGTGTTGGTAAAGAGAGTATTGCTAAAGAGAGGGCAACTGAGGAGTGGGACGCGTTTTAACCGTTTTAACTGTTTTAACTACTCTAGCTGTTTTAAGAACGGGGGCTGGATGCCTGCCAGGGCTACAAGCATGTTGCTCTGGCAGGCGGCCTGTAACAGGTTATACGTGGGCTGAGACGCGTAAGCGGACATAATCTGCTGTCCAGTTTCCTTGGCCATCTTTTAAGCTATGACCAAGAAGAATCATGGTGTTATCCATAATTGAGTCTCGAAGGTCATCTTCTAATCCATGTAAAAACGGATTGGCGAAGGTTTCAAGCCAGCCTGCCATCCCCGCCGGTAACGCGGTGGGACGTGGAAGCAGCTCAATTGAGTCTATCTGAAAACCAACCGTTTGCAGCAGGTGCGCGTACTCTTCTGTGGTCGGAAAATACCAGGGGTGCCGACCGCGAGCGCTAATACCCCGAAACTGAAGCGAAGCAATGAGCGCGGTACAAATAGCCGCGACATTACCGTGCCCGCCAAACTCAGCCACGAACCGCCCACCCGGTTTTAAAGCACGCTTAACGCCAGAAAGAACAGCCTGAGGATCCAGCATCCAATGAAGTGAGGCGTTACTGAAAACGGCATCAAATTCGTGGTCAAACGGAAGCTCATGGGCATCAACAACGCGAGCAGTAACGCCGCGTTGGCGTGTGGCTGTCACCATTTCCTCTGATGAGTCAATGCCTAATACATCAGCACCAAGATGCATTAAACGTTCGGTTAGTACGCCGTCGCCGCAGCCCAGATCCAAAATGCGCTGGCCTGGTTGTGGCGAGAGCAGCTTTACGACGTCACTGCCTAATTTGGGAACAAAATGGGCATTTTCCGCATATTGTCCGGCATTCCACTCTTGACCATAGGCATCAGATTTAATGTTATTCATGGCAGCTTCCTGGCATCGTTATGTTTCATCAGGGGATTATCAAAGAGTATAGCCTGAAGCGCTACAACATCCTTGTATGTAAAGAAAATTTCTTAACGCTAAGCGATTCCATTAGTGGAATATTCGTGACCTGCCGATAGCTGCTACCTTGATAGATAAACCAGCGAGTAGGGAATTCAATAATGGCAGGCGGATGGGCAAAAGAGGGTGCCGAACAAGAGCAAATCGAAAGAACACTGGATGATGCTGTCGAGCTTGCCCGCAGTCGGCTGCCGCAGGGCAAAAGCCGTAAGTATTGTGAGGAGTGCGATGAGGTGATTCCTGAGGCGCGCCGCCTTGCAGTCCCCGGGGTTCGCTTGTGCGTTGTTTGCCAGAACGAGCACGACAAGAAACAGTCGAACGCTAGCAGCTATAATCGCCGAGGTAGTAAAGACAGCCAGCTTCGCTAAGCAAGCCCATGTTTGCGCTTATTGGATAAAAGCGTTTAGCAGTAGGCTATTAGCGTGCGGCTGTGCGATTCTAGTGTTGATAAGCGATACTGATTTATAAAGGCGAGGTACCATGAACGACGTTATTAAACTCTTGAAATCCCACCGTTCAGTTCGAAAATTCAAGGATCAGCCGATTGCACGTGAGCTTCTGATCGAACTTATCCAAGCGGGTCAAGGCGCGGCAACGTCCAGTCATGTTCAAGCCTATACGGTTATTCATGTTACAAATTCGGCTAATCGCGAACAGATTGCTGAGTTAGCGGGTGGCCAGTCTTATATTGCCAGTTGTGCAGACTTTCTGGTCTTCTGTGCCGATATGAAGCGCCCAACCGAGGCATCAGAGCGGGCGGGTTCCAACGTTGTTCGAGGGATGACAGAACAGCTGTTGGTAGCCACGGTAGACACTGCCGTAATGGCGCAGAATGTTGCGACAGCTGCTGAATCAGAAGGGCTGGGCATCTGTTATATTGGCGGCATTCGCAATAACCCCCAAGCGGTTAGCGATCTGTTAAAGCTGCCTGAGCATGTTTACCCTGTATTTGGTATGTGCCTTGGCTATCCGTCTCATGAACCGGAGGTAAAGCCCCGCCTGCCGGTTGAAGCGATCTTAAAAGAAGACTACTACAGCGACGACAGTGCGCAGGTGCAAGCGTTTGATGACACCATGCAGGCGTATTATCAGTCGCGTAGCAGTGGCAATAAAGACTCCGATTGGTCACAAAACCTGAAGCCGCTGTTTGATAACAAACTACGACCCCATATGCGTGACTTCTTGATTCAGCGTGGCTTTGAAATGAAGTAGCCCAAACGGCACCTTGCTTATGACCGCCATCGCTCCTCTTCCCGATGCTTCATGAGTGATCGAATTCACTGCTGCCAGGAGGTGGCAGTGATAGTCTGGAAGCCGCCGTTTTTGAGGAAGCACTATGTGTAAGTTACGAACAGGGTATAAGCGACAAACGGGCTTTGGCCTATTATTGGTAGTGACGATGTCGGCTGCAGGATGCAGCGATTCCGAAGACGAACCCCCGCGTAATTTATCTGAACAGACAGCTACCAGCACGCAACCGGCTGACGCTTCTGTAGCGGAAGAGCCTGCGACCATCGTACCCTTGGAAGTCGCTATTTCGACATCGGTTGCCTTGCGCCCTGATCGGCGTCTGATGGTGGAGGGAGAAACCAATCTACCTGATCAGGCGCAGGTGCAGGTTATTGTCGAGCGCGAAGTGAGTCGTGTGCGCTGGAGGGCGCGTGCGCGGGTTAGTGACGGAGGCTTTATTGCCGGTCCATTTGGTTCAGGAAGCGGTTTGCCGGATGGTGGCTATATCGTACAGGTGCAGCTTTCCGAAGCCAGTGTGCAGCCTCAAACCGTACAAGCCGTGATCGGTAATCGCGGGGAGAATTTGGCGGGAGAGCTGGTTAGCCAATCCCGCCATGGGTTGGGTCAAGTGGCCACCTACTCACGCCGTTTCTTGGTGGGGGAGGAGCCAAGACGAACACGTGACCAGGTGGAAGTGCATTAACATTTACGGGGATGTAGATGCTTTAGACAGAACGCCAATGGGCTAGCAGTACCGCATGTATTTCTACGTCAGAAGGCGCTTTTGCAAAGTGCTCAAGTACAAAACGCTCATCGCGACTGACAAGATAATGCCCGGCTTTATGAAATACGTGCGTCGGGCCCAGCAGCAGTAAATCATTGGCTGCGACGGGTGAAAAGTCAGTGCCTGAATCTGGCGTTGCCATAACACAGGGTGCTTTCCAGTCGATATTTAACGCTAAATGGTGTGGAACGGTAATTGTCGTTGCTTGCACCTGTTCCCAGGGGAGGGGGCCAGTGTGTTTCAACGTCAACAGTTGAGGGGCGGTGTCGCCTTCCAGCAAGGTAGCAAGTGAACAATCCAACGCCTCGGCTAGAGCGACCAAACGCTCGTGACCAATTTGTTTAATTGCACCTGATTCCCAGTAGGAAATAGTAACATCCGACACGCCAACGTTACGTGCTAGGGCAGCTTTGTTGAGCTTGGCCCTAAGACGCAATTGCTTAATACGTGAGCCTAGCGATTCCATTTCGATTTCCTATAATTGAGCTGTGTAAGCTCGTTAAGTTTACTTCAACCACAGTTGCAGCGATGTGAGCACGCTTAGTGCGTTTAAGCACTTTTTATAAGCATGATCGCCGATCATCGACGCCGCGCCATACTAAGCGATTGTTCAGTGTCGCGCATCTTGTAATCTTATAACCGTATTACTTTTTGTAAGACGCTTTAATATGAAAGTCGTTCCATCTACAGCGCTGTTGGTTATGCGTAGGGTAGGTATAATATCGCTACGCTTTCTCGCTATAAGGATGTCTTGATGACCGTTCGTACTCGCATTGCACCTTCCCCGACGGGGGATCCCCACGTTGGCACGGCGTATATTGCGCTGTTCAATTTATGCTTTGCGCGTCAGCATGGCGGGCAGTTTATTTTGCGCATTGAAGATACGGACCGCGTACGCTCAACGCCTGAGTCAGAGCAGATGATTCTGGACTCCTTGCGCTGGCTTGGGTTGGAGTGGGATGAGGGGCCTGACGTTGGCGGCCCACACGGTCCGTACCGCCAAAGCGAACGTGGCGATATTTATGCGCAGCATGCTCAACAGTTGCTGGACGCTGGCCATGCGTTTAAATGCTACCGCACTGCAGAAGAGCTGGATGAGCTGCGTGAGTCGCGTAAGGCAGCAGGCTTGCATCTGGCGCTCAAGCCGGGTGACCTGGCTTTGGATGACGCAGAAGCTGCACGCCGGCAGCAGGAAGGCTGGCCTTATGTCGTGCGTATGAACGTGCCCAGCGAAGGTGTCTGTGTAGTAAACGATATGCTGCGCGGTACGATTGAAGTGGAGTGGGCACAAGTTGACGCGCAGATACTGCTCAAGTCGGACGGCATGCCTACTTACCATTTGGCGAATGTGGTAGATGACCATTTAATGGAAATCACGCATGTGCTGCGTGGCGAAGAATGGATTAACTCTGCACCCAAACACCAGCTGTTATATGAATACTTTGGTTGGGAAATGCCTGAGCTATGCCATATGCCGCTTTTGCGTAATCCCGACAAATCCAAGCTGTCCAAACGTAAAAATCCCACGTCGATTAATTTCTATCGTCGGATGGGCTTTTTACCTCAAGCGGTTACCAATTACCTTGGCCGTATGGGCTGGTCCATGCCGGATGAGCGCGAGAAATTTAGCTTACCCGATATGATGGCCGAGTTTGATATTCAGCGTGTATCGCTGGGCGGCCCGGTGTTTGATCTTGAGAAGCTTACCTGGCTCAACGGCGTTTATATCCGCGAGGACCTGGATGATGATGCGCTGCTTACTGCGCTGCGCGAATGGGCGTTTAATGATGCCTATGTAAGGCAAATTTTGCCCCAGGTACGTCCACGCGTAGAAACACTTTCACAAATCATGCCGCTAGCCGGGCACTTCTTCTCAGGCTTACCTACGCTTACAGAAGATGACTTCGCCAGTATTAAGCTGGAGAAAGACGAGTTAGTGAAATTGCTGCAGTTCCTGGTCTGGCGCTTCGAGGTGCTACCTGCCTGGGATAAAGAAGCGTTGCTGGCCGAAGTAAAGAGCTTGTCAGCGTATTTCGAGCTTAAAATGAAAGTATTCTTGGCGCCGATTTTTATTGCGATTACAGGCAGTAGCTCAAGCACGTCTGTTATGGATGCCATGGCGATTCTGGGGTCCGATATCACTCGTGCGCGTCTGCGCAACGCTATTGATGTGCTGGGTGGCGTTTCCAAGAAACAAGCGAAACGTTTTGAAAAAGAGTACCGCGATCTGTAAGTCGTTCAGCTAATGGCTGCAGGAAACGCCATTCTCCATTGACGTTAGGCGTCTGGCGTTTTTCTGGGGTATTAATGCGCTTGACGAAGACGAGCGTAATCAGTATTATACGCTCCGTCTTCAGGACATGTGGGGCCTTAGCTCAGCTGGGAGAGCGCAACACTGGCAGTGTTGAGGTCAGCGGTTCGATCCCGCTAGGCTCCACCATTTAGTTTGTTTGTCGTAACGTCCCATTCGTCTAGTGGTCCAGGACACCGCCCTTTCACGGCGGTAACAGGGGTTCGAACCCCCTATGGGACGCCATCTCTTTTATACTCTTCTATCCCCATATTGATGTAGTAATGAACTCTTTCATTTGCTGCGTTTTTTCCTGCCTGTTATCTAGCTGAGCCGCTAAATCCTCACTTTATTTGTGGTATTTTCGCTTGACTTGTCCACTTTTGGTGGTCCTTGCTAAAGGTTGTGCACAACCCTGTGCTGCACCCGCGAAAAATATTCGAATTAACTTATCTTGTTTAAAAACAGTGACTTACATGAGGTCAAAAAATGACCAATTTAAGGGGAGGTCACTGTTCATGGCGATTCAGGGGCATTTGTGAGAGGTTATGAACAAGGTTATCCACAGATAGTGTGGAAAACATTTTTCCAACCTGGCTCTTAAAAAAGTCAAGCGCTATTACGGCCTTTTGCTCGCTTTTTGACTGGCGTTTTCGTCTATTGATGAGGTGAAGCATGCGCGTTTGGAGAGGCGTTGTTGGATGTCGTGCTAATGAGGTCAGAATGCGCGTCTAGCGCACGTATTCGAACGTGTTTAGAGGGAGTGGCTTGCGGGAGTTATTAGGCTTGGAGAGCGGTCATATACAAGCAGAGACGCTTAAACAAGGAAGGCCACCCGTGGGTGGCCTTCTTGAAGATTAAACCATCGAAAATTATTTCGACGGGTAATCGCGTTGGTCATGGCCAGTGTAAAGCTGGCGCGGACGACCAATTTTATAGCTTTCGCTCAACATTTCGTTCCAATGGGAGATCCAGCCAATCGTGCGTGATACGGCAAAGATTACCGTGAACATATTGGTGGGGATGCCCATCGCTTTCAAAATAATGCCAGAGTAGAAGTCGACGTTCGGGTAAAGCTTGCGCTCGATGAAGTATTCGTCTTCAAGCGCAATTTGCTCTAGGCGTTTGGCAATTTTAAGCTGCGGGTCGTTCGCCATGCCCAGCTCGGCGAGTACTTCGTCGCAGGTCTCTTTCATTACCTTGGCGCGGGGATCAAAGTTGCGATACACGCGGTGACCAAAGCCCATTAGCTTGAACGGGTCTTCCTTGTCTTTTGCCTTATCAATGAAGCGTTGGATGTTCTCTTCAGAGTCGTCGCCAATCTCATCAAGCATCGCCAGTACGGCTTCGTTCGCACCGCCGTGTGCCGGGCCCCATAGTGCCGCAATGCCAGCGCTAATGCAGGCAAAGGGGTTGGCGCCGGTCGAGCCTGCCAAGCGTACGGTAGAGGTGGAAGCATTCTGCTCATGGTCGGCATGTAGCATGAAAATGCGATCCATCGCTTTCGCGTAAACCGGGTTGATCTTGTACTCTTCGCACGGGTTGCTGAACATCATGTAGAGGAAATTCTCTGCATAACTCAGGTCGTTGCGCGGGTAATTAAACGGCTGACCAACATTATACTTGTGCGACATGGCCGCCAGAGTAGGCATTTTGGCGATCAGGCGAATAGCACTAATAGTGCGGTCTTCTTCTTTAGTGATATCCATGTGGTCATGGTAGAACGCCGCAAGGCCGCCTACGACGCCGCACATAATTGACATGGGGTGCGCGTCGCGGCGAAACCCTTTAAAGAAGTTGTTGATTTGGTCGTGCACCATCGTGTGATTGCGAATGCGTGCAGCGAAGTCCGTGTACTGCTCGTCGTTGGGCAGTTCACCAAAAAGCAGGGTATAGCTCAGTTCAACAAAGTTGGACTCTTTAGCCAGTTGGTCAATAGGGTAGCCGCGATGCAGCAGTACGCCTTTGCCGCCGTCAATATAGGTGATGGCAGATTGGCAAGAAGAGGTGGCCATAAAGCCAGGGTCGTAGGTGAACAGGCCTTCCGCACCTAAGCCACGGACATCAATAACGTCTGGGCCAAGGGTGCCGGAGTACATGGGTAGTTCGATCGTTTTATCAAGACCGTCTACCGTCAATGTTGCTTTCCTGTCAGCCATGTTGGCCTCCTTTCGGATTCGGGTTGGGACGTAAAGTCATTGTTTCGCATGCCGCGCCGGCGAAAAGGTTTGCCCACTATAAGAGCGCGCGACATTTTGTCAATTATGCAAAGCGCTAGGCATGGGTGGCGCGTGTATGGTTATGCAAAATTATTATCTTAGACAATTTTTGTATATGGCAAATGATAGCTATAGTAACCAGGTGTCAGAGATTTGACGAATCCTTAACAGGCTTATCAAATTATCGTGACTCTGTCACTATATCGATGCTGCATTGCAAAATCGACTCGGGCGGGCTGCTTTTTTTTGCAACATAATTGAGTTAGGTCCGAGTTCGGTTTGTCAGCAGGGGCGAAGGTTCTTATAATCCACGGCGCGCGACCGGCAGGTAGGTGGTCGTGCCCGACTTGGCAAACGGCCGAGCCCCTTCCAGCAACCACTGCCCGCTCGGGCTATGCCCGACCTGTCGCAGAGCGGGCCAAGAGAGTGTGTATAAGCCGTGAATAGCAAACGACCCGTAAATTTAGATCTAACAACGATACACTTCCCACTTCCGGCACTGACGTCGATTGCCCACCGTATTACGGGGGTTATTCTGTTCGTTGGCCTGGTGTTCGCTTTTTGGGCGTTGGGTAAGTCACTTTCATCTCCAGCAGGCTTTGATGCCGTTAGCAACGCACTTGCCAATAATTTATTGGCCAAGTTCATTGCTTGGGGACTGCTTTCTGCGCTGGCGTTCCATTTTGTAGCAGGGATTAAACACCTGTTAATGGATGCCGATATTGGTGTGACACTAGAAGGTGGTGTGCAAAAAGCACAGATCACCGTTGTGGTGAGTGCCGTTCTAATTATTCTGGCAGGAGTTTGGGTATGGTAACCAACGTCACAAGTTTTGGCCGAAGCGGACTGTCTGATTGGCTGATGCAGCGTGTGTCTGCGGTGGTGCTGGCCGTTTACACGGTCTTTATGGTGGCCTATCTGTTGTTTAATCCAGACCTTGACTACTACACCTGGAGCGGCCTGTTTAACCAAACGTGGATGCGGATCTTCTCATTGCTGGCTTTTATATCCATTGCAGCACATGCCTGGATTGGCTTGTGGACCGTAACCACTGATTACCTTAAGTCCACTGGCCTGCGCGTAGGTGCCCAGACGCTGATTATTCTGGCTATCTTCGTGTACCTGGTTTGGGGCATTCAAATTCTGTGGGGAGCTTGATAAATGTCTAACCTTCGTAGCCTGACGTTTGACGCCATTATTATCGGTGGCGGTGGCGCTGGCCTGCGCGCTGCTTTAGAACTGGCGAAGTCCGGTAAACAAACAGCCGTCCTTTCCAAAGTCTTCCCGACACGCTCTCACACTGTCTCTGCCCAGGGCGGTATTACCTGCGCTATCGCGTCTTCTGATCCCAATGACGATTGGCGCTGGCACATGTACGACACTGTTAAAGGCGGCGACTATATCGCTGACCAGGACGCGTCGGAGTATATGTGCTCTGAAGGCCCGAAAGCTGTATTTGAACTTGAGCACATGGGCCTGCCGTTTTCGCGCTTTGATAACGGCCGCATCTATCAGCGTCCGTTCGGTGGCCAGTCCAAGAATTTCGGTGAAGGCGGCCAGGCGGCGCGTACTTGCGCGGCGGCAGACCGTACCGGTCACGCACTGCTGCACACGCTTTACCAGAACAACCTTAAGAACAATACAACGTTCTTGAATGAGTGGTACGCGGTTGATCTGGTGAAGAATGGCAACGGTGACGTGGTGGGTTGTATCGCCATGTGCATTGAAACTGGCGAAGTTGTTCACGTTAAATCCAAAGCCACTGTATTGGCGACTGGCGGTGCTGGCCGAATTTACGCATCTACCACCAATGCCCTGATCAATACGGGTGACGGTATCGGTATGGCGTTGCGTGCGGGCTTCCCGATGCAGGATATGGAAATGTGGCAGTTCCACCCGACCGGTATTTACGGTGCGGGCACGCTGGTAACCGAAGGGTGCCGCGGGGAAGGTGGCTACCTGATCAATAAAGACGGCGAGCGCTTTATGGAGCGTTACGCGCCCAACGCGAAAGACCTGGCGGGTCGTGACGTTGTTGCGCGTTCCATGGTCATGGAAATTCTGGAAGGCCGCGGTTGTGGCGAGAAGGGCGACCACGTCTTCCTGAAGCTTGATCACTTGGGTGAAGAGGTGCTGAGCAAGCGTCTGCCTGGTATCGTTGAGCTTTCAAAGACTTTTGCTCATGTCGATCCAGCGAAAGACCCGATCCCGGTCGTGCCGACCTGCCACTATATGATGGGCGGTATTCCGACCAACATTCATGGTCAGGCGATTCTGCAGGACGAAAGCGGCAACGACCAGATCATCAACGGTCTGTTCGCCTGTGGTGAAGCAGCGTGCGTATCTGTTCACGGTGCTAACCGTCTGGGCGGAAACTCTTTGCTGGACCTGGTGGTGTTTGGCCGTGCCGCCGGTATGTTTATTGAAGGCGCGCTGAACGAAGGTATTGAGTACCTGGATGCCTCCGAGTCTGATATTGAATCAGCGATGAAGCGTATTACTCGTTGGAACGAGTCGGAAGGCGGTGAGAGCATTCCTGCGCTGAAAGCAGAGCTTCAGGACATCATGCAGAACTCTTTCGGTGTATTCCGTGAAGAGAAAAACATGCTGGAAGGCGTTGAGAAGCTTGCCAACCTGCGCAGCCGTATTGCCAATGCTCACCTGCCTGATAAGTCCAATGCTTTCAACACGGCCCGTGTAGAAGCGCTGGAACTTGATAACCTGATGGAAGTGGCCGAAGCGACGGCAATTGCTGCCCTTGAGCGTAAAGAGAGCCGCGGTGCCCATTCACGTTACGATTACCCAGACCGTGACGACGTCAACTGGCTGAAACACTCGCTCTACTTCCCGCTCACCAAAGAGCTGAAGCAGCGCGACGTCAACTTCAAGCCGAAAACTGTTGATACGTTCGAACCCAAGGTTCGTACCTACTAAACTCCGCATTGACGAGAGGGAGTTATAATGTCCAATCTTCAGGTATCCGTATACCGTTACAATCCGGAAACCGACTCCGCGCCCTATATGCAGGAGTTCCAGGTTGATACCAAAGGGCGCGATGTCATGGTGCTGGATGTTCTTCATATGATGAAAGAACAGGACAGCGGTCTGGCATTCCGTCGTAGCTGCCGCGAAGGCGTTTGCGGCTCTGATGGTATGAACATGAACGGCAAAAACGGCTTGGCGTGTATTACACCGCTGTCAGATGTTGTGAAAAACAACAAGCTGATCCTGCGCCCGCTGCCTGGTCTGCCGGTTATCCGCGATATGGTTGTGGATATGGGGATTTTCTATAAGCAGTACGAGCGTATTCAGCCGTACCTGCAAAATGAAACGCCAGCGCCCGCCATTGAGCGCCTGCAGTCGCCCGAAGACCGTGAAAAGTTGGATGGCCTGTACGAGTGTATCTTGTGTGCTTGCTGCTCTACGTCTTGCCCGTCGTTCTGGTGGAACCCGGACAAGTTCGTAGGACCTGCTGGCTTGCTGCAGTCTTACCGTTTCCTGGCGGATTCGCGCGATACCGCAACCCGCGAGCGTTTGACCAGCCTGGAAGATCCGTTCTCGGTGTTCCGCTGCCGCGGCATCATGAACTGCGTAGCGGTTTGCCCGAAAGGCTTAAATCCGACGCGGGCCATCGGTAAAATTCGCGAAATGCTGCTCGCAGATGCAACATAAACGTCTTGTGAGTCAATAAAAAGCGATTGCCACGCAACAAGTCTCGTTTTACTACTTAAATCGTGGCGCTTCGCTTGTTATCATAGGGCTTGTCATAAGGTGCGGCGCGTCGCCGCACTTTATGAGCAGTCAAGTTTAAAAGCCGGTGCTGCGAGTACCGGCTTTTGAGCATGAACTGAGTAAGAATAGCAGTTAAGAAATAGTAATTAAGAAATAGCAATTATGTAGGGCTTCCGGCCGTTGGTCGGTGCCGCCGGTACATGTTCCGCCCCGCCGGCAGGGCAATAGCGATGTCGTTGTTTTTTGCAGCGATGCCGATACCACCCCATCAGTGTAGGGTGACCGAGAGATGCAACAAGGCATAATGGAGTTAATGTGGCGTTCCTCTCACGTTAGTGGTGGCAATGTCCACTACGTGGAAGCGCTTTACGAGCAGTACCTCGCCGATCCAGATGCTGTTTCTGACGAATGGCGTAGCTATTTTGACCAGCTACCGAGTTCCGAGGGCAGTGCCTCCCACGATGTTCCACTAAGCCCGACTCGTGATCAATTCTACCAGCTAGGTCGTGAAAGCCGCCCGGGCCGGGTAGTTGCCGCTGCCGATAGCGGTGAGAACAAAAAGCAGGTGAAAGTCCTGCAGTTGATCAATGCGTATCGCTTCCGTGGTCATCAAAAGGCTGATATCGATCCGCTTGGGCTGCGTAATCCTACCCCCGTCCCTGACCTCGATTTATCATTCCATCAGCTGACGAAGGCTGATCTTGATACCGAGTTCCAGACCGGTTCGTTTTTCCTGGGTATTGATAAGGCACCACTGCGTGAGATCGTGGACGCGCTGGAGAAGACGTACTGTCGCTCCATCGGCTGTGAGTTCATGCATATCGTGGACACAGAAGAGAAACGCTGGCTACAACGGCGCTTCGAATCAGTGCGCAGTGCTCCCAAGTTTAGTGACGATGTTCGCAAGCATGTGCTCGAGCGTCTGACGGCTGCTGAAGGTTTGGAAACTTACTTGGCATCCAAATATCCAGGTACCAAACGCTTTGGTCTTGAAGGTGGTGAAGTCTTTGTACCCATGATGGACGAGCTTATCCAGCGTGCTGGCGGTTATGGTACGAAGGAAGTCGTTATCGGTATGGCGCACCGTGGTCGCCTCAACCTGTTGGTCAATATTCTGGGCAAAAACCCGGCTGACTTGATTGATGAGTTTGATGGTAAGAAGGTGATTGAGCGTGGTTCTGGCGATGTGAAGTATCACCAGGGCTTTAGCTCCAACGTCATGTCACCGGGCGGCGAAGTCCACCTGGCCATGTCGTTCAACCCCTCGCACCTGGAAATTGTCGCACCGGTTGTTGAAGGTTCCGTACGCGCGCGCCAAGACCGCCGCAAGGATCCTGCTGGCGACAAGGTGTTACCCATCAATATTCATGGTGATGCTGCCTTCGCGGGTCAGGGCGTGGTCATGGAGACATTCCAGATGTCTCAGACCCGGGCCTATAAGACCGGCGGCACGATTCACATCGTCATCAATAACCAGGTGGGCTTTACGACGTCCAACCCCATGGATGCTCGTTCGACCGAGTACTGTACTGACATTGCCAAGATGGTCCAGGCGCCCATCTTCCATGTGAATGGTGATGATCCTGACGCCGTTATCCATGCGACCCAAGTGGCGCTGGATTACCGTCAACAGTTCAAAAAAGACGTCGTTATTGATCTGGTCTGCTACCGTCGCCGTGGGCATAACGAAGCCGATGAGCCGTCCGGTACGCAGCCTTTGATGTACGCCAAAATCAAGGATCATGCGTCGACGCGTACGGTTTACGTTAAGCGCTTGGTTGACCAGGGCGTTTTATCTGAAGATGACGCCAAAGCGATGATGGAAACGTATCGCGATGACCTGGTCGCGGGTAACCACGTTGCCAATGCACTGGTTCAGGAACCCAATCAATCCCTGTTTGTGGATTGGGCGCCGTACCTGGGGCATGAGTGGACGGGCGATGCGGACACGTCTTTTGACATGAAGCGTCTTCAGCAGCTGGCTGCGAAAATGTGCGAGATTCCGGATGGGGTCGAAGTGCAGCGCCAGGTAGCCAAGATTTACGAAGACCGCCGCAAGATGCAGGCCGGTGGCATGGCCATGAACTGGGGCTTTGCTGAAACGCTGGCCTACGCCACGTTACTTGACCAAGGGCACCCGATCCGGATTACCGGTCAGGATGTGGGTCGCGGTACGTTCTCGCACCGTCACGCTGTGGTTCATAACCAGAAAAATGGCTCTACCTACGTGCCGCTGCAAAACATGGCCGATGGTCAGCCGGTTTTCACCATTCACGACTCCTTCCTGTCGGAAGAAGCTGTGTTGGCGTTTGAGTACGGTTACTCCACCACTGCGCCGAATGACCTGGTTATCTGGGAAGCCCAGTTTGGTGACTTCTTCAACGGTGCACAGGTGGTCGTTGATCAGTTCATCTCTTCTGGTGAGAGCAAGTGGGGCCGTTTATGTGGCCTAACGATGCTGCTACCCCATGGCTATGAAGGCCAGGGCCCAGAGCACTCGTCTGCGCGACTGGAACGTTTCCTGCAAATGTGTGCTGAGCACAACATGCAGGTCTGTGTGCCGACGACACCTGCGCAGATTTATCACTTGCTGCGTCGTCAGGTGATTCGTCCGCTGCGCAAGCCGCTGATTGTTATGTCGCCCAAGTCGTTGCTGCGTCACAAGGAAGCGGTATCGAGCCTTGAAGATCTTGCTCACGGCAAATTCCAAATGGTATTGCCGGATCAAGCGGATCTGGCCGCTGAAAACGTAACGCGTACGATTCTGTGTTCAGGCAAGGTCTACTATGACTTGGCCGCCTGGCGTGCAGAAAACGAGCGTAACGATACGGCGATCATTCGTCTTGAGCAGCTGTATCCCTTCCCGAAAGAAGAACTTCTGGAAGTGCTCCAGGCGTATGGCAATGTGGAAGATATTGTCTGGTGTCAGGAAGAGCCGTTGAACCAGGGCGCTTGGTACTCCAGTCAGCACCACATGCGTACAGTGGCCGATATGCTTAAAGATGGCCTCGGACGCGAGTTGAAATTTGCAGGACGTCCTGCCTCTGCCGCGCCGGCAGCGGGCTATATGTCCGTCCATACTGAACAGCAGCGCCAGCTGGTGGAAGACGCTTTCAATCTGTAAAGCGCCCACCGGGTTTAGAGAACACCATAAGGGAAACGACATGGCTACCGAGATCAAAGCGCCAACCTTTCCGGAATCCGTTGCCGAAGGTACTGTGGCTACGTGGCATAAAAAGCCGGGTGACAGCGTCGAGCGTGACGAACTGATTGTTGAAATCGAAACCGACAAAGTGGTGCTGGAAGTGGTGGCACCTGAAGCGGGCACCCTGACTGACGTAATGGCCGAAGAGGGCGAAAGCGTCGCGTCTGAGCAGGTGCTTGGCAAAATCGGTGAAGGCAGCGCCTCAGGCGACAGCGGTAAAAAAGAAGAGCCATCTTCTGATGAGCCGAAAGCCGAGAAAGCTGACCAGCAAGACGAAAAGAAAGAAGAGAAAACAGAAGAGAAGAAAGCCAGCGGCGGCAAGCAGCATGATGTAAAAGCGCCGAGCTTCCCTGAGTCTATCCAGGAAGGCACCGTGGCGACTTGGCACAAAAAGGTCGGTGAAGCGGTTAAGCGCGATGAAGTACTGGCTGATATCGAAACCGATAAAGTCGTACTGGAAGTGGTTGCGCCTGCTGACGGTGCGCTGGCAGAAATTAAAGCCGAAGAGGGCAGCCAGGTAGAGTCCGAAGCAATTCTTGCGGTCTTCACCGAAGGTGGCGGTAGCGACGTAGCAACAGCGGCTGATAAAGAGCCAGCCGCCTCTGCTGACGATGGCGCCAGCGATGAGAAAATGGGCGACAAGATCGTCGCACCGGCGGCGCGCAAGCTGGTTGCCGAGCACGACCTTGACGTTGCCAAAATTGAAGGTACGGGCAAAGGCGGTCGTGTTCTAAAAGAAGACGTGCAAAAAGCCGTTAAAGATGGCTCCGCCAAGAAAGGTGCTGCCAAGTCTTCTGCGCCGAGCAACGCCGCAGCAGCCCCAGCGGCTGTTGAAGGCGAGCGTGTTGAAAAACGCGTGCCGATGACCCGCCTGCGTCAAACCATTGCCAAGCGTCTGGTACAAGCTCAGCAAACCGCTGCCATGCTGACCACGTATAACGAAGTGGACATGACTGAGATCATGGCCCTGCGTGCGCAGTACAAAGACACCTTCCTCAAAGCTCACGATATCAAGCTGGGCTTTATGGGCTTCTTTGTAAAAGCGGCAACTGAAGCTCTCAAACGCTTCCCGGATGTTAATGCCTCTATCGACGGCACCGACATCGTGTATCACGGTTACCAGGATATCGGTGTTGCGGTATCCACTGACCGTGGTCTGGTGGTTCCCGTACTGCGTGACACCGACAGCATGAAAATTGCTGATGTCGAAAGAACAATTGTTGATTTCGGTAAGCGTGGTCGTGACGGCAAGCTGGGCATGGACGACATGATCGGCGGCACCTTCACCATCACCAACGGTGGTACGTTCGGTTCTCTGATGTCGACGCCGATTATCAACCCGCCGCAAACGGCTATTCTGGGGATGCACAAAATCCAGGATCGTCCGATGGCTATTAATGGCAAGGTTGAAGTCCGCCCCATGATGTACCTGGCACTGTCATATGATCACCGTATGATTGATGGCAAAGACGCCGTACGTTTCCTGGTTACGCTTAAAGAATTGCTGGAAGATCCGGCACGTCTGCTGCTGGACGTCTAAGGTACGTAGACCACGTATCCTTGCGTATTGATATTTCGATACGCGCCACCCTTCTTATGCAGTCGCACACCGCTCTTCTCTCGGCATTGTAAAGACGGGAGAAGAGCACCGAGCTAAAGGAGCCAACATGGCTGACAAGTTTGATGTGATCGTTATCGGCGCCGGCCCTGGCGGTTACGTAGCTGCTATCCGCGCAGCACAAATGGGCCTGAAAACAGCCTGTGTTGAAAAATGGGTTAACAAGGAAGGCAAGACTGTTCACGGCGGCACCTGCCTGAACGTCGGTTGTATTCCTTCCAAAGCGCTGCTGGAAACCTCACATAAGTTTGTTGAAGCACGTGATCACTTTGCTGAAGTTGGCATCGAGATTGACGCGCCGAAGGCTAACATCGCCAAAATGCTCGAGTTCAAAAACTCGGTCATTAACAAAAACGTTGGCGGCATCAGCGCACTGTTCAAGGCCAACGGTGTTACTTCGCTGGAAGGTAAAGGTAAAGTTACTTCGTCTACCGAAGTTGAAGTAACCGACCACGATGGCAATGCCACGACCTACACGGCTGACAACATCGTTATCGCCGCAGGCTCCGTGCCGGTTGAAATTCCGCCGACGCCGCTGACCGACGACCTGATTGTGACGTCTACAGGCGCACTTGAGTTTACCGAAGTACCCAAGCGTTTGGGTGTTATCGGTGCCGGTGTTATCGGCCTGGAGCTGGGCAGCGTTTGGAAGCGTTTAGGTTCTGACGTGACCGTTCTTGAAGCCATGGACAGCTTTTTGCCGATGGTTGACGGCGCGATTGCCAAAGAGACCCAGAAGCTGCTCAAGAAACAGGGTCTGGACATCAAACTGGGCGCACGCGTGACCGGTTCTGAGGTCAAGGACAACGAAGTCGTCGTTAAGTACACCGACGGTGACGGCGAACAGGAAATGACCTTCGACAAACTGATTGTTTGTGTGGGTCGTCGTCCTTATACGCAAGGCGTGATTGCCGACGGCGTAGGCGTTGAGCTTGACGAGCGTGGCTTTATCTTCGTTGATGACCAGTGCCGTACCAATGTCCCGAGCGTTTATGCAATCGGTGACTGTGTACGTGGTCCAATGCTTGCTCATAAAGCGTCTGAAGAAGGCGTTATGGTCGCTGACATTATCGCTGGCCATAAAGCTGAAATGAATTACGACGCCATCCCCAGCGTTATCTACACCTCGCCTGAAGTCGCGTGGGTAGGTATAACCGAGCAAGATGCCAAAGCGAAAGGCATTGAAGTCAAAACCGGCTCTTTCCCGTTCTCTGCCAACGGTCGTGCGCTTGCCAACAATGCGCCTGAAGGTATGGCCAAGATTATTGCCGATGCCGAAACAGACCGCATTCTGGGTATGCACATCGTCAGTCAGCACGCAGGTGAGCTGATTGCCCAAGGCGTTATCGCGATGGAATTTGGTTCCAGCGCTGAAGATCTAGCGTTGACCTGCTATGCCCACCCGAGCACTTCTGAAGCTATTCATGAAGCGGCTCTCGCGGTGGAAGGCCATGCAATCCACATGGCTAATCGTAAAAAGCGCAAATAAGTTCAGCGGTAACTACCAGGCGCCACCATTAGGTGGCGCATCACTTTCGGGCATGTTGTAAAATAGCGCGCGAAAGTACGGGGACAGCCCGTTTTTAAAACGGGTTGTCGTTCGAGTCACATGCAACCAATGGCATGAATCGATGAACCTTCACGAGTATCAAGGCAAACAGCTGTTTGCTGATTATGGTCTACCAGTGTCTAAAGGCTTTGCCGTGGACACTCCCGAAGAAGCAGTAGAAGCCTGCAAAAAGATCGGCGGCGACATGTGGGTAGTTAAAGCCCAGGTGCACGCAGGTGGCCGTGGTAAAGCGGGTGGCGTTAAGCTGATCAAAGATCCGGCTGAAGCGAAGGCGTTTGCCGAGCAGTGGTTGGGCAAAAACCTGGTAACCTTTCAGACTGACGAACAAGGTCAGCCGGTTGCCAAGATTCTGGTAGAGACCTGCACTGATATCGCCGATGAGCTTTACCTCGGTGCCGTTGTCGATCGTACTACCCGTCGCGTGGTCTTCATGGCCTCGACCGAAGGTGGTGTTGAAATCGAAACGGTTGCTGAAGAGACGCCGGAAAAGATTCTTAAAGCCGAAATTGATCCGCTGGTTGGCGCACAGCCGTACCAGGCGCGTGAGTTGGCCTTTGCTCTGGGCCTGAAAGGCGACCAGGTCAAACAGTTCACCAAGATCTTCCTGGGCCTATCCAAGTTGTTCCACGACAAGGATCTGGCGCTTTTAGAGATCAACCCGTTGGTTATCACTGACGAAGGCAACCTGCACTGCCTCGACGCCAAACTGGGCCTCGACAGCAACGCGTTGTACCGTCACCCGGACCTGCAGGCCATGCGCGATCCTTCCCAGGAAGATCAGCGTGAAGCCGATGCAGCGAAGTGGGAACTGAACTACGTCGCACTCGACGGTAACATTGGTTGCATGGTAAACGGCGCAGGCCTGGCCATGGGCACCATGGACATCGTTAACCTGAGTGGCGGCAAGCCGGCTAACTTCCTGGACGTTGGCGGCGGCGCGACCAAAGAGCGCGTAGCAGAAGCGTTCAAGATCATCCTGTCTGACGACAACGTGAAAGCCGTTCTGGTTAACATCTTCGGCGGTATCGTACGTTGCGACATGATTGCTGAAGGCATTATCGGTGCCGTTGAGCAAGTGGGTGTCAACGTGCCGGTCGTGGTTCGCCTGGAAGGTAACAATGCCGAGTTGGGTGCTGAGAAACTGGCGTCCAGCGGTCTGAACATCATCGCTGCTACCAGTCTGACCGATGCGGCTCAGCAGGTTGTTAAAGCGGCGGAGGGCAAGTAATGAGTATCCTGATCGATAAGAACACCAAGGTCATCTGCCAGGGTTTCACCGGTGGCCAGGGCACGTTCCACTCCGAGCAGGCGATTGCCTATGGCACGCAAATGGTCGGTGGTGTTACGCCGGGCAAAGGCGGCCAGGAGCATTTGGGCCTGCCAGTTTTCAACACTGTTAAAGAAGCGGTAGAGAAAACAGGCGCGGAAGCCAGCGTTATCTACGTACCGGCTCCGTTCTGCAAAGACTCAATCCTTGAAGCCGCTAACGCTGGCATCAAGCTGATCGTTTGCATCACCGAAGGCATCGCTACGCTTGATATGCTCGACGCAAAAGTAAAATGCGACGAGCTGGGCGTGCGTTTGATTGGCCCGAACTGCCCGGGTGTTATTACGCCAGGTGAGTGCAAAATCGGTATCATGCCGGGTCACATCCACCAGCCGGGCCGTGTGGGTATCGTTTCCCGCTCTGGTACGCTGACTTACGAAGCCGTTAAGCAGACCACTGACCACGGTTTCGGTCAGTCTACCTGTGTCGGTATCGGTGGCGACCCGATTCCGGGTTCCAACTTCATCGACATTTTGGAAATGTTCGAGAAGGATCCGAAAACCGAAGCGATCGTCATGATCGGCGAAATCGGTGGTACGGCTGAAGAAGAAGCAGCCGCCTACATCAAGGATCACGTTTCCAAGCCAGTGGTTTCTTACATTGCCGGTGTTACTGCACCTCCTGGCAAGCGTATGGGCCACGCTGGCGCCATCATTTCTGGTGGTAAAGGCACGGCTGACGAGAAGTTTGCTGCTCTGGAAGACGCCGGTGTTAAAACCGTTCGTTCTTTGGCAGAAATCGGCGACGCACTGAAAGAAGTGACGGGCTGGTAAGCTGGCAAGCGGATCAAAAAGGGGTGCCGTTTGGCACCCCTTTTTTGTATCTTCAAGTTGGCTGCACCGCCGTCACTTTACTCCTCGGCCTCACGCTTGCGCCCTTCAAGAATTTTTCTGAGTAGCGGGCGTCCTGCCATCAGCATAAATACCGGTGCCCCGGCGATCAGATAAAAATAGTAGGTGATGGCACGCCAGATCAAGATGGCGGCTGCCGCACTGCTTTGACCCACTATAGGGGCCAGCAGGGCCGACGAGGAGAGCTCTGCACCCCCAGCACCGCCGGGCAGCAGGGTCAGCTGGCCAGCCGCCATGGAGAGCATCTGCACCAGGAAGGTCCATGCCCAGTCCAGATGTTGTCCAAGGCCGTACAGCGTAACGTAGAGAATGCTGTAGCGCACGATCCAGTGCACGATCCCGAATCCGAAGGCCAAGGCCAGCGCGGAGCGTGGCAACTGAAGGGTTTCGGTAAAGGCCTGCTTGAAGAGCAGGATACGGCGCACCATGGCATGCTGAAGCCGTGCACTGACACGCATTCGAGACAGTAGGCGGCCGGTCACAATTAGTACGCGACGATGATAGCGGCCTATGAGAACGACGCCGAGCAGCGCCAGGCACAAGAGTGCCATGGGCACCACCAACATCCATCCTAGGCGGGCATCAATGGAGCGCGTGATGACATAAATCATCATCGCGATCATCGAACAGAGAAAAAACAGCAGGTCAATGATCTGGTCTACAGCAAAAATGGCAGTGGTCTGCGCGGGTCGTACGCCACGTCGCGTGAGAAGGGCGATCAGTGTCAATGGCCCACCGCTTCCCCCTGGCGTGGCGCAAATGGCGAATTCAGTAGCCATTACCGTACCGGTTGCACGCATCAGGCCCATGTTGCCGGCGCGTCCCGCCAGTAGAACACGCAGCTTGGCACCGTTAAGCAGCCAGCAGACCAATATCATGCACAGCATCAGCGCAAACAGACTTGGTGGAAACCCGGCAAGTAGATGGATAAGGTCAGTGCCACCCAATAATAGGGGGATGGCCATAACAGCGATGAGACCTGCGGTCAGCAGCCAGAGTGTTCTTTGCATGCGTTTAATTATTCAGGGGTGGGTTTGGCGCTGGGCGAGCGTTTTCAAGGCGGGTACCCATACGTGATGACAAGGTGCCAGTATCGTGCTGACTGCAATGGCGCTGTAACCAACTGATCTTGGTGGTGGGCCGATAGCCTTCTTCTAACAGGCGCCGAATCGTCGTCAGCCAGTAGCGCCTTGAAATAGCATGGCGCATATCCACGGGGTGTAACCCCAGGCGAATCAGTGGCGCTTGACGATGACGACGCCTGGCCCGCTCATTAACGACCCAGGACATACCGCGCCGCCAGCGGCTGCGTGCGCTCCACACTAGCGAGGGCGCCTTAATCGGTGTGTAGTCTGGCAGAAAGTACAGCTGGCCGGGGTCGCTGGTATAGGTAAACCCTTGGGTTTTCAGTGCCTGCCGTGCGCCTTCGCCTAAAAGCCAGGCAGGCGCAACGAATCCCTCCAGTGGCCAGTCTTGAGCACGAAAAAGTTCGACGCCACGCTGTAAACGTTCAAGCGCATCAGCGTAGCTGAGCGGGTAAAACTCACCTTCATAGGTATAAAGCCGTCGCATGAAGTAATCGCGCGGCGTGCGGGGGGCGGGCGCATCATCGCAGTGATAGAAACCATGTAACGCCAGTTCGTCTCCGCGCTCCCTGCGCTGATGCAGAAGCTGCAGCATGTCGGTGTCTTTAAAGGTGTTACTGCGATGATGAAAGTCAGGCACGACAAGCCAAGTCATGGGGATTTTTCCCATGCTATCGACCTCCTCGACAAAGGCGCGATAGTCCGGCCAGGTGATGGGGGCAATGTCATGGAGTACCAGTGCAAATTCCCTGTTAGCCATGCTGTGCGCTCACCGTTGCCGTATGACTAATGCCGAGAAGTTCGCGATAGTGCTGCATAACCCCCTGCACGACGATATCCCAGTCATGATGGCGTTCTACATGCGCGCGCGCGCGACGGCCCATGGCTTTTGCATCGTTTTCGAAAAGCGCCTGAATGCTGCGAGCCATATCTTCACTGTCCAGTGGTCGACATAGCATTCCGCACTCTTCGGGAACGTTTTCGGTCAGCGCACCGGCGCGGGCTGCCACTACCGGAATGCCACAAGCCATGGCTTCCAGCACAATCAGCCCGAAGGTTTCCTGGGTGCCCGCATGCAACAACGCATCGCTACTGGCGAAATAACGTGCAATCTCGGCGGTCGGGAAAAAATGATTGATGACCGTTACGTTGTCGGGAACCTGAGTCGGCATTGAGGAGCCGATCATCAGTAAATGATAGCGCTGTGTGGATGTGCCGCTCTTCAGGCGGCGCATGGTCTCCAGCAGGATCGACAGGTTTTTTTCCTGCGAGCCACGCCCGGCAAAAACCAGCAGGCGTGTGTCATCATCAAGCCCCAGTTCGACCCTGACCTGCTCATCGCGAAGTTCAGGACGAAAGGTGGTGAGATCTACGCCCAGCGGCTGAACGCGAACCTCCTTAATACCCAGCCCTTCGAGTCGCTCTGCCATCACACGGCTCGGAGCGAGGACGCGATCATAGTGATCATAAAGCCGCGAGATGTAGCCATTGATCAACGAACGTGACCAGCCCCCTAGCCGATTGCTGATCATGGTGGGTAGGTCGGAGTGGTAAAAAGCTATCAGCGGGATATCAAGCTCACGGGCGCTTGCGATGGCCGCCCAGCCGACGGTATACGGGTCGCCGGCTTCGATCAGGTCCGGACGCACCTCATTAAGCGCTCGCCGCCAAGGACGCCTTGTCAATGGGAAGCGATAGCCATTGCTGAAAGGCAGTGGGGTTGCGGGCACATCAACACGATGATCTTGGGCTATATACACATGGCGCTCGCCAGGCACCAGCAGGGTATGGCGAGCATCGGCCAGGGCGTTCAAGCGATGACGCTTGGCATCAAGATAGGTACGTACGCCGCCACTGGAGGGCGCATAAAACATGGTCATGTCGGCAATATGCACTACGCCGATACCTCCTCGAACCACTGATAGTTGAGCGGGCGACTTATGATTGCAAACGCAGGGGGCTGCAGGCGCCCCCTGTATAATGTGTCATTTTGATGACCGCTGAAGCAAGCGGCAACAGACTATTGCCTGTCACATTGCCGAGGTCATAAGCCCGCCCATATGGGCGGGCAGACACTTTAGGCGGGGCGTGCCACCAGCGAACGGGTCTCTTCACGCGCTTCTACCAGCGCAACACGCAGGCTATCGCCCAGTTTATAGCGCTCTTCACCCTCGATCTGAATGCGTCCCTCTTTATCATCGATAGCCACTTTGTCGCGGTCGCTATGCATCAAGGGAGCTGGAACAAACGCGGTAGCGCCATTCTCAATCAGGCGTACGCGCATTCCGCCACGGTTAATCGCCATAATGTCAGCTTCAAACGTGTCCTGGTTCTGCGCCGCAGGCGTTAAGAAGCGCACGTAGAGCCAGTCTTTCACATCACGCTCGGCCATCCGGTTTAGGCGGCGGCGCTCGGTGAGCTGCTCGGTTAACGCCTGGCTTGCTTCTGCCGGGGCCTGTTCGCTTTTCAGTACGCGTTTGATCAAACGGTGATTGACCATATCGCCATACTTACGAATCGGCGATGTCCAGGTCGCGTAAGCAGCCAAGCCAAGGCCAAAGTGCGGGCCGGGCTGAGCAGACATGCTCGTAAAGCCCTGGAAACGACGCAGACGGGCATCCAGCCAAGCGTCATCGCGGCTCTCAAGCGCGCGCTTAAGCTCTTTGTAGTGATCCAGTTCCGTTAACGCTTCACGCTCAACGGTAATCTCCTGGCTTGCCAGGAACTCTTGCGCCGCCTCGGCTTTTTCGGGCTCAAAGGCACGATGCACGTTAAAGATACCGTGGCCGATGTGGCTTGCCAGGAAGTCCGCGCAGCAGGCGTTGGCCGCAATCATCGACTCTTCAATCATGCGGTTGGCGATACGCCGGTCTTCGGTATTGATCGCCAGCACATTGCCTGCCGCGTCCAGCTCAAAAACGTAATCGGGGCGATCTTTAAAGACCAGTGCGTGCTCGTTGCGCCAGGCGGTACGTGCTTCGGTGAGTTCCTGCAGCGCAGCAAGCTGCTCGGCGATGTTATCTTCGGGTGCCCAATCGCCTTGACCGTCAATCCAGTCAGAAACGCGGTCATACACGAGCCTGGCGTGCGATTTAACGTTCGCCGCGAAGAAGCGGTAGTCACCCAAGCTGCCGTCGGCATTGATAACCAACGTGCAAGCGAGTGTCGGGCGCTCTTGGCCTTCGCGTAGCGAACACAGGTCATCGGCCAACTGTTCAGGCAGCATGGTCACGTTTTGGCCCGGCAGGTATACGGTGAAGGCGCGGGTACGTGCTTCCAGGTCAGCGGCATGCCCCTCTTCTACATAGGCAGTGGGGTCCGCAATCGCGACGCTTAGCTGCCAGCCGCCTTCCGCGCGTTTGCTGACGTGTAGCGCATCATCCATATCGCGGGTTTTTTCACCGTCGATAGTGAAGAAGGGCTGCTCGGTAAGGTCTTCGCGGGTCAGGCCTTCTTCGTGTAATGGCCATTCGGTGCCCGCATCGGGGCAGTCCTGTTCCAGCGCGTGACGGGCAAGTGTGACGCGCCATGGCACCGCAGGGTCGTCCGACTTGGCGACCAGCTCATCAATCTGGGCAAAAAAGCCGCGGTCATTCTCTTTAAGCGGATGGCGAACCAGGCGGGCAACCACCCAGTCACCATCGGCAATGCTGGCTTCATCCAGGCTGTTTTTGATACGTGACTTGATCACATTACGAATAGAAGGGTGATCAGGGACGACGGCCAAACGATCTTCGCGCTTTTGAACACGCGCCACAAAGCGGTCAAGACCGGCTTCAATCAGCTTTTCAGGCTCAACCGATTTCTTGTCACCGTTTTCGTGAATCACCGCTTCTACGCGGTCACCGTGAATCACCTGCTTCATCGCGGGAGGCGGCACGAAGTAGGATTCACCGTTATCGGTTTCGAGAAAGCCAAAGCCTTTCTCGGTGGCTTTAATCACCCCTTCAGCGCGCGGGGTGGTATCACGAATTTGTTGCTTGAGCTGAGCAAGCATAGAATTATTCTGAAGCATGAGATCAATCAGTTGGCGAGAGTAGCTTGCCACTATACGGATTCCCAGGGGCTGCGCCAATTATCCGCCGTGGAAGTTGATGTTAGTTAGATAGTATCTTAGATAGTATCAAGGTGTTACATAGCTTGAGGAGGATCGGTTAAGCTGATGTTTCATTAATGGAGAGCGCACGTTATGACACCACGGCTGATTGCTTCTGATCTTGATGGCACCCTGTTGGGGCGCGACCATCGCTTGCACGAAGATACCATTGAGGTCTTAAGAACGTTGGTAAACCAGGGGCATCACTTGGTGCTTGCATCAGGACGCCACTACGCCGATATGCGTGTCTTTAGAGATCAGCTCAATGTCCCCATCCATTTAATCAGCAGTAACGGTGCCTATACACACGACCCTAACGATCAATTGCTGGCGGCCTACCATGTCGGGTCCCCTCAGGCTGCCGCGTTGATTAAATTGCCGCGCCCGGACAATGTACGGTTAAGCCTTTACCTGGACGATGCCTGGTACATAGATGCTGAGTCGCCCAGCCATTTGGAAATGCATGCAGCCACGGGCTTTGTCTACCAAGTGGTGCCGCCGGAGAAGATGCCTACCGAGGGGATAGGTAAGGTGCTTTACGGCGGGCGCCCCGATGCGCTGTTAAAGGTCGAAACCGCCATCCGCGAAATTAATGATGGCTCGCTTCACGTGACTTATTCAACCAGCGATTCGTTAGAGATTATGGCGGGAGGCGTCAATAAGGGAGTGGCACTGTCGGCGCTGCTCAAGCGCCTCTCGGTTGCACCTGAAGATTGCCTCGCTTTTGGCGACAACCTCAACGACGTTGAGATGCTAAGCCTGGTGGGCGAGCCGCACTTCATGATTAACTCACACCCAGAAATGGCCGGCAGGCTAAACGCCGCGCGGCAGATAGGCCACCACGGCGATGCCGGTGTGGCCGAGCTGTTACGCGAGCGATTTGCACTCTGAAAGCGACATTAAAAAGAAGATTCGTTAGCGCCCGTTCCATCATTAGTCGAAGGGGACTTGAGATGCCTGGTCCCCTCGACCATCATCATGGCCCCAGAACGACAACAACATAGGGCCAAAGCCGCTGCAATGACGACACCCGCTGCTACCTTGATTGTGGTCGATGACGATCCGGAAATTCGTGAGCTGCTTGCTGATTATCTGGGTCGCCACGGTTATCGTGTTTTCACCGCCGATGGCGCCGAAGCGCTGCATGCTCTGCGCTTGGAGTGTTCTCCCGACTTGCTGATTGTCGATTTAATGTTGCCCGGCGATGACGGGTTTACCATCTGCCGTGATGTGAGAAAGCATAGCGATGTGCCGATTATTATGCTTACGGCCAGTGCTGATGAGACTGATCGAATTCTCGGCCTGGAGTTAGGTGCTGATGACTACCTGAGCAAGCCATTTAACCCCCGCGAGCTGTTAGCGCGCATTAAAGCAGTATTGCGGCGTACGCGCAGTGATGCGGCGCCTATTCCCACAGGGCAAGCGCGTTGGGTGGGGTTCGGTCAGTGGCAGCTGGATCGCATGACGCGAGAGCTGATTGACGAGAAGGGTGAGCGTACCTCGCTCTCAGGGGCCGATTTTCAACTACTTCAAGTGTTTCTGGAACACCCTGCCACGGTGCTCTCGCGGGATGATCTCTATGCGCTGACCCGGGGGAGAGACGCGCCGCCGTTTGATCGCTCCATTGATGTTCACGTTTGTCGGCTTCGCCAGCGGTTGGGCGAAGATGCTCAGCATTCACAACTGATCCGCACGGTGCGAGGGGCGGGCTATGTGTTAACCGCCCAGGTAGATGCATTAACGTGAAAGCGACAGGATGGAGAGGCATTAGACGTAGGCTGGCCCGCTGGCTGCCCGCCTCTCTGCGTGGGCGCTTTGTCATTATCATGATCGCAGGAGTGCTGGTGGCTCAAGGGGCCAGCTACGCGATCTGGACATCCCAGGTGCGCTCCAGCCATTTGGCCCAGCTGGATGAGCTATCTACTAATATGGCGTTTAGCATCGCCTCCACCATGAAGTTTTTCCGCTCACTGCCCGTGGATTATCGTCACATCGTGCTTGATCAGCTGCGTAATATGGGCGGCACGCGTTTTTTTGTGAGCGTTAACGAGCGCCGACTCATGGTCAACGATATTGGCTCAGGGCTGGAAAAAGAAGTCGTCGTGAACAACGTACGTTCGGTGCTCACTCGCGAGCTTAATATTGACGATGTCGTCGTCGAATTTTCGCGTCCGGAAAATCTGCGCGTACTCAATAACGAGGTGCTGCTTTATGACCTGCCGCCCCGTTGGGGGCAGCACAGCCTGATGATGGAGCCGCTATCGCCGCCCATTTTAGTCGTACAGTTAGAGCTTTCACCCGGCACCTGGCTTTACGTTGCCACGCTCCTGGGTGTGCCCGATATTTTTAGCGGCTATCGCTGGCTTTCTGAAGAGCGTTTGCTGGTAGGGCTTTTGGTACTGCTGAGCGTGTTGGCGCTTTCGTTACTGGGCATTACCAGCGTGACCCGGCCGCTGGCACGGCTTTCACGCGCGGCCAGGCAGTTGGGAGATGACCTTGATATTCCCCCCTTAAAGGAGAGCGGCCCCAAAGAGGTGGCGGCCACTGCCATTGCGTTTAATCGAATGCAGCGACGCATACGCGAGCAGATTGAGGAGCGCGAGCGGCTGTTCTCCGCTATTTCTCATGACCTAAAAACACCGATCACCCGTATGCGCCTGCGTGCCGAGATGCTGGATGACACGCTCCAGCGCGAGCGTTTTT
>NZ_JBQSVC010000036.1:0-29138 GCF_052376035.1 Halomonas sp. AOP7-E1-9
TTTTTCTGATCAATCCTGCCGGGGTTCTCGGAATCTTCAACAAGCACAAAAGTTAAATGAAAAGCGTGCAAATGACTAAAAACCACCCTGATCTGCGGCATGATGCAACGATGCTTGCATGGGCTATAAGCAGAGAATTGAAGAACATCAGCCCCAGTGACTTTATCGAGTCGGTGTGGTTCTGGAAACAATTGGGTGATGGTGTCGAATACCTGTTGTCTTTCGCCTGCGATGATTGGCCGGAGATAGAAGGAACCTGCCAAGAGCTAGAGTCTAAAGACTTCCCCGCTTGCTTACCCTATTTAGACCCTGCATTGCAGATTCATGAAAGATGGCAAGAGTTCGTGAGTGGCGTTGCCGAGGCTGAGGGGGTTGCAGCAGTGGCCACTAAAGACCAGTTGCCGGATGATGTACGAAAAAGGCTAATACCTCATGTATCAAAAGAACAGTTTGCGGCCATTGGGCACGAAAATGAGTTCTTGCTGAAAAAGAAGCAGTGGTTCAAGTCGCCAGTCACAATTTTGAAGTGATTAGTTAAAGGAAAAGACCTAAGTCGTCATGGGCGCGCTCCGCGTTAACATGAATGTTAATTTAACATCTATGTTAACGACGGGAAGTAGTCAAGTCGCAAATTATAAAGGTGATAAATGCTTGTTTGTTATTCAAAAAGCAGGACTATGATGATCTATCACGAGGCCATGGAGTTCGCAGCTCGGGCCGATGATCCGTCAGCTTTCCTACAATGTTGGCTTGCTGGGGACTGGTTAACCGTTAAGCGAAAATGGCCGAGGTACCACGTCGACCGTGAGCTTATTTATGGTGATGCTGCATTTGACGAGGGTCAGGCTGCATTCAATGCAGGAGAGGCAAAGGAATCAAACCCACACCAACGTGATGACGAAGCTACATTCCCAGCCTGGGAGCTTGGGTGGGAAGCTGCAAAGTCCAGTGCAAATATTCCCTTCTAACGAACTTTCCAATAGTTGAAGGAAAACATCTAATGGCCACAAAAGAACAGTATTCCTACGAAACCTGTCTGGCAGCTATGTACCAGCATTTGGGCAGCCGAACCAAAATCAGCGCGTCAGGTTACAACATCATTTTCGCTGAGGGCTTCCGTCTCAACGGGCGCGCTGATTTAAGCGGGGGAATCCCTGGGCTAGCCGCCAAACAGATGGAGTTCGCAGGGATTGACCCCAACGAGATCACCCAGCAGCAGAAGGACTCTTACCTAAAGTGGCAGGCAGAGCGTGATCGTGAACATTCGCTGAATGGGGCAACCATCGTCGTCACAGGCCCCCAGCGCCCTGAGAAGGGTAACAAAATGTGGAATGAGGTTTGGCTCCGGGATGGACGCGGCGAGCTGCTAAGCGTTCACATAATCGACCGTTTCGACGAGTGGGATAGCGAAGCACGCAACGCGGGCGGTGGCATTGGGGGCTTCCGGTCGATGCCTGACACTAAGGCCATAGATGCGGCAATCGAACAAATCAAAACTGATTTTCCCGACTACGCCCACGTACCTGTGCAACGATAGAGGAAAACACGACGATGGAAATTTTAATCTGCGATGAATCTGGAATGGAGCAGTGCCGATTTGAATTGCCCGACGCCGCCCCAGTTCCAGCCGTAGGCGACAACCTCATATTGATGGGCACGGTGAATGGGAATATTGAAGCAGAAGTTATCAGCCGGACGTTTATAGCTTATATGCCCTCGCCACTTGGCGGGGTAGCCAGGCCCCAGGAATATGAGTGGCGCTTAACCATCAGCCCCGGCCATAAGGGTTGAGGAAAAGCCATGCTCCGCAGACATTTTAAAAAACACGGTACTCGGGGGGCTGTTCTTTTAGTAGTGGTAGTGCTGCTTGCGGCTACCACATACTGGATTGCTCCAGGTTACTGGAAATAAGTTAAAGGAAACGCCCTTGGCTGACGACAGTCAATATTTTCGAGGAAAGGAGCCCGCGAAGGTGGCAGAAATGATTCAGAGGCGCGAAGCAATAATGGCAATTGCTTGTTTTACGTCGTTCATTACATCAACGGCTTTAGCTGATGCAACCAGTGTCCTGACAGTTAACAGCTTGCGCATACCGGGGCAGCCGGTTGTTTTACAGGAAGAAGCTGGTGACTGTTTATTTTTCGGAGATCTTGCGCATTCAGGTAACGTGCATATACAGATCAAAGTGTGCAAAAAAGATGACGGATCACTGCTAGCTACATATTACCCAGCGATAGCAGACGTAGATTTGCTCCCGGTACTTGAAGGTATTCGTTTATACCTACGGACGACTCCTCGTAACTAATGGCGTTTACACAAAACACGCGAAAGTTAATGGAAAAGAGGACTACACGATGAATACGATATTAGTTATTTTCTTTGGCGTTATTGCCTTGGTACTAGGGCTTTTCGTAGCGCTTCTAATTGTTAGCTCTTTAACAAAAAGCGCAGAGAGCTTACGAGAAGCCATGTGGGAAAATCCACCGAAAGTAATGGGGACGCTATTTGTATGTTTCGCCATTTTCTACTTACTGGGTTTTGGAGCGCTAAGTTTTATAGGTGCGTCTGAAAGTGATGTTTTTAAAGAGTCTTATGATATAGCGACACTATACGGCTATGGCGGCTATGTCGGTGCTGGCATTTTAGTTTTGGGAGCAGTGTTTGTTGGTCTCGGCCTCAAGCTAGAAAAAGAAATGAACAAGTCATAGGAAAAGCCCCTGACACAGGGGGCTTTCGCTAGCCGCCCAACCAGGGCGTCTGCCGAAAGCAACCAACAAATGAAAAAGAGATATTGCGATGAAAGCCTGCTTGAAATGCAAAGAATCGATTCATGATCGTGCATCAAAATGCCCTCTATGTCGGTCATGGCAATCCAAAAGTGGTGTTTTGCCCCGTAGTGTGGAGTGGATTGGCATTGTCTCGGTACCCCTAATTATCGCGCTAATTACCATTCCATTTGCCAACGGCTATGCTCGCTATGTTTTTTCCGAAACACCAGAGATTATTAGATGGCAGGTTTTAGATCACATTACCGAAAGTTCTGGCGTGGCCAGCCGCACAATTAGCTTAGATAGCATAAATATTTTCAATATTGCGCAGGCTCGCTCTTTTGCCGACCGAATAGCCCACGATATTCAAAGGGATGGAATCGAGAGCCTGCCCCGATGCGTTAGCTCAAGAGGCGAAATTTGCGGTGGTCTTTCGGCTACTCATGAAAATGGTGTTTTGCAAATCGTAAAACCTTCTGAGCTAACTAATTTGTCTGAAGGGTTTGGAAAAGAAGCCCTAGCAAGTTCAACGAGGGGAAATGTCATATATACACAAAGCGCATCAGATTCATGGGTAGTCCGCTACGCAGATAGTCAATCTAATGCACACTAAATTGCAACTTTTCTCAACACTGACAACGTTTTAGGAAAACATCACATGACTACAAATGCCCTGTTCGCTTCGCCTGTGGCGTCGTCGGCTCCAACCTTCGCATCGAAGGCTCGGGCCGTACTGACAAGCCCTTACTTCTGGCTGATGGCCGCTCTGTGCGTGGCCCTTCTCTTTGGTGCCGAACCCGCGCACGCGGCAAACGCCACCGAGGGCGGCGGCTCGGGTCTGCCGTGGGAAGGCCCGATTGCCAAGCTCGTCCAGTCGATCAGCGGCCCCGTGGCCTTCGGTATTGCACTGCTCGGCATCATCGCGTGCGGCGCGACCCTGATTTGGGGCGGTGAAATCTCCGAGTTTACCCGCCGCATCATCTACGTGATCCTCGTTGTCTGCATCATCGTTTTCGCCAAAAACCTGCTTACCGGCACCATGTTCTCGGGCGCAGTAATCCCGGCTGACGCAGCAATCACCGCTGACGATCTGGCCAGCGCATCGAAAGCGCAGGCCGCCGCACTGCCGGGTGCAGGGGGTCGCTAATGCAAGTCGAGGAAGCGCGTAGATTGACGCCTTTCCACCGGGCACTGCACCGGCCGCAACAGGTATGGGGTGGCGAGCGCGAGCTAATGCTGTTCTCCATGCTTGTTGCGGGCGGCCTGATCGTGTCGGCCATGAACTGGCCCGCCACGATCCTCGGAACGTGCATCTGGTTGGTTTGCGTCTACGGCCTTCGCAAGATGGCGAAGGCTGACCCGAACATGAGCAAGGTCTACGTTCGCCAGCTCAAGTACGGGAACTATTACGGGCCGTTCTCACGGCCCCATCGTGTGGCCAAGTCGCCACGTATCTACTGATAAGGAGCGGACATGCTTGCGTTAGCACCCTTCCGTAGCAAAGCCGCTGGCTTGCCCGACCTGCTCAACTACGCCGCGCTGATTGATGAAGGCGTAGTGCTGGGCAAGGACGGCTCGCTGATGGCTGGTTTCTTCTTTCGTGGTGATGATGCAGCATCCGCCACCACGTCAGAACGCAACTACCTGACCGCCTTGGTCAATCAATATCTGGCGCGCTTCGGCTCTGGTTGGTCGGTTTGGACTGATGCGTCCCGGCTGGCATCGCCGGGCTATCCGGCCCCGGATGAATCTCATTTCCCTGAGCCGATCACGGCTCTGATTGACGCCGAACGGCGGTCAACTTTCGTCAAGGATCAATCGCTATTCGAGAGTGAATATGCGCTGATTCTGACCTACCTCCCGCCAAGTCGCCGCGACTCGAAATTGGCCGAAATGGTCTACGACGATGATGGCGTAGACGACAGCGACCCGGCCGACCGCCTGCTACTGGACTTCAAGAAAAAGCTCGATGACCTGCACGATGGTGTCGGCGATCTGCTGCATATGCGCCGTATGGCGACGATTACAGTGGGCGAGGGCGAAGACGCCTATCAGAGTGATGAACTGGTGAACTACCTGCATTACACGCTGACAGACGAACCTATCGCGCTGCGTATTCCTGACTGCCCGATGTATCTGGATGCGTGGCTTGGCTATCCCACGCTGTGGCCGGGCGACACGCCCAAGGTCGGCGACAAGTTTGTGTCGTGTGTGGCTATCGAAGGTTTCCCCGGAAACTCGTACCCCGGCATTCTCGACATGCTCGACAGTCTGCCGCTGTCCTATCGCTGGTCGTCGCGGTTTATCTTGGGGGCGTTTGCGGGAGGGGGCGAAATCCTACGTTAAGCCGAGAACGCGCTTACCGTAGTCCCTTAGTTCGCCATTCGGGCCGACATAGCGATAGAGAGTGACGCGCTCGATCCCAAGTTCCTTGCAAAGATCGGAAACGGAAGTGTCGCGCTGCGCCATGGCGGCCTGTGCGAGACGGACCTGTGCTTTGGTGAGGGCAAATTTTCGGCCCCCTTTGCGACCGCGCGCTCTTGCAGCAGCGAGACCGGCCATGGTGCGCTCGCGGATCAGGTCACGCTCGAACTCGGCCAAGGTTGCGAAAATGCCGAAGACCATGCGGCCGGATGCTGTTGTGGTGTCGATCTGAGCGCCCTTTCCGGTCAGCACCCGCAAACCGATATTGCGATCAGACAGATCCTTCACCGTGTTGACCAGATGGGCAAGAGACCGCCCGAGACGGTCAAGCTTCCAGACAACCAGCACATCGCCGTCACGCAATGCTTTGAGGCAGGCGGTCAGACCAGGGCGATCCTCACGGCTGCCGGAAGCGCGATCCTCATAGATCTTGTTTTGTTCGACGCCGGCAGCGCTCAAGGCATCGCGTTGCAGGTCGAGCGACTGAGACCCATCAGCTTTGGAAATGCGTCCATAGCCGATTAACATTTCCGCCATTCCATGACCATGGTGAATGGCGTCGTGAGATACCTTTGCACCCTGTCTTGTGGACCCCTAGATGGTCTCGGTTCATCGAAGAACGTCAGTTTCAAGCCTTCATCAAGCAATGCAGACATGTAAGTGCTCAAGGGGCGATGCCAGTTTCGCACTCGCAAGCCATCCCATTCGAACCACTCTGCCCGTTCACCAAAATAGTTTCCAAGAGGATGGTACGCACGACCGTCTTCGCCTTTGATCCACCCAATTGTGCCATTGGAAGTGCAGAAACTTGTCAGGTTTGCGATCAGAATTCTTCCGCCGGGCTTGAGAATGCGAGTGGCTTCTCGAACCGCCGTGTGTATGTCGTCAATGTCGATAAGGCTCAGGTAGAATACTGCGAGGTCGAACTCTTCATCATAGAAAGGCAATTTCTCGGCAAAAGCGTTGAGATATTTACCAGCTGGATCACGGTTTCGTGCTCTTTCAATAAACGGTTCGATTGGATCAATTCCGACAGCATCGATACCGATCTCCTTTGCCATACGGCAAAACCGTCCTTCGCCGCAGCCGATATCCAACATTTTTGCCGCGCCCGACAATTCGGCTCGTTCCAGCATCGGCTTGTCGAGGATGAACTCGCGCGCGAAATCGCCGGCATCTGGCATTCTGTCGATCCACGCTTGAGAAGAGCTAAGCCAACCGTTCTCATCCGGGTCACGTTGGTTCATTGCCTGTTATTCCCTGTTACACAAACGGTGGTTTGAGGCGGTGCGTTTGCCACAAATGATTTGATCGCTGGAAATGTATCTCAACCAGCTTCATAAACAAAGCGTCTTGAACATCCTCGAATTTTGATAAAGGAACATGGATGCCGCGTCGCGTCACTCTCACTGATCGGCAAAGGGACGCGCTGCTGCGTCTGCCAATCTCGCAGGTGGATTTACTCAAGCATTATACGTTGAGTGATGAAGACCTCGGCCACATCAAGCTTCGCCGCCGTCCACACAACAGGTTCGGCTTCGCCCTGCAATTATGCGTCCTGCGCTATCCCGGTCGGGTGCTGGCACCCGGCGAACTGATTCCAGCAGAGGTCGTCGAATTTATCGGCGCACAACTCGGCTTGCATGCCGAGGATCTGGTTGACTATGCCGCCCGTGAGGAGACGCGACATGAGCATCTGGCGGAGTTGCGGGCGCTCTACGGATTCCGCACATTCTCTGGACGTGGTGCGCGCGAATTGAAGGACTGGCTGTTCCGGGAAGCCGAGATAGCGGTGTCGAACGAGGATATTGCCCGTCGCTTTGTGGCTGAATGCCGTCGCACCCGCACGGTTCTTCCCGCGACATCCACGATCGAGCGCCTCTGCGCCACGGCTCTGGTCGATGCCGAGCGGCAAATCGAGGCGCGGATTGCCGATCGGTTGTCCATGCCTATCCGGGAACAGTTACTGGCATTGCTAGAGGAGACGGCTGACGATCGGGTGACCCGTTTCGTATGGCTGCGTCAGTTCGAGCTCGGCTCGAACTCGTCGTCGGCCAACCGGCTGCTCGACCGGCTCGAGTATCTGCAACGTGTCGATCTTCCCGAGGATATGCTTGCTGGTGTTCCTGCTCATCGGGTGACGCGTTTGCGCAGGCAGGGCGAACGGTATTACGCCGACGGCATGCGTGATCTCCCGGAAGACAGGCGGCTTGCGATTCTGGCGGTGTGCGCGTCTGAATGGCAGGCGATGCTTGCTGATGCCGTGGTCGAAACCCACGACCGGATCGTCGGCCGTCTCTACCGGGCGTCGGAGCGCATTTGCCAAGCGAAGGTCGCTGACGAGGCGAACGCGGTGCGCGACACCCTGAAATCCTTCGCTGCAATTGGAGGGGCCCTGGTCGATGCACGAGATGACGGCCAGTCGCTGAACGACGTTATCGCGAGCGGATCAGGGTGGGATGGATTTAAAACTCTTGTCGCGATGGCTGCCAGGCTAACCGCCACCATGACTGCCGATCCGCTCAATCATGTGCTCGACGGCTATCACCGTTTCCGCCGGTACGCTCCTCGCATGTTGCGCTTGCTCGATTTGCGGGCTGCGCCAGTCGCGCTGCCGCTTCTAGAAGCGGTGACGGCCCTGCGTACTAGTTTGAACGATCCCGCGCTGACCTGCTTCCTGCGACCGAGCTCCAAATGGCATCGCCATCTTCGTGCCCAGACGGCTGGTGATAGTCGCCTCTGGGAGATCGCGGTGCTGTTCCATTTGCGCGATGCGTTCCGCTCCGGGGACGTTTGGCTTGCCAAGTCCCGGCGCTATGGCGATCTGAAACACGCACTTGTTCCGGCGCAAGCCGTGGCGGAAAGCGGCCGTCTCGCCGTACCATTGCGGCCGGAGGAATGGCTGGCAGACCGGCACGCTCGCCTCGACATGCGGTTGCGCGAGCTTGGCCGTGCGGCACGCTCGGGCACGATTCCCGGCGGGTCGCTCGAAAACGGCGTCCTGCATATTGAGAAGCTCGAAGCCGCCGCGCCGACAGGCGCCGAAGATCTAGTGCTTGATCTCTACAAGCAGATCCCGCCCACGCGCATCACCGATCTCTTGTTGGAAGCGGATGCAGCGACTGGCTTCACGGAAGCGTTCACGCATCTGCGCACCGGAGCGCCTTGCGCTGACCGGATCGGGCTGATGAACGTCATCCTTGCGGAGGGGGTCAATCTCGGCCTGCGCAAGATGGCCGACGCGACGAACACCCACACTTTCTGGGAGTTGATCCGCATAGGGCGATGGTATGTCGAAGGCGAAGCCTACGACCGGGCGCTGGCCAAGGTTGTCGAAGCGCAAGCGGCGTTACCCATGGCCCGGTTTTGGGGCATGGGTACGTCGGCTTCGAGCGATGGTCAGTTCTTTGTCACCACAGAGCAAGGTGAGGCCATGAATATGGTCAACGCTAAATATGGCAATACCCCGGGCCTGAAAGCCTACAGTCATGTCTCGGATCAGTATGCGCCGTTCGCAACCCAGGTGATTCCTGCAACGGCGAGCGAAGCTCCATACATCCTCGATGGTCTGCTTATGAACGATGCCGGTCGCAATATCCGCGAGCATTTCACCGACACGGGTGGCTTTACCGATCACGTATTTGCCGCATGTGCCATTCTCGGCTACCGCTTCGCCCCGCGGATTCGCGATCTTCCGTCCAAGCGGCTATATGCATTCAATCCTTCGTCCGCGCCGACGCATTTGAAGACCTTGATTGGCGGAAAGATCAATCAGGCCATAATCGAGCGGAATTGGCCTGATATCTTGCGCATCGCCGCTACGATTGCCGCTGGAAGCATCGCGCCCAGCCAAATCTTGCGTAAGCTCGCTTCCTATCCGCGGCAGAACGAACTGGCCACGGCCTTGCGCGAGGTCGGCCGCATCGAACGCACCCTGTTCATGATCGACTGGATTCTGGATGCCGATCTGCAACGCCGCGCCCAGATAGGGCTCAACAAGGGCGAGGCACATCACGCGCTGAAGCGGGCCATCAGCTTCCATCGCCGGGGCGAAATCCGCGATCGTTCCGCCGAAGGCCAGCACTACCGAATCGCTGGCATGAACCTGCTCGCGGCAATTATCATCTTCTGGAACACCATGAAGCTGGGTGAAGTCGTCGCTAACCAGAAACGCGATGGAAAACTGATATCGCCCGATGTTCTGGCTCACGTCTCACCTCTCGGATGGGAGCACATCAATCTCACCGGAGAATATCGCTGGCCAAAGTCTTAGCGTAGGATTCCGCCCCCTCCTGCAAACGACCCCAGTATGCCGCGAGCCGTGGATATGAACTCGATGTCGCCAGAACACTGGTTTGTAGTGGCTTAATGAATCCGGACACTCCATAGAGGCGCTATAGTAGCGCCATGAATGAGGTGTCTATTTTGAATCAACGTCGAGCGTTTACCCCGGAGTTCAAGCTTGAAGCCGTGAACTTGGTACTAAACAAAGGCTATTTCGTTACAGAAGCCTGTGATGCATTGGATATTGGGCCCACAGCGATGCGTCGCTGGATTGACCAGTACAAGAAGGAAAAGCTGGGAATCATCTCCGAGGGACGCAAAGCGCTAACGCCGGAGCAAAGGCAGATCCAAGAGCTTCAGAAGCGCGTTGATCGTCTTGAGCTGGAGAAAGACATCCTAAAAAAGGCTACCGCGCTCTTGATGACGGACGAGTTCAAGCTCAAGCGCTGATTGGTTCGTTCAAACACCGTTTGCCGGTTCGTGCGCTTTGCAGCCTGTTCGGCTTACCTGCTTCCACGTATTACGAACAGGAACAAAGAAAAGATCTAATCGATGTTGAAAGGATTCACCTGCGCGCAACGGTGGCAGCACTGTTCAATGCCAGCAACCAATCGGCGGGCAGCCGAACGGTTGTTTTTCAATTGGCACTAATGGGCCTGATGGTGGGCCGTTATAAAGTCTCTCGACTCATGGAAGAGGCCGGGCTGGCCAGCAAACAGCCAGGCCGCCATAACTACAAAGCGGCGGGCGCTGCACATCCGATGGTTGAAAACCATCTGCAGCGTGAGTTTAACGTTCAGACTCCCAACCAGGTCTGGTGCGGTGATATCACCTATGTGTGGGTGGGTAAGCAGTGGGCTTACTTGGCGGTCGTCATTGACTTGTATGCCCGACGGGTAATCGGTTGGGCCACATCGCAGTCGCCTGATAGCGCGCTGACAATCAAAGCACTGAACATGGCTTATAACCTGCGAGGCCAGCCCAAAGGCGTGATGTTCCACTCCGACCAAGGTTGCCAGTACAGCAGCCTGGCTTATCAGCAGCAGCTATGGCGCAAACGAATGGTTCAGAGCATGAGCCGCCGAGGGAACTGTTGGGATAACGCCCCAATGGAGCGGGTGTTCCGCAGCTTTAAAAGCGAATGGATGCCTAAGCAGGGTTACCGCGACCTGTATGAAGCAACGAGAGACATAGGCCGCTATCTGATGAGCTACTACAACAGGCAGCGTCCGCACAGCTACAACGCCGGCCTGCCACCGGAGCTAGCTGAAAAAAGACTTAACAAACTGTCCGGAATTAGTTGACCACTACAGTTATCAATGCGATGGTGGTGATGGAAATCTTCTATCTTTTCAAAATCCGTTATCTTCATGCCTCGTCTTTCAGTTTTGTCGGCATGAAGCGGACGCCGGTCGTTCTCGCGGCCATTGGCGTCGTCGTGCTGGCGCAACTGGCCTTCACCTATCTACCCGCCGGTGCACAACCTTTTTGCAAGCGCGCCGATTTCGATTGTCGATGTTGCTGGTGATCGGTGTCGGCGTGATCTTAATGGCCAATTTAGGAAGTGGAAAAGATCGTTATCCGCCGCATGGACTGGCAGGCGGTCTGATGGGTAAAGCCGGATGAAGGCAGGCATTTCTCACGCAGTCGTATCTGTATGCTGAAATATGACGATGATAATCCAGTTTGACGGAGACAGAGCTTACGTCTAAGAGGCTTACGCCAAGATAGTCTCTTCCTCCCACTCATTGTTTCCGGTCTTGTCGACGTGGCTGAAAATAAGAAAAAAACGATCGTTCAGGTGTTGACGGAAAGCTATGGCGATCTGGTCAAGCATCTTGCGCGCCGCTTCGGGACAGCCACGGATATTCACGACGTCGTTCAGGATACCTATCTGCGTGCCGAAAAAATGCCGCCGGATATGGATGTGCAGAATCTGCGGGCCTATGTGTTCCGGATGGCGGACAATATCGCCATCGATCATTTGCGCAGAAAAAGCGCGCAAACGCGCTATTTCGAGCCACTGGGCGATCGTGATTCACTTTGCGCAGATGCCTCGCCGGAGCAGACGGCCGATTTCCGCCAACGCATCGCCATTCTCGAAAACGTCGTTGCAAATCTTCCGCCCCGGCAGAGGGAGGTTTTTCTCATGCATAAGTTCGACGGTCTCAGCCATTCGCAGATCGCCGAGCGGCTCGGAATAACGAAAAGTGCCGTGGAAAAACTCATCATCAAGGCGCTTGCGACCGCTCGAGCCAGACTGGATGAAAGGCTGAACTGATGAAAAAGCCATGTGCGATGATGAGGTGTAGCGATTGCAGATTCGTCAACAGGGTTAAGACCGGCAATTGCCGGGAACCTCATTTCGAGAGGAAAACCCGTTGAACGGCGGTGGCTACGAACGCATATTGTCAAAACAGAAGGCGAAAGACGAAGCCCTTGCATGGTTTGTCAGGGTCAATTCGGGCGATGCGGGCGATGCCGAGTTGCGCGCCCATAGACGCTGGCTTGCGGCTTCCGATGACAACCGCGCTGAATATGAGCGCATTTCCGGTATATGGTCCGATTTCGATAAGGTGGCCGATCCGCGATTGCCGCTCACCATGCGCAAGCCGCCGCTCGGGCGCAGGCCAGGCCGCCGTGCCTTCCTTGCAGGCGGACTTGCCACCGCGGCGGGTCTTGCGGCCGTTACGGCAATTAATGGATTACCGGCCGGTTTTCTCGCCGATTACAGCACCGGCACCGGCGAGCAGCGGAGCCTGACGCTGGCGGACGGGCCTTTTTCGCTGTCGCGAAGGACGCCCATCGTCCCTTCGTCGTCGAGGCGGCTTCCGGTACGGCAACGGCGCTCGGCACCCGGTTCTCGGTGCACGAATGGGGTGGGAATGCCTCCGTGGCGGTGGAGGAAAGCGCGGTTTCAGTGACCGCGCCGGACGGGTCGTCCGCTGTCCTGAACGTGGGAGAGAGCGTCTCCTACGGCCCCGGCGGTATGCAGCAAATCGCGCGTGTCGATGTGGAAAGCGACCTGGCCTGGCGTCGCGGCAAGCTGATTTTCGAGGATCGTCCGTTGCAGCAGGTCGTCGCCGATGTGAACCGCTACCGCAGCGGTACGATTCGTATTCTCGATGCGAAGCTCATGGATCTGCGCGTGAGCGGAATTTTCAATATTGCCGAACCCGATGCGGTGCTGACCACAATAACCGAGACCTTGCCGGTCAGGGCGGTGAGGCTTACGGATTATCTCGTTTTGCTGCGTGGGACGTAATCCCGTTTTGAGTCAAAACGTCATCCGCATAATTCCTGATAATTTTTTTCATATTTAGGGTGAGGTGGAATGCCGCGGAATACGTCTTACTTCTGAAAGCATCCCGAGCGGGCTGCAAACAGACAGGAGAGGGAGAAGGAAATGATGCGGCAAACCGGATTTCTGACCGGCGGGACCATGAAGGCGCATATGCGAAAGATGGCGATTGCCCTTCTTGCATCGTCCTCGGCTTTACTGGCGGTTACGCTTTACGCCACCCAAAGCATGGCGCAAACCGTCCCGGCCTCTTATTCGGTGCCTGCCGGTCCCCTGGGGGCTGCGATTTCGCGCTTCGGCGACAATGCCAATCTTCAGGTTCTTTATCCGGCCGATTTGGTTCGCGGCAAGCAGACGAAAGGGGTGCGTGGCAATATGAGCCGTGAGGAGGCGCTTAGCCGTCTTCTGGCAGGCACCGGCCTTTCCTATCGGTTCACATCTTCGGACACCGTCACTCTGGAACCGCTGCCGAGGGAGGGGAGCGCAGGCATTGCGCCCGATGGGTCCACCGTTCTTTCGACCATCGTGGTCAACGGGCAGGGCGAGAACGCCTGGGGCCCTGCGCAAGGCTTCGTCGCGCATCGCTCCGCGACCGCGACTAAGACCGACACGCCCATTCTGGAAACGCCGCAGACGATCAATGTGGTGACGGCACGGCAGATCGAGACGCTGAAACCCTCCAAGCTTGCGGAAACGCTGCGCTATACGCCGGGTGTGGTGACCGAATTCCAGCCAAGCACCAGCTATTTCGACCGAATCCGCATTCGCGGCTTCTACAGCATCAATAATATCTACCTTGACGGAACCCAGCTCACACCTTCGGGTACGCTCGCTGTCGCGCAGGTGGACCCGTTTCTGCTGGAGCGTGTGGAGGTTCTCAAGGGGCCCGCTTCGGTACTTTATGGCCAGAACGGTTCCGGCGGCCTGATCAATATGGTGTCCAAGCGCCCGCTGGGCAATAACGACCGCGAGATCGGCTTTAGTGTCGGCACCGACAAACACCTTGAAACGACCATAGACTGGAACGGCGTTTCCGCGGATGAAACGTTCAGCTATCGCATTGCCGGCGTCGGCCGCAGGGCCGATCTCGATTCGGACTATGGCGAGACAGAGCGCTACGCCATCGCTCCGTCTTTCACCTGGCGTCCTTCGGAGGACACGAACTGGACGGTGAGGGCGGCGTTGCAGCGCGATCCGGAAGGTAATTCGAGCAGCTATCTGCCTGCGGTCGGAACCATCCTGCCCAATATCAACGGTCAGTTTCCGCGCGGGATCTATACCTGCGATCCAACTTTCTGCGATTACGACCGCAAGCAATATTATGTCGGTTCGGATTTCAGGCACAAGCTGAACGAGGATCTGGAATTTCGCCAGAACCTGCGTTTCACCTATGTCGATGTCAATTCGACCTCCTTCAGACTCGGTGCCTTGAAAGCCGATCAGAAAACGGTCAGCCGGCCGGCGCTTAATCAGGCGGCGACCACGCGCGGCATCGCAGCCGACAACAGCCTGAAATATGATTTTGACATTGGTGATACCCGCAACGAACTGATCGCCGGTTTCGATTATCGCCGGTTTTCCTCGGACAATCTTTCACTCTCCGGAACCAATTCCAGTCTCGATCTCAATCTGTTCGATCCGGTTTACGGCAATTATAGCCTGCCCACGCTGGCGCGCCGCACTGACAACAATGTCGTGCTGGAGCAATATGGTGTTTATGCGCAAAACCAGATGTCTCTGGGCAACTGGCGCCTGCTGACCGGCCTGCGTCAGGATTGGGCGAACACCACCAACGATAATTTTCTCACCGATTTGACAACGGAAACGCGTGACGATGCCCTGACGGGCCGCGCCGGTCTCCTCTATCTCTTCGATAACGGTCTTGCGCCCTATGTCAGCTATTCGACATCGTTCGAGCCGACTTCCGGTACGGATTATTATGGCGAGACTTTCAAGCCGACCGAAGGCAAGCAATGGGAAATCGGTCTGAAATACGAACCGCAATGGTTCAATGGCGTGTCCACCGCCTCGCTCTATGATCTCAAGCGGACGAATGTGACCACGGCCGACAATGAGCATACCTGCGCGGCGGCGCCCAATCTGCCCGATTGCGGCAATTTTTCGGTACAGACCGGCGAAGTGCGTGTGCGCGGGCTGGAGCTTGAAAGCAAGATCAGCCTGACCGAGAAGGTCAATGCCTCCTTCGGCTATACCTATATGGATGCCGAGGTTACCAGCAGCAATGACGGCTATGAGGGCAACAGGACGACCAATACGCCCAATCATATGGCCTCGGCCTGGCTCGACTACACCTTCCGCGAAGGCGTTCTCGACGGCCTGACGCTGGGTGGCGGCGTGCGTTATGTCGGAAGCATGTATGCCGATGACGACAATCTCAAGCCCATTCCGGCCTATACGTTGGGCGATGCGATGCTGGCCTACGAGCTCGGCAGGCTTTCGCCCAATCTAGACGGGTCGAAACTGGCGGTGTCGGTGACTAATCTTGCCGACAAAAAAGCTGTCGGCGGCTGCACCAGCGCCAGCTATTGCGATTATGTCGACGGGCGCAGTATCATCGGTTCCCTCAATATCAAATTCTGACAGGAGCGCACCGGCGGTTCGGACGAACCGCCGGTGCCGGTGTTTACGCCATGACAGTCGATCCGGACCAGACCTCGATTGCGGCCGCAGGCCTCGATCTGGCCTATCAGACGAAAACCATCGTTCATGACGTCGGTCTTTCCATCGCGAAAGGCACGGTGACGACGCTTGTCGGCCCCAACGGGTCGGGCAAATCGACATTGCTCAAGGGGCTGGGTCGGCTGCTCGACCCTTTGGGTGGACAGGTTCTGCTCAATGGCAGGGATATTCGAGAGATGCGGACGCGCGACATCGCGCGCAGGCTCTCGATCCTGCCGCAGGGGCCGGTCGTTCCCGAGGGCCTGAATGTTCACGAACTGGTCGCCTATGGCCGTGCGCCGCATCAGGGGCTTTTCGGCCTGACGACGGAGGAAGACCGGGCGGCGGTCGAGCACGCCATGGCTATGACCGGCGTCGCACCGTGGCGCGATACGCCGGTGGATGCGCTTTCGGGCGGGCAGCGGCAGCGGGTCTGGATCGCCATGACGGTGGCGCAACAGACGCAGATCATGTTTCTCGACGAGCCGACGACCTATCTCGACATCGCGCATCAGCTCGACGTTCTCGAACTGCTGCGCAAACTCAACCGCGCGCATGGCCGCACCATCGTCATGGTGCTGCACGATCTCAATCTGGCGGCGCGCTATTCCGATCGCATCGTTGCGCTGCGCGATGGCCGCATCGTCGCCGACGGTGCACCGCGGGACGTTATCACCCCGTCGATCCTGCACCGGGTTTTCGAGATCGAGGCGGAAATACATGACGATCCCGTTTCGGGATGCCCATGGTTCGTTCCCAGACAGATCGTCCCCGCACAAAACGCCGAAGAACAGATCGTTATGGAAAGAAGTGTGCCGCAGTCAATTACCTCCGGCTGAAGCCGGAGGCTTGTAAAAGCAAGCCCGGTTGACCAGGGAAAGCGGTAGCCAACCCGCTACGTTGATAACAGGTCGCCAAGACTCACCGCCAAATGCTTCCTCAGTTTGGCGCTCTGAAAGGTCAGGATCATGCTGGCGCAGGGTAAAACGCCGAAGGTCTTGATCGCTGCCGATAGCCATATCGTTGGCAGGAGCCGGTTATCAACCTTCCCGAGGGGAGACGGGGCGAAAGCCCTGCGACACCAGGCCCGTAAGGGCATTGATTAGGAGGAAATCGCATGGCGGTTTTCGTATGGGATAAACACAAGCGGCCACTGATGCCGTGCAGCGAAAAGCGCGCCCGGTTGCTGTTGGCGCGTGGTCGTGCCGTGGTACATAAGCGCTATCCGTTCACGATCCGGCTGAAAGATCGGGTGGGTGGTGACACGCAACCGCTTCGCCTGGGCATCGACCCTGGCAGCAAAACGACCGGGCTGGCGTTGATGCGTGAAACGGACAGCACCGAATCAGACGGCCCGCAACGGCATGTATTGTGCTTATTTGACCTGGTGCATCGTGGCTATCAGATCAAGAAGTCACTGGAGCAGCGCCGTGGCTTTCGGCGGCGTCGCCGGTCAAAGAATCTGCGTTATCGCGCCCCGCGCTTCAACAATCGCACCAAGCCCAAAGGCTGGCTGGCCCCCAGCCTGCAACATCGAGTGGATACGGTCATGGCCTGGGTAGAACGACTCAGCAAGCTAGCCCCCGTCACGGCCATCAGCCAGGAGTTGGTGCGCTTTGATACCCAGAAGCTCGACAACCCGGAGATTAGCGGGGTCGAGTACCAGCAAGGTACTTTGCTGGGCTACGAGGTACGCGAGTACCTGCTGGCAAAATGGGGCCGTGAGTGTGCCTATTGTGGCACCGGCGACACACCGCTGGAGATTGAGCATGTGGTGCCGCGTTCACGCGGTGGTTCCAACCGGGTCAGCAACTTGACCCTTAGCTGCCACCCCTGCAATCAGGCTAAGGGTTCGCTGCCGTTGGCGGACTTTTTCTCCCGTGACAAGGGGCTGAGAAAACGCCTCAAGGCTAACGGCTTATCAGCGGACGCACGGCTGGAGCGGGTACAACGCCAGCTCAAGCAACCGCTGCGCGATGCCAGTGCGGTTAATGCCACGCGCTGGGCACTGTTTAATGCGCTTAAAACGACGGGACTGCCGGTGGCAGTCGCCAGCGGTGGTCGCACTAAATACAACCGTCAGCGACTCGGCATTCCTAAGACTCACGCCCTGGATGCGGCTTGTGTGGGCGCTTTCGGCAGGTTGCACGACTGGACAGCCCCGACGCTAACGATCAAATGCACCGGGCGCGGCAACTACCAGCGCACCCGCTTGACGAAATATGGTTTTCCGCGTGGCTATCTGATGCGCCAGAAGCAGGTGCGGGGCTTTCAAACCGGCGACATAGTGAAAGCCGTGGTGCCTAGCGGCAAAAAGGCCGGTACCTATACGGGCCGCGTCGCGGTGCGCAAAACCGGCAGTTTCAATATCCAGACCGACCAGGGTGCCGTGCAGGGCATTTCGCACAAACACTGCACCGTGATACAACGCGGTGATGGCTACGGCTATCACCTCACCCCGACTATTCACCAACTAAAAGGAGGAGCGGGACAGGCGGTGGCGTAACCGAGTCGCTCTGCGAGCGACGCGCTATCCCTCCCGGCACTAGAAGTACCGGGTATCCCGCGCAAAATCTGATGATGATGTCGAGAAGAAGCTTCGCTTGCGGGCTTGCCGCCTTCGCCGCCTTCGCCGCATCCACGCAAGGGGCTTTTGCGGCGCGCGTCTGTGCGGTGAGCGAACTGGGTGAAACATGCCTGGCGCAGCCGGCGCGGCGGGTGGTGGCGCTTGACCAGCAGAGTGCGGAATTTCTTCTGGCGCTGGGCCTGCAACCGGTCGGAATGACGGGCCCCGCCAATTATCGCCGCTTCACCGGCGATGCCGAGCCCCGGCTTTCGGACGAGGTGACCGATCTCGGTCTGTCTTCCGCACCCAATATCGAACTCATCATGGCGCTTGAGCCGGATCTGATCCTCGGCAGCGCCAACAGCATCCAGAAAAGTCGCACCCTGCTTGGCGAAATCGCGCCGGTGGCGGCATTCCTTTCCTATCCAGCCGGAAAACCCGACCAGATGGCGAATATGGTCGAGACGCTGCGTGCCGTCGCGCGTCTGACGGGACGGGAAGCGGAATGCGGCGATTTCCTCGCGTCTCTCGATGAAACGCTTGCGGAAATGAAGCAAAGTGTCGTCGCGAAAGGGCTGGACAAGCGTCCTGTCGTGCTGGGCAATGTCAATGCCGGCGTCACAGGGGCCGAAATCATGCTCTTCAATCGCAATGCGCTGCCGGCGCAGCTTTTGCAGCGTTGCGGCTTCGCCTATGCCTATGATGACGACCGCTATCTCGAAAAAAGCTTCAACGTCACCACCGCCGAAACGCTGATCGCCTTGCAGGATGCCGATTTTCTCTACATGCCCTTCAATGAGAAGGGTGTGGCCAATCTCATGGCGACGCCGGTGTGGCGCAATCTGCGTTTCGTGCGCGAGAACCGCTTTCAGCCCATTCCCTACCGGCTGATCCACAACGGCCCGCTGAGCGCGCGGCTGTTTCTGCGCGATGTCCGCAAGGCGCTTCTGACGTGAGCGTGCCGCGGCAATGCTTGCGCGAACTGGGCATGATCGGGGCGGGCGTCATGGCGCTCGTCGCCGCTTTCGCGCTCAATATGGCGCATGGCGAGGCCCGGATCGGGGTTGGCGACATCATCCGCTCCTTTGCGTATAATGACGATCTGCTGCGCGACGTCGTCAGCGGCTTTCGCCTGCCGCGCGCCACCATAGGGGTGCTTGCGGGCAGCGCCTTCGCCGTCTCCGGCGCGCTCATGCAGAGCATCCAGCGCAATCCGATGGTGTCGCCGGACATTCTCGGCATCAGCGCGGGAAGTTTTTTCTTCATTGCGCTGGCCACCATATTCGCACCGGCCCTGATCGTTTTCATGCCCATCGCCGTCGCGGTCTGCGGTGGTCTGGTTGCCGTGCTGATGGTCTATCTGCTGGCGGGCGGGTTTCGCGCCACGCCGCTGCGCATTCTTCTTGCTGGACTGATCGTCGCCATGACGATTTCAAGCATAACCGGCGCGCTGCTGCTGCTCTACGAGAGCGAGGCGCGGTTTCTCATTACCTGGAGTGCGGGTTCGCTGCGGCAGAACGGCTGGAGCAATGTGCAACTCGTCTGGCCATGGATCGTCCTCTGCCTCATTGCGGCTTTCACGCTGTCGCGCGCATATGATATTGCCCGGCTCGGCGAGGATACGGCCAGAAGCCTCGGACAGAAACACGCATTGCTCGTCACCGCGACCCTGATCGTCGTGCTGGTGCTGACGGGCGCTTCCGTCGCCGCCACCGGTCCCATCGGCTTCGTCGGTCTTGTCGCGCCGCATCTGGTCAAGCTTGCGGGGGTCAGACGGCATGCCGCGCTGATACCGGCCGCGGCACTCTGGGGCAGCAGCCTGTTGCTTGCCGCCGACAGCATCACCTACATGCTTGGAAGCCTGACCAGCGCACCGCCCGTGGGGGCCATTACGGCAGCCCTCGGTGCGCCATGGCTTCTGTGGCTCGTCCTGCGCCGCAGCCGGGGCGGGCAGATGAATGCGGCTTCATCGCTCGATTTCGGCCGAGCCGGACATGTTTCCCCCACGATCCTGCTTTTGACCCTTCTGCTCCTCATCGGCCTCACGCTGCTTGCGGGTCTCATGTTCGTCGGCGGTCTGCCGCTGTCGGGAATGCAGGTCATGCAGGCACTCTCCGGCAAGGCTGCGCCGCTCATGCAGAAGATCGTCTGGGACATGCGTGGCCCGCGTATTCTCGCAGCCTGTCTTGCCGGTGCGGGTTTCGCCCTTGCCGGCGCGCTTTTTCAGGCAGCATTGCGCAATCCTCTGGCGGATTCGTCGATTGTCGGGGTCAATGGCGGGGCGACGGCAGGCATTCTTCTCATGGTGGCGCTGTTTCCCGCAGCAAGCGCGACGGGCATCGGCATGGCGGCACTTGCCGGTGGAATGCTTGCGGCGGCCACCGTCTATATCCTTGCATGGCGCACGAGGCTGACACCGACCTTTCTCATCCTGATCGGCATTTCCGTTTCCGCCCTTTGCGGCGCATTCGTGCAGATACTGGTCATGCAGACCCGCTTTACCGACAATCCGATGGTGTGGCTCATCGGCGGACTTTACGGGGCCAACTGGTCCACGGTGCAGATATTGTTTCCCACGCTTCTTGCCGGTTTCATCTGTGCGATGCTGGTGGCGACGAAACTCGAACTGCTTTCGCTCGGCGACATCACGGCGCGCAGCCTTGGTGCTGCGATCGCGCCCGTCAGGCTCGCCGCCGGAGCGACGGGCGTCACGGTTGCCGCCATCTGCGTTTCGCAGACCGGGCCTGTCGGCTATGTCGGCCTGCTGGCGCCGCATCTGGCGCGGTTTTTATGCGGCCATTCCCTGCGCGCGGTCTTGCCCGTTTCGGTGCTGGTCGGTGCGCTTCTTCTCGGGCTCGCCGATATTGCTGCCCGGCTCGTCATTGCGCCGGGGGAACTGCCCGCAGGCTCCGTCATTGCGCTGATCGGCGCCCCTTATCTCATCTATCTTATCCGCCGGAGTATGCGCACATGAGCCATCCGAACCGACAGCTTCATTTCAATTCCTGTATCGATCATCTCGATCTGGCATGGCGCATTGCGGGGGATATGCCGTCCCGTCTTTTCGATATGCGCCAGCTTGAGGAGCGTGCGCAACTGGCCGAGAAAGGGCTGATGGACGCCATGTTCATCGCCGATTTCTACACCTACCGTCCGGGCTTTTCGCTGGAACCCATAGCCCTTCTTTCAGCACTTTCCACGGTGACCAGGCATATCGGGCTGATCGCCTCCGTTTCGACCACCTATAACGAGCCTTATAATCTCGCGCGCATGTTCGCAGGCCTCGACCGCCTCAGCAATGGCCGCGCGGGCTGGAACATGGTGACGACGGCCATCGGCACGGTCGCCGCCAATTACAGCCGCGACGAACATCTCGAACACGATACGCGATACGAGCGTGCCCATGAGGTGATCGAGGTCGTAACCGCGCTGTGGGACAGCCTCGATGAAGATGCGCTCTCCTGTACGCCTGAGGGCATGCTCCACGCCTCACCCGGGAACGTTCCGGCCCTCGATCATCGTGGAAAATGGTTCGAGGTTCAGGGGCCGCTCGACATACCGCGCCCCATACAGGGCAGCCCGGTGCGCATGCAGGCGGGTTCGTCGCAGGCGGGACGGGATTTCGGCGCACGCTGGGCGGAAGTCATCTTCACCGCCCAGCCGGTCCTTTCCATCGCACAGGAATTTTATGCCGATATTCGCCGCCGCATGGCCGCTTTCGGACGCACGCCCGATCAACTCAATATCCTGCCGGGCCTGATGCCGATCGTTGCGAAAACCCGCACGGAGGCCGAAGCCCTTCTGGCGGCGCGACAGGGCGCGGGTGAAAATGCGGGCGCGCGCATGAAGGAAATGGTCGGCATCGACCTTTCGCAATTGCCGCCCGACGAGCCGATCCCTCTCGATCTGCTGCCCGAGCAGGGATTCACCAACGGAATGCGTGGAAGATCGGATCTTTATCTCGACATGATCCGCAAGCATCGCCTGACCCCGCGTCAGGTGCTGCAACAGGGCGCGCATCTGGCTTTCGCTGGAACGCCGCTTGAGACGGCCGACCTCATCAGCGAATGGTTTACGGGCTTTGCCTGCGACGGCTTCACGCTGATGTGGCCTTCTCTTGAGGCGAATATCCTGTTTGTCGAAGAAGTGGTCCCCATCCTGCAACGGCGCGGTTTCTATCGCACCCGCTATGCGGGAACGACGCTGCGCGACCATTTCGGTCTGGCGCGCCCCGACAACCGGCGCTTCGCTGCAAAGGGACATTGAAAATATGAAACAGCTTCATTTCAATTATATTCTCGGGCCGGAAAGTCTCGCCGCGGTGGATGGCGTTTCCGCGCGTCCCGGCGCTCTCCAAACTCTCCTGACACTGGCGAAACGCGCCGAATCGGGCGGGATCGACGCGCTCGTCTTCAGGGATGCGAACAATGCGGGCCTGGTGCGGGAAGGATGTGCATTCCTTCCATACGAGCCGTTTACGGCTTTTGCGGCGCTGGCGGCTGCAACCGATCGCATCGGTCTTGCCGCCGCCGTCTCCCCGCGCACCAGCCAGCCCTATAACGTTGCGCGGCGGCTTGCGACCATCGATCATATCAGCCGGGGCAGGGCTGGCTGGCACATCACGCCGTCGGCAGATCAGCAACAGGAGCAATATGGCGATTTGAGCCGTCCGCCTGTCGAGGCCGTTGCCGCACGGGATGCGGAATTTCTCGAAGTGGTCCACCAGTTATGGGATAGCTGGTCCCCGGATGCCATCGTCATACGTTCTGACGGGCGAGTGAAAGTCAACGGAGAGGGGAACGGCCCCATCGACCATCGTGGACACTATTTTTCGGTCAAGGGGCCGCTGGACGTTCCGCGCCCGCCGCAGGGCAGGCCGGTCTTGTTTCACAGCGTGGTGACGGAGGATGACATGGATATGGCGGCGCGCTTTGCCGATGTCGTGATTGCCGAGGCGATGGACCTCGAAGCGACCGCAAAATTCGCGGACGAGATGAGCCTCCGCCTGAAAAGCCATGCAAGGGATCGCGCAGACGTGCGGATCATGCCCGTTCTAGGTTCTACCAACACCTGCACCGCGGAAGCTGTGACCGAGAGGATCACCCAGTGGCATGGTGCTGGAATCATTGACGGCTTCAGCCTTGCCGGAACATGCCTGAACGGTTTTATAGACGAGGTCATGCCGCTTTTGCGGCAGGCCGGTATGTTACCGGAAAAGACAGGCCCATCCACCTTGCGTGAGAGGCTCGGTCTGAAAAATTTATACATGGAATAGGTGCACGATCCGGTCCCGGTACCCTCCGCCTGATCCCCTGGCCGATGGGTGTACATAATCTTGCGAAATTACACTCCGACACGCAGCTCTTCCAGAGTCTGTCTGGTTCATTATGACCCAGACAGACTCTGGGTTCTTTTGTTTTCGTTTTTCTTTTCGGGAAAACGGGTTCCACTTTTCCCAGTCTTTCCGTTTACGACCGAAATACACGCCCCTTGCTTCGTATATGTGAGACACGAGGGCGATCATGCAGCGACGGCGGCTGCGCTTGAAGCATGGCCCTTTTCCGTTTCCAAATTTGCCGGTCTCGTTAAATCTTCAGCGCCAGTGAGCGCGCATTGTTGATGTGGACCGTTATCGCATCCATTGCCAATTGCGGAGTGCGCGTTTCAATGGCTTCCAGCACTTTCAGATGCTCTTCCATGACAGGAATGACGCGGCCAGCGATGCGAAAACGCTCCTGATTGATGAGACGCATCTTGATATTGTTGGTCTGATATTTACGCCAAATGATTTCGTTGTTCAGCGAACCGATGATCGTATCGTGCAGGTTCCAGTCGATATGTTCCCTGCGCAGGGACAGCAAGATTTCCGCTGACGCCTCCTGACAGAAAACAGCGACAACTTCCCGCTCAATGAAAAGACGAAATTGAAATGCCTCACGAATGAGATTGAGGTCGACATGCGCGATCTGTAAACCGCGTTGTGGCACCGTCTTGATAAGGCCCTCCACCTCCAAGCGAGGAATAAGCTCCCGTATCGCGCCGAGCGGAAGCCCTGTTATACTGACAAGTTGCCGTTGCGAAACGAACTGGCCGGGATGAAAATCGCCCGCCAGCAAGAGTTTGATGAAACTCTCATATGCCCGATGTCTTGACTGGACTGTCGCGGTCTTATCACTCACTCACGCTTCTCCTGCGGATCGCCAAACATGCACGTCGGCAAAAAATACCTGCCGCCCCATTCAAACCTTGTGCGCAGTAGCCGATTATTCCATACACACAGCATGACATGTTAACGCTAAATCAAACATAGCACAGGTCTGAGTCAGTTTGGCAAACCCATTGAAGAGACTTTTTATATCGTTTTGATCAGCGAGCCTATTTTCCGGTCTGTCTCCTGCAGCAGGATGAAGGCTTCGAATTTGACATCGTGGAACCTTGAGATCTCTCCGCCCTACGGCTCGGGGATTTCCTTGAGGTGGAAAAGTTACCCCAACTGCATTATGCCGGCGGTGAGGGTATCTGATTAAGCTGCTTCCTGCAAAAGTTTAGCAAACACCTCTGCGGGTGTCTTAAATCCAAGACACTTGCGCGGGGTCGCATTGAGCTTATGGGCGAGGGCGGTTAACTGAGCCTGGCTGACCTGCGCCAGATCCGTATTGCTGGGTAAATACCGTCGGATGCGCTTGTTGATGTTCTCAATAGTGCATTTTTGCCAGGGTGAATTTGGATCACAAAACCAGCTTCTTGCCCCCATTCCATCCTCCAAAGCCCTATAACCCATAAACTCGGAACCACGATCAAAGGTAAAACTGCGGCGTGCATGATAAGGCAGCGCTGCAAAGGCCTGAATGATTTTGTTCATGATAGGCTTTGAGTGCCGACTGCTGTTTTTAATGATGACGAAGTAACGACTTTTGCGTTCAACAAGTGTCATGACATTGGCTTCTCCGAGGTCACGATCAAAGATGATCAAATCACCCTCCCAATTGCCGAATTGCAGACGATTGCCAATAAAATCAGGACGTTGATGAATGCGAAACGCTTCTGGAATGCGGGAGCTGCGCGATCTTCTGGTGCCGCGTGGGCAGCGCTTTGTGCGCATCTCGGCCAGATGCTCATACAGCTTTAACCCATATTCTTCCTTTGAGTAAATGAAGCGATAGATCGTTTCTGCGCATAGACGTATCGCGCTCAGACCATGGCTAATCAGTCGGCCGCAGATCTGCTCTGGTGACCAGTGTGCTTCCAATTGTTCAATGACGAACTTGCGCAGCTCTGGGTAACGTCTGAGCTTGCGCAACCGCGTTCTGCGGTCTTTGCTGATGTTGTCGGCAAAAACACTATGATAGCCATTATAGTCTGGAATCTCGGCATCCCAAAAGCTGTTGCGCTTGATCTCGCGATAGATCGTCGAGCGATGACGGCCCATCAGCCGCGCAATATCGCCGAGAGGGAGTTTAAGCTGTTTCAGCTCAAATAACCGGCGACGTTCCGCCAATGTGATCTGTGAGTAGCAATTCGACATCCAATTTCCTCCATGGCTAACCACATGAATTCATTGGCATGTTGCAGTTTAAAATAGAATGTACCCCGGTTATATAATGTGTTTTGGCAAGTTAGGGATACGCTATCTCCAGCAAGATAGAGATGCGACAGGTGCTGACGTTCAGCCCCCATTCCGAGAGGCTGGTCAGAGTTGCAAGCGAGGAATGGGGGCGGGTCGATAGGTGCCCTTCGGCTTTAGCTCTGAGAGTGCCAAATGTCATTGATCTGGCCATTTCACTCCGTAGCAGCCAACCGAGCCAACGCTTTTTCCCGGCGCGCAATAACGTCAGGATCGTTCATGTAAGCGGTGCGCGATTTGCGCTCGCGCTTCTGATACCCGTTCCCGACACTGCCATCAGGCACGCCAAACAAATGGTTCGTCTGACCTGTGCGACGGGGACCGCTCTGGCTGCGTTGCAGTTCCCGGCCTGCCTGCATCTCGGCCACAATCGAAAGCATGTCATCCAGTCGCTTGTTCTCGACAACAGGCGAGCGATGAACAGAACGAAGCTTGTCGAATGTTCTGTAGGGCAGGGTGTCCGTACCATACATGATCTCCAGACGGCCATCCGGATAGTCGCAGACAATCACCTTTTGTCGAGCCAGCCGCTTTGCAAACTCCGTCGGCTCCAGGATGAACAGCACCTTGTCGTAACGCAGTGTCAGTGTTTGCGACAGTGTCCGTACTTCCTTCCGGCACATCGCACCATCGATGTTCTCATGCGCGGCCAGCGGTCGATGCATATCCTTAGGATTGCGCGGCTCCTTGCCAAAACGAGCATTGAAGTCTGCAATATATTCCGGCGTGTGAGGTCAGGCTGAAGCGCGACTTTTCGGTTTGAGTTTACGCAAAACGATGTCTGTTTGCGAAGAGTTTCTGCCGAAAGACTTCTGCAGGTGTTTTGTACCCTAAACATTTGCGCGGTGTATTGTTGAGGCGATGACAGATGAATGCGAGGTCTCGATCACTGAGGGTAAGTGGATCAAGGTCTCGGGGGAGCCAACGTCTTGTGCGGGGTCGGTTCCGGCTGGGGGCGAAATGACACCCTAAGCGGCACACAGCAACGATGAGGCGATTGCGGACTTACTCAAGCTTGGCCGCGTTTCTCTGCGAGCCAAAGTTTCAGCAGCCCAGCGACCCGCCCAAGGTCGCCGTTGACCTTGGCCAAGTCCGCAACGGCGGCCAGGTCAACGACCGACCTTATTGGGGTGTTCAACCCAAGGGCGCGCAGGTAGCCCGAACGGGACATGCCCGCTTCTTCGGCGCGCTCTGTGATGGTCGCTTTCTCGTCGTCTGTCACCCACACCTCTATCGGCTTACCGCGCCGCCGAGGCTGGGCCTTTTCTTTGGTGTTCTCTGGCATTGCCTGCGCTCCTGTTGTTGCTTTTCGCTCTTAGACGCGGCAGCGGCTGTGGGCCTCGCAGAGCAAGATACCGTTGAGCCGAAGGCGAATAAGGGGCGGTGTTGGATGGGGACGGGCTTGCCCGTACCCGTACAACACATATCTTGCCGTCTAGTTCTATGCAATTGTATGCGACAGTAGCTAAACGATCCACCCAGAACCGGCCCAAAGGCCGGAAAAGCCGACGAATCGCATAGAATCGCATATCATCGCGTACAATCGCATTAAATGGCTTGCTCAATCGCATAGAATCGCGTACAGTCGCACTGATTCGCGCAGAATCGCATTAGCGTGTATGATGGGCCGTCCGCGATTGAGTCGCGGCGGTCAATAGGAGGAAACAGGCATGGCAGACACGCCTAGCAGCAAGCCCCGCCGGGGCGCGGGACGTGTCGCGTTTCTGGCTCGCCTCGATCAGTTCAAGACGCTGATCGAGGCCGGTAACGAACAGCGCACGGTCTATGACGACTGCGGCGGCGAGGATGAACTAGGTATCAGCTACTCCCAGTTCAACCGTTACGTCGTCCGGTACATCACGGGAGCAAAAGACGATGGACACCAAAGGAAAGGCGCAGGGCAAATCACCCCGCAAAGCCCCTCCCCGGCCGCTACAGGGGCCGCAGGAGGACAAGCAGGGGGCAAGCCTGCCCCAGCAGCTAAACCCGGCTCAAAACGCCCCGGATTCGAGCACAACCCAAACAGCGGAAATAACCGCGACGACCTTATCAGTTAGCGCGGAAAACCTCGTACTTTTAGTGCGAGGATGGATAGCGCGGCGTCCGCCAGGACGCCTTGTGTTTTGCATCCTTACAATATTTCGTCTAAAGTGTAAAGCATGAAAGCCGAACGCGCCTACCAATACCGCTTCTATCCCACGCCTGAGCAAGCAGCCTTGCTGGCGCGGACGTTTGGGTGCGTGCGGTTTGTCTGGAACGCGGTGCTGCGCTATCGCACCGACGCGTTTTATCAGCGTCAGGAAAAGATCGGCTATAACGATGCCAGCGCGTTCCTAACACAGTTAAAGAAGCAGCCGGACACCGCCTTTCTAGCCGAGGTTAGTTCGGTGCCACTGCAACAATGCTTGCGCCATCAACAAAGTGCGTTCAAGCATTTCTTTGCCAAGCGGGCGCGGTACCCCAGCTTTAAATCGAAGAAGCACCGGCAGTCAGCCACCTTTGCCAGTTCGGCATTTTCGTACCGTGACGGGCAGATCACGCTCGCCAAGTGCCGTGAACCGCTAAACATCCGCTGGAGCCGCGACCTGCCTGCGGCACCGAGCACAGTGACGGTATCCAAGGATGCAGCAGGCCGTTACTTCATTAGCTGTCTGTGCAAGGTAGACACTGAGGCGCTGCCAATTACGTTCAAGATGGTCGGTATCGACCTGGGGATCAAAGACCTGTTCGTGACCAGTGACGGCCATCGGGTGAATAATCCCCGCCACACTGCCCGCTATGCCCGAAAGCTAGCGAAGGCGCAGCGGCGCCTCAGCCGTAAGCAAAAAGGCTCGAACAACCGAGCCAAGGCACGGTTAAAGGTCGCTCGCTGTCACGCCAAGATCGCTGACACGCGCCGTGACCACCTGCATAAACTCACCCGCCAGATCGTTAACGAGAACCAAGTGATTGCAGCGGAGAGTTTGCAGGTGAAGAACATGGTCAAAAACCGCCATCTCTCTAACGCCATCAGTGATGTTGGCTGGGGGGAGTTGGTTCGCCAGCTTGACTACAAGGCGGCCTGGGCGGGAAGGCAGTTTGTCCAGATTGATCGCTGGTACCCAAGCTCAAAACGCTGCCATAGCTGCGGCTTTGTGCTGGAATCACTACCGCTGAATGTTCGCACCTGGGACTGCCCAGATTGCGGTACTCAGGGCATCGACCGCGACGTGAATGCGGCCCGCAACATTCTGCAAGCAGGCACCGCGCTATTAGCCGGTGCAGATGGTTGAAAGATCATACCGAGGGGCACTCGGGAATGTACGCCTGTGGAGTTTGTGTAAGACCAGCAGTGCCAAGGCATTGAAGGCAACGAACATCGAAGCAGGAACCAGGAAGGTAACGACCTGGGAATCCCCTTCCTTTCCGCCGCAAGGCGGCAGCGCAAGCTGAGGGAGGGGAGGATGTCAAATGCTGTCGGTGCCAGCACGCTGGTACAGTAGGTGTATTCCG
>NZ_JBQSVC010000037.1:0-28822 GCF_052376035.1 Halomonas sp. AOP7-E1-9
TGGAGCCGCTTGCCTCAGCGAGGAAGGCGTATTCTACGCATTTCCTGATATTTGTCAACCGCTGTTTTCAGCGGGTGAAGCAAGCGACTTAAACCTCGCTAACTTCCTGACAAACCGAAGGTTTTCACCTTCTTCACCGCTGGTAACGCTGGGCGTCCCCGGCAGCGGATGCGTACTTTACGGATTCGCCGGGCGTTTGGCAAGGGGCTGGGTGAAATATGTCTGAAATAATGCCATATCGTCATAATGCAGGGTAACTACTCGCTCTTCAGGAGGCCTTCCTGACTCCAGCAACACTGCTACCAATGTGTATTAGTAGCCCAGAGGGCTAGCTTGAGGCACGGCGATCTCCTGCCTTATGATTGGTCATACCTATTAATGGATGCCTAGCGGATGATATTCCCCCACCTCGCCAACAGCAGGCAGCACGTGCGCTACGCCGTGCCCGTGGTAAGTAGCAGCGTATGAAGCATCGCCGCTGGAAAGGTATATGGCTTGTTGCCATCACCCTAGGCCTCATACTCGTCATGTGGCAAGCCGCCCACTTGGCGCGCGAGCAAGCTATCTCCACCCTTCAGGAAGACGCCGAAAACGAGCTACGCCTTTCTGTCGCCAACCTTAATGGCTATCTGCTCCGCTACGACTATTTACCCCAAATGCTCGCGACGCGTGAAGGTGTTCAACGCTTTTTGGCCTCTCCGGAAACCCAGAACGCCATGCCGCTTAACCTGCGGCTGGATCGTTTCCGCTTTACCGCAGGCGTTTCTGACGTTTACCTGCTCGACCGCGATGCCAACACAATTGCCGCCAGCAACTGGCATCGTCCCAATACGTTTTTAGGTCATAACTACGCGTTTCGCAGCTACTACACAGAAGCCATCGCCGGACGGCAAGGGCGGTTTTATGGACTAGGGACCCAGTCACTGGAGCGGGGCTACTTTTTCTCGGCGCCGGTATGGCTGGATGATACTTCGCCAGATGCGCAACCCTCCGGTGTTATCGTCATCAAGGTGTTACTGGATGAAGTTGAAGAGGGCTGGGCTGAGCAAGATGCTGAGCTGCTGGTGACCGATAATGACAATATTATCTTTATGGCCAGCCGCCCTGAGCTGCGCATGAATGCACTCTATGCGCTTAGTGATGAACAACGTCAAACGCTTCGTGACACACGCCGCTACGCCATTGAACCACTATCCCCTTCAGGCATTAATATTGATGCACCTTATGGACCAGACAGTGCACTGGTTAGTTTTTCTCAGGGCCCGCTTAGTAGCAGCCGTTATTTAAGCCTGACACGCCCCGTGGTGGAGTTTGGCTGGCACATGCATATTCTCAAGCCCTTAACACCCGTTGTCCGCGCTCAGTGGATCGCCGCACTTATGGCGGGCGGGCTTTACGGAATGATTGTACTCGGGGGCGGCATTGGCTGGCAGCGCCTGCGCTTGCGTCGTGAGCGCGAAGCGTTTGCTGAACGCGAACGGCATACCCTTGCCCTGGTGCGTGATGAGCTGGAAGCCAGCGTCGAGCGCCGCACTCACGACTTGGTGGCCAGCAACCAGCGCCTTTCCAATGAAATCGAAGAGCGACGCCGCGCAGAAGCCAACCTGCGTCAAACTCAGGATGAACTCATCCAGGCCGCCAAGCTGGCAGTCCTTGGCCAATTGGCAGCGGGCATCAATCACGAACTGAACCAGCCGCTGGCAGCCATTCGGGCCTATGGCGAAAATGCCCGGCGCTTTTTAACGCTTTCCCGAGTAGATCAAGCGGACGCAAATCTTGAGCAAATCGTTGATCTCACCAAGCGCATGGCCGATATCAGCGCACAGCTTCGTCAATTCTCGCGTAAAAGCAGTGAGCGGCAGGAAACCATCTCTGTGCAGGCTTGCATCGAATATGCACTTCGCTTGTTCCAGGGTCGCCTGCGCGACGGGCATGTTACCGTTGAACAGCATTGGCCCAAGGAAACGCTATGGGTAACGGGCGATCTGGTACGCTTGGAGCAAGTACTGGTCAACCTGATTAGCAATGCCCTGCACGCCATGCAAGAGACCCCAGAACCTCGGCTTATCTTGAGTGCGGCGCTGAACGAAAAGCAGGTCACCATTAACGTTATGGATAACGGCCCCGGCATTGGCGACCAGCACCTAACACAAATCTTTGAACCCTTTTTTTCCACCAAAGCACCGGGAAGCGGATTGGGGCTGGGGCTTTCCATCTCGTCGCGTATCATGGATGACCTGGGTGGCAAGTTGCAGGCCGTCAATCGCGATCCAACAGGCGCCTGCTTTATTATTTCACTACCTTTCGCGCCACCGATACACGCGCCTGCACCCTCGACTCAACAAGAGAACAATAGCCATGCATGAACCGTCGATGCTGCCGGTCATGGTGATCGACGATGAGCCTCATCTGCGTATTACCGCTAGCCAAACCCTAGAGCTTGCCGGCTACACGCCCACCTGCTTTGCGTCAGCCGAGCAAGCCCTGGCGGCGCTACCCGCAGAGTTTCCTGGCGTGATTGTCAGCGACATCCGCATGCCTGGCATGGGAGGGATGGAGCTTCTGCATGAACTGCATCGTCGCGACCCTACCCTACCGATTATTCTGATTACCGGGCATGGCGATATTTCCACGGCGGTAGAAGCCATGCGTGCAGGCGCATGGGACTTCCTGGAGAAGCCATTTGCTGGCGACCAGCTACTCGATGTTGTGCGCCGCGGCATTGAAAAGCGCCAGCTTAGCCTCGAAAACAATCGTCTTAAGGCCGAATTGGAAGTACAGCGGGCTGCCCTTGGCCCGCGCCTGGTGGGGCGCACGGCGGTTATTTCTCGCTTGGCTGCGATGATTCAGCGTATTAGTCAGGTAGAAGCCGATGTGCTGCTGTTTGGCGAAACAGGGACAGGCAAGGACCTCGTGGCCCGGGCCATTCATGAACGCAGCGCTCGACGCAACAACCCCTTTATGGCAATCAACTGCGGTGCCGTGCCGGAAAACACCATTGAGTCTGAGCTGTTTGGGCATGAAAAAGGGGCTTTTACCGGCGCGATTGAACGCAGAATTGGTAAGCTTGAGCACGCTAACGGCGGTACTGTTTTCCTCGATGAGATTGAGTCGATGCCACTGGCTCTTCAGGTCAAACTACTGCGCGTCCTGCAAGAGCGCAGCATCGAACGGCTCGGTGCCAATGAAGCAGTCACGCTCGACATTCGGGTGATTACCGCCACCAAGGTGGATCTTAAAGTTGCCGCTGAAGAGGGGGGCTTCCGTGAAGACCTCTACTACCGGCTGAATGTTGTCACGCTGGCGTTACCCGCGCTGCGCGAACGGCGTGAGGATATCCCGCTTCTGTTTCAGCACTTTGCCGTCATTGCCGCCAATCGTAGCGGCCTGGAAGCTCCCACCCTGAATAGCCACGGTATCGCCGCACTGCTGGCCCATGACTGGCCTGGCAACGTGCGTGAACTACGCAACCTTGCTGAGCGCTACGTGCTACTCGGCGCAGCATTTGATTACCGCCTGGATATGTTGCTGGAAGGGGTAGCCACCGACACGCCAGAACCCACGTTACCGCGCCAGGTAGAGCTGTTTGAAAAGAGCCTGATTAGCCAGTCGCTTGCCCGTCACCATGGCCGAGTCACCGATGTCTGCCACCACCTGGGCATTCCGCGTAAAACGTTTTACGACAAGCTGAAAAAGCATGGTTTACAGGCCGACGATTACCGCCACAGCAGTGACCCCTGATGAAATAGCTCCATTAAGTCCGACCAGGGCGGCGTCCAGGGAAGCAGTGTCAAGGTGGCAATCAGCATTAATAGGTTGGAAATGGGCCGACGGCTATCGCCGAGTTTGAGCGCAGTACCGAACGAGCGCTTAAGCCGCGCCCCCTCCAAATCCACGCTATACATCTCATCCAGTACCAGGTGAATAATAAACCCCAGCAGCACGGCCATACCGTGTGTCCACGCTAACCCCGCAGGCTGAACAAGCAGATGAAAACTCAGCGCAGCCGTTAATAGCGAACATAGCCCGGCCGCCATCAGCGAGTGCCAAATGCCACGGTGAACCGTCAGTTTTGAGAACAGTATTCCCGCCAAATACCGCACCGAGAAATAAATACCGCCGCAAGCTACCAGCAACATGCCTGGCGTCAGCCATGACTCCAGCAACATTACGCCCACCACCAATGATGGCACGGAAAGAATATTAAAAATCAAACGGATAGAGCGTGATCGGTCAGCATCAATATCGGGCAAAATGCCGCCAAAGGCGACCAACGCCACGATTAGCATGGCTTGAGAATAAGGCCACCACTGGGCTTGCCAACCCGCGTACGCCATTAACATGCCGCCCGCAGTCGCTACCGTCATATGCGTGCGAAAGTTCGCCATGTTATCGCGGCATCCTGAAAAAACTGGATAAATTACCAGATTTTTTAAGATTACAACATGGCTAGTTCAGAAAAAAGGACGGCAAGCCAATATGTTAGCTGAACTTAATCATAAGCAGGCTTCGGCTAAAAATTGATCCTTAAGTTTTACGTAGTTACCTGCGGTATAGGGGAAGAAGGCCCGCTCTTTTTCTTTTAAGGGGCGTAGCGCCTTGGCAGGATTACCGGCGTAAACATAGCCACTCTCCAAGTGCTTACCGGGTGTGACAACAGCCCCAGCGGCAATGATCACTTCATCGTCAACCACCGCGCCGTCCATCACGATAGCGCCCATACCAACCAAAATACGGCTGCCCAGCGTACAGCCATGCAAAATGGCTTTATGACCAATCGTCACATCTTCGCCAATCGTGAGTGGAAAGCCCTCCGGGTTAAACTCACTAGCGTGAGTAATATGCAGCACGCTGCCATCCTGCACGCTGGTACGAGCGCCAATACGAATCCGGTGCATATCGCCACGAATCACCGTCATTGGCCATACCGAACAGTCATTGCCCAGCTCAACGTCACCAATGACCACGCTTGCTGGGTCGATATACACGCGCTCGCCCAAGCGGGGCGAATGGCCTTTAAACTCTCTTAGCGCACTGCTCGCTGCCTCTTTCATTGCACTCTCCTAAAGAGCCTATTTCCAAGTACGTATTTCAAGTACGCATTCCAAGTACCTGCTCCAAGCACATACTGCTCTATTGATGGCGGATATATCCACTCACAAGCGGCATAGCGCTATAAAAGCCCACTCAGCAAGACGATAAACGTCAGCGGAATCGAGACCCAGCGCACAATATTACGCCATAGCAGGTAGCCACCTTCCCCGGCGCCTAACGCTTTCATTGCTCTCTTCTGCGGCATTATCCAGGCAGCAAACGTGGCAATCATCAAGCCACCCAAGGGCAAAAATATGTCTGGTGGAATGCTACTGACCAATTCAAAGATATTGCGCCCAAAGAGTGGTTGGAACTCCGCCAGGGTTGAGAAAGAGAACGCCGACAACAATCCCATGAGCCAAACACTGAGCGCGATGATCGCCGTTGCCATACTGCGCCGAAGCCCAAGCCCCTGCAGCGTCGCGACCATGGGCTCTGCCAGATTAATGGCCGATGTCCAGGTAGCGAGCAGTAACAACAGGAAGAACACGCTTAGCCAGAACGCGCCGCCGGGCAACTCAGAAAAGGCTATCGGCAGGGTCACAAACATCAGGCCCGGGCCCTCAGCCGGGTCCATCCCTTGGGCAAACACCACCGAGAAAATCGCGATACCCGCCAGCAACGCCACGCTAATATCCAGTACGGCAACGGCAAACGCCGCTTTAGGCAAGCTCTGCTCTTCCGGCATATAAGCGCCATACGCCATCAGCGCGCAGGCCCCTACCGCCAGAGTGAAAAACGCATGGCCCATGGCATGCAGCACCACGGTAGGTGTGATTGCCTCAAAGGAGGGTAAAAATAGCCACGTCAACGCCGTGGAGAAGCCCTCGGTGGTGGCAGCGTATCCGGCCAACAGCAACAGCAGCACGTACAGCAGCGGCATGAGTAGATTGTTAAGCCGCTCAAGCCCCTTAGCCACGCCAGCCGCCACCACGGTCATGGTCATAAACAGAAACAGAGAGTGATTGAAAATCAAAAGCCCAGGGCTTGCTAAAAATGCATCGAAACCAGCGCCAATCTCAGCCGCTGTTGCCCCGTTAAATTGCCCGTTGATGGAGGCCACCAAAAACTCGATCGACCAGCCAGACACCACTGAATAGAAGGACAAAATACAAAAAACAGTAAACGCCCCAAAGAGCCCGAGCCAACGCCAGTGCATGGAGGCCCCTGCTTCAGCAGCCAGTGCGCCCAATGCCTGCAACGGACCACGCCGCCCAGCCCGGCCAATGAGAATTTCAGCCATCATGACGGGAATACCCAGCAGCAGCACAAACGCCACGTAAATTAATAAAAACGCGGCCCCGCCATTTTCACCCGCCACATAAGGGAAGCGCCAGATGTTGCCCAGCCCCACCGCAGCACCCGATATTGCCAGGATAAAGGCCCGCTTAGACCCCCAGCGCTCCAGCGTCTCGCTCATTATTGACTCCTGCCATCGTGGGCACTAAAAGGCGGCAAGACTAGCAGGCGCCTGCCAAGAGACCAAACCTTGCCATTGAAACAGCGCCCCTGTGCCCACACTGTTTAGCTATTATTACGCGTTTTTGCACTCATTAACGCTGCCAACTGAGGTGCTTATGACCCACAATCCGCTGCTTGCAACGCACAAGCTTCCCCCCTTCGCTGAAATGCGTGCCGAGCATGTGGTGCCCGCGGTGGAAGCGCTTTTAAGTGAGAACCGTGAAACGATTGACCGCTTGGCCCAGCAGGCCGCAGAAACACCGCCCACGTGGGAGAGCTTTGCCGTTCCGCTGGAAGCGGTAAGCGATAGACTCTCCCAAGCATGGTCGCCGGTGTCACACTTAAATAGCACGATGAACACGCCTGAGCTGCGCGAAGCTTACCAAACCTGCCTGGAACAGCTTTCCGCCTTTGGCACGTGGGTCGGCCAGCACGAAGGGCTTTTCCACGGCTGGCAAGCGCTCAAGGAGAGTGACAACTGGAGCGCGCTGGATGCCGCACAGCAGCGCACCGTTAATAATGCACTGCGCGATTTCCGCCTCGCCGGGGTCGACCTGCCTGCCGACAAAAAAGCACGCTACGGTGACATTCAGTCGCGCCTTTCAACGCTCTCCAATCAATACTCCAACAATGTGCTGGATGCCACCCAGGCATGGCACAAGGACCTCAATAGTGAAGAGGAACTCGCTGGGCTGCCTTCCAGCGCGCTCGATACCTTGAAAGCGGCTGCTGAAGCCAAGGGCGTTTCGGGCTATCGGATTACGCTGGATTTCCCAAGCTTCTTCCCCGTCGTTAGCTACGCTGAAAATCGTGAGCTGCGCCGCGAGGTGTATACCGCGTTTGTCACCCGCGCCTCAGACCAAGGCCCTGATGCGGGCACGTTTGATAACGCTCCGTTGATGGAAGAGATGCTGGCACTACGCCAGGAACTGGCGACGCTGCTGGGGTTCAACACCTATGCTGACTTTTCACTGACCACCAAGATGGCGGACTCTCCCGAGCAAGTGCTCGATTTTCTGGGTGACTTGGCCCGTCGCGCCGTCCCTCAAGCAAAAGAGGAGTTTGCCGAGCTAAGCGCTTACGCGCGCGACGAGCTGGGCATTGATGCGCTGGAGCCGTGGGATATTGCTTACGTTAGCGAAAAGCTGCGTGAAGCGCGCCATGCCATTTCCCAAGAGCAGCTACGCCCCTATTTTCCTGCACCACACGTGATTAACGGTCTCTTTCAAGTGGTTGAGCGGCTTTATGGCGTGCAGGTAGAAGAAGATAGTGAGGCGCCAAGCTACCATAGCGATGTGCGCTATTTCCGTATTAGCGAGCATGGCCAGCCCATTGCCGGGTTCTACCTTGACCTCTACGCTCGGGAAGGCAAACGCGGCGGCGCCTGGATGGCCGACTGTCGAGTACGCCGTCAAACTGAGCATGGTATTCAGTTGCCGGTGGCTTTTTTAACCTGTAATTTTACGGCGCCCATCGGTGGCAAGCCTGCCCTGCTTACCCATGATGAAGTAACGACCCTGTTCCATGAATTTGGACACGGCCTTCACCATATGCTGACCAAGCAGCATATCGCCGACATTTCAGGTATCAACGGCGTTGCCTGGGATGCGGTGGAACTGCCCAGCCAGTTTATGGAGAACTACTGCTGGGAGCGTGAAGGGCTTAACCTGCTGGCCAAGCACGTAGAAACCGGGGAAGCCTTACCGGCTGAGCTGCTTGAACGCCTTCAGGCGGCCAAAAACTTCCAGTCCGCGATGGGCATGGTGCGTCAGCTCGAATTCTCGATCTTTGACCTGCGTTTACACCATGAATTAAGCGCGCCCAGCGCCAGCGATATTCAAACGCTGTTGGATGATGTACGCAGCGCCACTTCAGTCGTACCGGCGGCGCCCTTCAATCGCTTCCAAAACAGCTTTGCGCATATTTTTGCTGGCGGCTATGCGGCGGGGTACTACAGCTACAAATGGGCCGAAGTGCTCTCTGCGGATGCCTGGAGCGCCTTTGAGGAGGCCGGTATTTTTGATGCTGAAACCGGACAACGCTTCCGCCACCAGATTCTGGAACAAGGCGGAGCACGCGATGCCGCAGAGCTATTTGTGGCCTTCCGCGGCCGCGAGCCAAGTGTCGAGCCCCTATTGCGCCATAGCGGTATTCGCGCGGCCTAACCGCTTATTGAACTCAGCACGGTGTCTATTATTTCATTGGCACCGTGCGTTTGGAGAACACCATGTCGACCGTTAAACGCTTTATTGCGGGTGTTATCTGCCCGCGCTGCGCCGCAATGGACCGTGTTCGAGCCTGGGAGCAAAACGGTATTCGCTATCGGGAGTGCGTGAGCTGTGACTTCTTTGAGCAACTGCCCATTGAAGATAACGACTCACCTGAGCTAACAACCCGGGTGAACCAGGTGCGAGAGGAGCAACAGAGTCAGGATATCCAGCCAGTACGGATTCTTGACCCTGGTAAGCCCAATACGTAAGTCATGACTGGGAGGGCTTTGTGCCCTCCTGTCTTACCTTTCACCTCTACCCCTCAGCTTCCAGCCCTTCAAAACAGGGGGCCACGGCACCCTCTCATTGCACTTTCTCTACTTTCTTAGCGCGCACCCAACAGTGTGCGGAAAGCCGCACACTACTTGTCACCCCGCGTGCGTATTGCCAGACAGTTAGACGCCAGGGAGTTTCCACTAAAGTTGAAGACTCTAAAAGCAAGCGTTTGTTTTTACTTAACTATCCTATAAATGGCACGGCAATCGCTCTTAAATGGTTGCTTAAATATTATTGTCACTGGAAAGCGGCTTGCGCTTGCCAGCCTACAATCCCAAGAACAGTTAAGGAAACATGCCATGCGCACCATGATGCCTAAAACTCTCGCCCTGCTTGCAGGTGGCGCGTTACTCGCTTCTGCCAGCGCCCATGCTGAGCGTGCTGACTGGCCAGAAAACTTTACGGTAGGTACCGCAAGCCAAGGCGGCACGTTTTTCGTTTACGGCTCTGGCTGGGCCAACTTTATTGCTGATGAATTAGGCGTTTCTGGCGGCGGTGAAGTAACGGGCGGCCCTACTCAAAACCTGGCACTTGTTCATAGCGGCGATATGGCCTTTGGCTTAACCACCATGGGCCCCGCTTCTGATGCGGTTAACGGCAAAAGCCCGCTGGCACCCGGCATGGTGATGGATAACGTCTGTGCACTGTTCCCGATGTATGAAACGCCGTTCTCGATTGCCGCGCTTTCAAGCTCAGGCATTGAGTCCATTTCGGACATTCCGGACGGTGCGCGTATTGGCTTTGGTCCCGCAGCATCAACGTCTGACACCTATTTCCCAGCGATGCTGGAAACGTTGGGCGTAAACTTCGACCGCCGCAACGGCGGCTGGTCTGACCTTGGCGGTCAGCTGCAGGACGGCCTGTTGGACGTCATCGCTTTTGCGGCCGGCATCCCGATTCCTGCCGTTAGTCAGTTGGAAGTGCAAACGGATGTGAACATCATCGAGTTCAACGAAGATGAGCTTGCGACCGTACTGGACACCTTCCCAGTGGCTGAATTCACTATTCCTGCCAGCACCTACTCAACGCTTGAGGAAGATGCTCGCGCAGTTTCCATGTGGAACTTTGCGATTGCGGGCTGTGATCTTCCGGAAGACTTCATCTACGAAGTCACCAAAGTGACCATGGAAAACAATGACCGTATGCGCTCTATTCACCGCAGTGCTGAAACCAGCATTCCGGAAAATATCGTACACAACAGCGTTCTCCCCTTCCATCCAGGCGCTGCTCGTTGGTACGAAGAGAACGGCTACGAAATCTCTGAAGACCTGATCAACTAAAACTTTACGCATCATCTGGCTGCCCCGTCCTGGTTTTCCAGGCGGGGCAGCTTTGGCTATTGCTCCTTTTTTTGCTCCTGCTGTGAGGGTGAACTCTGATGAGTCCCACAACCCCCCAAACCTCTGATGACCTCAAGGATGATGTCCAGCTTACTTCATCGCCTACCGTTGTTGCAGAGGGCGTCGATGAAGACATCGTTGAATCCAACCGTCGCCTATTTACCGGTTGGCAGTTTTTCCTGTTTGCCGGGCTAGCCATTGCCTACTCAAGTTTCCACTTGGTGTCACTCAACGTGTATCCCATGGAGACCTGGTCGTTTCGTATTGTGCATATTGCAGGGGCACTGATCCTGGGCTACGGCCTGTTTGCGGGAGCTCGGTTTGCCGAAGATGGCCTGAACGCATCACCCGCTTGGCTAACGTGGGTAGGCTACGCGCTGCTGATACCGGCCCTCTACACGCTTGCTCAGGTTTTTTTGATGCAACAAACCCTGAGCGGTGGTGCGATGCGCATCGACCCAATCGTTGAAACCTGGCACTACGGTTATCCATTAATAGCAACGACCGTTGCCGCCATTGTGCTTTCATGGTTTTTCCGCCAGGCACGCGGCTCTTTTAACCCGGCCGATTTAGTCCTGATGGTGTGTGCCCTGGCCAGCGCCGGTTATTTACTGATCATGTACAACACACCTCTGCGCGCTTCAACGGGCACCTCCTTTGCGCCTATCGGGATTTCCTGGGCGGCGATTGCCGGGTCCCTGCTTATTCTGGAGCTTACCCGGCGAGTAGCGGGCCTTGCGCTGGTAATTATTTCACTCATCTTCCTGACATATGTCTTTGCCGGCCCTTACCTGCCCGGCTTCCTGGGGTATCCGGGCCTATCCATGCAGCGCTTTTTTAGCCAGCTTTATACCGACGCCGGTGTCTTGGGCCCCACCATCGCCGTCTCCTCGACGTATATTATTCTGTTCATTATTTTTGCCGCCTTCCTGCAAGCGTCAAAAGTAGGTGACTACTTTGTGAACTTCGCCTTTGCCGCTGCCGGGCGTGCCCGTGGAGGCCCCGCCAAAGTGTCTATTTTTGCCTCGGGCCTGATGGGCATGATCAACGGTACCTCCGCGGGTAACGTGGTATCGACCGGTTCACTGACCATTCCACTAATGAAAAAGGTGGGTTACCCCGCACGTAGCGCGGGCGCTATTGAAGCGGCAGCCTCAACCGGTGGGCAAATCATGCCGCCAATTATGGGGGCAGGCGCCTTTATCATGGCGGAAGTCACGGGCATTCCCTATACCGACATCGCCATTGCAGCGTTGATCCCGGCAATTCTTTACTTCGCGTCTATCTACTTTATGGTGGATTTTGAAGCGGCCCGTAAAGGCATGCGTGGTATGCGTAAAGATGAGATTCCACGCTTCACTAAATTGGTCAAACAAGCCTACCTCTTTGCTCCCATCATTATCCTGATAGCCGCGCTGTTTATGGGCTATTCGGTGATTAGGGCAGGCACCTTGGCCACCGCCTCGGCCGCCGTTGTCAGCTGGATTTCACCCAACAAAATGGGCGTGACCGCCATTCTCAAGGCGCTGCAACTGGCAGGCACCATGGCCATCCAGATCATCGCTGTCTGTGCCTGTGCGGGCTTAATCGTAGGGGTTATTTCGCTCACCGGTGTGGGCGCGCGCTTCTCCTCGCTGCTATTGGGACTGGCAGGTGTTAGCCAACTGCTGGCACTTATCTTTGCCATGCTGATCAGTATCTTGCTGGGCATGGGCATGCCGACCACGGCGGCCTACGCCGTCGCCGCATCGGTCGTGGCACCAGGGCTAATTAATATCGGTATTGAGCCGCTTATTGCCCACTTCTTCGTGTTCTACTTTGCGGTTGTATCGGCCATTACGCCGCCGGTGGCGCTGGCCTCTTACGCAGCAGCCGGTATTTCTGGCGATAACCCCATGGGTACGTCGGTGGCATCGTTCAAGATTGGTCTGGCGGCCTTTATCGTGCCGTTCATGTTCTTCTACAGCCCGGCCATGTTGATGGAAGGCTCTGCCATGCAGATTCTGCGAGTGGGTGTTACCGCCACGCTGGGGATCATTCTGCTTTCGGGTATGGTGCAGGCCTGGTTCTTTGGCCCGGTGAACGTGCTTAAGCGGGTTATCATGTTGGTCGGTGCAATGTGCATGATCTATGGTGGTATCTACACCGATATCGTGGGCCTTGTAATTGGCGCTGGTCTCGTCATCATCCAGCGCAAGCAATTTGGTGGCGGCAAGACGGCTGACAAGGTACAAGCGTCAGCGAGTTAAGCCCACTAACCAACAAAACCAGTAAGGCATAACATAAAACGCCCCGCTCAACTGAGCGGGGCGTTTTGTATGGTGCGATTTAAATCAACAGGTTATCGCAGTTAGCCCACCAGATTATCGACCACTTTCAGTACGGGAGCCGCCTGGTTAAGGGTATAGAAGTGCAGCCCTGGTGCACCACCATCCAGCAGGCGCTGGCAAAGACGGCTTACTGCCTCGGTGCCAAATTTGGCAATGGCTTCGCTGTCATCGCCATAGCTTTCCAGCTGCTTGCGCATCCAGCGAGGAATTTCCGCGCCACAGCTATCCGAAAACCGCGCCAGCTTGGTGTAGTTAGTGATCGGCATAATACCGGGGATAATCGGCTGTTCAACGCCTAGCGCGCGCACTTTATCAACAAAGTTGAAGTAAGCATCGGCGGTGAAGAAGTATTGGGTAATCGCCATATCGGCGCCCGCCTTCATTTTACGCGCAAAGTTTTCGATATCTTTATCAAGGTTAGCTGCCTGAGGGTGGGATTCCGGGTAGGCCGCCACGGCAATATTAAAATGATCGCCCGTCTCGTTGCGAATAAACTCCACCAGCTCGTTGGCATAGCGTAGCTCGCCGATGCTGGCCATCCCGGAAGGCATATCACCACGCAGGGCGACCAGGCTGTTAATGCCTTCTTCGCGGTACTGGGACAGCAAATCACGCAGTTGGGCTTTTTCACTGCCAATGCACGAAAGGTGCGGTGCGGTAGTAATACCGGTCTGGCCAACCGTACGTACGGTGTCCCGCGTACGCGCTTGGGTAGAGCCGCCTGCGCCATAGGTCACAGAGAAAAACCGCGGATTACGAGTGGCCAGCTCATCGCGTACCAGCATCAGCTTGTCGCGCCCAGCATCTGTGTTGGGCGGGAAGAATTCAAAGCTGATACCGAGCGGATGCTGTTGGCTGCCCATGGGGTTTCCTCATACAGAACAATAAAATAAAGAGTGATATTTTGGTGTATTCTCGCTGTTCTATTGCGCCGCGGCTAATGAAAGATTCCACGTTTAGCCTTTAATTCGGCTCATGTTACCCACCCTTTTATGCCGTCAGGAGGGCATATGGAGCTATCACCCAGCGCGTTAATAGGCCCGCTACTCATGCTACTAAGCTTTGTAGGCTTGGGCTGGATTGCCGCCCAACGGTTAAAAATCGACCCAAGGCCCATTGCCACGCTGCTGGTTTATCTCATTGCGCCTTTAACCATTTTTCGCGCGCTGATGAATGGGGGGCCAACGCCTGAGTACCTGGTCTTAACGCTTTCGCTGTTTGTGCTGGTTAGCCTACTGGCGCTGCTGGTTCAGCGCGTAACGCAACACCGCTTTGGTCCGCAGGAAGGCGCGCTGCTGGCGTTTTCATCAGGCACAGGCAACACCGGTTATTTCGGTTTACCGGTAGCGTTGATTCTCTTGCCTCCGGAAGGCGTAACGCTCTACCTGTTCTGCATGCTGGGCATCAATTTGTATGAATTTACCGTGGGTTTTTACTTAAGCGCCCGTGGCCACTTCTCGATTCGCCAAAGCCTGATCAAGATTTCACGCCTTCCGCTGATCTACACGTTTTTGCTAGCGCTACTGCTGAGTTCACTCGATGTCACGCTGCCTACGGCCTTGGCTAGCTCGCTGGATGTTTTTCCCGCGACCTATACGCTGCTGGGAATGATGATTATTGGTATGACGCTTAGCCGGGTAACGCTGGCTGCCTGGGATACGCGCTTTATCGCCGCCTGTGTAGGGCTTCGTTATATCGTTTGGCCAGCGGCTACCTTTGCCGCGGTCATGCTATTACAGATGCTTATGCCGGTGCCTGCAGAACTGGCCATGGCGATACTGCTATTAGGCGTGGTGCCCATGGCTTCTAACGTGGTGGTGGTCGCCATGGAGCTGGGTATCCAGCCGCAAAAAGGGGCGCTGGCGGTGCTGGTAACCACGCTGATGGCGCCGCTACTGATTCCCTTCTATCTGGGGCTCATGCTGCGCGCCACCGGGCTTGGTTAGGGTTGTGTTGTAAACCCCGCTACGTTCAACGCGCGAAGCTGCTCGGCCATGGCCTGCATTTGGGCATGGGAGAAAAAGGCGTCAAGCGCCTGGGCTCTGCCTGGACCGATGCCCGGCAGGGCTTCCCAGTCGCCTGGCTGATACATGCTCGCCACTTGCCAATCAGGCAGGCTGGTAGCGCCAGCAGGCGGCAACCCCAGCCCTTTTAACCAGGCATCATAGGGAGCAGCCTTGGCCGCCTGAAACTGTCGATAAAGCGAGTCGCTACGCGCCTCGCCAATTCCGTGCGCTTGGCGCAGCTGATCGGGTTCAAGCGATAACCAGGCCAGCAGATCCGGCACCAGTCCGGCCTCAAGTAACGCTTGCCAGGTGCCTTCGCCCACGCCTTGAAAACCCAACTGTTCGCCAAGGTAAGTGAGTCGCGCCAGCAGTTGGGATGTGCAGCCTGGGCTATGCTGAAAACAGCTCAGCAGATGGTAGGTAGTCGTAGAGGGTGCTTCCACGACGGTGCGCTCTTGGGTTTGCCATACCACCTCTTCAAGCTGAGGGATGGTAAGCCCGGCCAGGGTAATGGCCAACTGGTCGCCGGGGCGTATATCCAGGTTTTCCCAGCGGTCGAGTGAGCCCAGCGATACGCGACTGATGCGCCGACCTTCCAATTCAATCGGATAGAGCCAGATCAGTGGCGTGATACGCCCAGTTCGCCCAATGCGAAACTCCACGCCACGTACTTCTGCCAGCGCTTTCTGCAGTGGGTATTTCCAGGCAATCGCCCATTCTGGCGGGGCCGTGGACCAGCGCCGAATACCAGGACGTTCCGCCTGTTTAATCACTACGCCGTCGGTTGCAAACGGCAGCGCGCCGTTAAACCACGCCTCCCGCCAGTAAGCCGCATCCGATTCATCACTTAATAAATGCGTGTAGCGGGCAGTATCAAATCCAAGTGCACTCAGTTGCGCCAGCCGCTCAGTCATGTCGGTTGGCCCATCCGGCCAGCCCCATACAAACAGCCCGACCTGCGCCAGCACGTCCTGGGTTGGGCTTGCTTGCGCCATAGCCCCCGCCACGGCCCCGCGGGCCCCCGAACCAGGCGTACGAGACTGAACATGTTCATCAAGCTGCCAATAAAGCTCGCCCTGAAAAATGGCTGAAATAGTGTCGGGCAGCGTATTAGGCACGCTGGGTAATTGTAAGGCGCGGGCCGTCCAATCCTGCCCCTGCTGTCCATCCCCTCGGCTGACCGCTTCCACCAGCTCGCCTGCCTGATAGCGCAGCGTTACCGCCACGCCGTCCACCTTGGGCTGTATCCATAAATTTTCACGGCGACTGGTAAAGCGGCGCACGCCTGCTTCATCGGTTTTATCCAACCCTTGCTGGGCAGCCGGATGCTCAAGCGTACGACGGCTGGACGTTACCCGGGTAAGCGGTTGATGAGCAGTAGCGTCGTTTAGGCAGGCGCGCCAATCCTGGAGGCGGATAAGGGCCTGGTCGTAGAGCACATCATCAATCAACGAGATGCCCTCTTCATGATAGGCATGGTCCCATTGGGCGACTTGCGCGGCGAGCGCGAGAGTCTCCTGCTCAAGCCGTTCATTGGGCCACGTGGGGCAAGCCGCCATAGCCGTACTACTTGTCATGCCAAGCGCCACCATCAACAGCAACCCTCTCATGATTTTTTCCCAGCGTGCTGCCGGCATAACACTTTCCCCAAGTTGTTGTACTGCCTAGCCTAAAACACGCAGCATAAAAAAACGCCCCCTGGCAGAGCCAAAGGGGCGTTCTCTTACAAACTGCCTGGCGAATATCTTACAAACCAGCGGCCTTACGCAGCGCGTCGGCTTTATCGGTCTTCTCCCAAGGGAAGGCGGTAAAGGTTTCAGTGTGCTGTTCACCTTTATCATCGCTCCAGGTGTAGCTGTGCTCGAACGGCGCCCGACCAAAGTGGCCGTAGGCAGCCGTCAGTTGATACATCGGGTGCAGCAGGTCGAGCATTTTGGTGATCGCGTAGGGACGCAGATCAAAGTGCTCGTTCACCAGCTCAACAATCCGGGCATCGTCAATTTTACCGGTGCCGAAGGTATCGATAGCCACGGAGGTCGGCTCCGCAACACCAATCGCGTAGGAAACCTGAATTTCGCACTTATCGGCAAGACCTGCCGCGACCACGTTCTTGGCCACGTAACGGCCCGCATAGGCTGCACTACGGTCGACTTTTGAAGGGTCTTTACCCGAGAACGCACCGCCGCCGTGGCGCGCCATGCCGCCGTAGGTGTCCACGATGATCTTGCGGCCGGTTAAGCCACAGTCGCCCACCGGGCCACCAATCACAAACTTACCGGTCGGATTGATGTGGTACTGGGTATTTTCGTTGAGCCATTCAGCCGGAATCACCTGTTCGATGATTTCGCGCTTGACCATTTTACGCAGGTCTTCCTGATCAATCTCAGGGTCGTGCTGGGTGGAAAGCACCACTGCATCAACGCCACACGGCTGGCCCTGTTCATTATAACGGAAGGTTACCTGGCTCTTGGCATCCGGACGCAGCCACGGCAGCAGACCGTTTTTACGCAGCTCAGCCTGACGCTCAACCAAACGATGCGAGTAGTGGATCGGCGCAGGCATAAACGAATCGGTTTCGTTGGTCGCGTAACCAAACATCAGGCCCTGGTCACCAGCGCCCTGGTCTTCTGGCTTGGTACGGTCAACGCCCTGGGCAATTTCAACACTCTGCTTGCCGATCAGGTTAATCACGCCACATGTCGCGCCATCAAAGCCAACGTGGGAAGAGGTGTAACCGATGTCGGTAATCACGTCGCGTACCAGCGTTTCCAGATCCACCCACGCCGAGGTAGTAATTTCACCAGCGATAATTGCTACACCGGTTTTCACCATGGTTTCACAAGCAACCCGTGCCTGTTTATCCCGGGCGATAATAGCATCCAGCACCGCATCCGAAATCTGGTCGGCAATTTTATCGGGATGACCTTCGGAGACAGACTCCGAGGTAAACAGGGAATATTCGCTCATCGCGCTCTCGACCCTCTGTATGACAGCTGCTCACTACTCGCAGCATCAGCAGGAAATCACGGCAGGAGGTTCCCTGCCCATATAAGGAAGCGGCCTTACCAGGTTGACCACCGCTTCGGGAGGCAGAGTCTACACGCTGTTGAGAGTTCTTCCCAGAATGTGGCCTATAATTTGCCGCTACATTTGCCGCCGCATTTGCCGCAACAGGGGAAGTCAGCGACAATAGCGCCTTCATTATTTCCGTTTTCAGGCGAGGAGCACCCCATGCCGTCCCGTTTTGAGCTGGCCAATGCCATTCGCGCCCTTTCCATGGATGCTGTTCAGAAGGCCAAGTCCGGCCACCCTGGCGCCCCCATGGGCATGGCTGATATCGCCGAGGTGCTGTGGAATGACCACCTCAAGCACAACCCCGAAGACCCAACGTGGGCCGATCGTGACCGGTTCGTGCTGTCCAATGGCCACGGCTCAATGCTGCTCTACTCTCTGCTGCACTTAAGCGGCTATGAGTTAAGTCTGGAACAGCTTCAAAACTTCCGGCAGTTGCACTCGCCCACCGCCGGCCATCCGGAATTTGGCTACGCGCCCGGCATCGAAACCACCACCGGCCCGCTCGGTCAGGGGTTTGCCAACGCGGTCGGCTTTGCGATTGCCGAAAAAACCCTGGCAGCGCAGTTCAACCGCTCGGGCCACACCATTGTCGATCACCACACCTGGTGCTTTTTGGGTGACGGCTGCCTGATGGAAGGTATTTCCCATGAGGCGGCGTCGCTGGCGGGTACTCAGCAGCTGGGCAAGCTGATTGCGCTCTATGACGACAACGGCATTTCGATTGATGGGGAAGTGGAAGGCTGGTTTACCGACGATACCGCCAAACGCTTTGAAGCCTACGGCTGGCACGTGGTGCCCAATGTCGATGGTCACAAGCCGGAAGAGATCCAGGCCGCCATTGCACTTGCCAAACAGAACGATGACAAGCCCAGCCTGATTATCTGTAAAACGATTATCGGTTTCGGTGCGCCCAACAAGCAGGGCAAGGAAGAGTCGCACGGTGCGCCGCTGGGCGAAGACGAAGTTGCCCTGGCGCGCAAGCAGCTGGACTGGCCCCACGCGCCGTTCCATATCCCCGAGCCCGTTTACGCTGGCTGGGATGCGCGTGAAGCAGGTAAAACCCGCCAGCAGGCGTGGGAAAAGCGCTTTGCCCGCTATGCCGAGGCGTTCCCGGCCGAGGCGCAGGAGTTCAAGCGCCGCATGAAAGGCCAGCTGCCGGCTGAAATACCGACCGAAGCCCTCATCGAGCAGGCCCAGGAAAAAGGCGCCAGCATCGCCACCCGTAAAGCGTCACTGGAAGCGCTTAACGTGATTGGTCCGAAAATGCCGGAACTGCTGGGTGGCAGTGCAGACCTTGCCCCGTCCAACCTGACCTTCTGGAAGGGCGCCAAAGCGATTACGCCGGAAGATGCCAGCGGTAACTACCTGCACTATGGCGTACGTGAGTTCGGCATGGGCGCGGTAATGAACGGTATCGCCCTGCACGGTGGTTTTGTCCCGTACGGTGCAACCTTCCTGATCTTCATGGAGTACATGCGCAACGCGGTTCGCATGGCGGCGTTAATGGGTCAGCAGGCGATCTACGTATTTACCCATGACTCCATTGGCCTGGGAGAAGATGGCCCGACCCACCAGCCCATCGAGCAGCTGACCAGCCTGCGCACGACGCCGAACCTGAACACCTGGCGCCCGTGTGACGCCGTGGAAACCGCCGCCGCCTGGGATGCGGCCATCAAGCGTCACTCTGGCCCCACGGCACTGATCCTGTCGCGTCAGAACCTGCCGCACCAGGCGCGCACCAAAGCCCAACTGGCTTCCATTCAGCGTGGTGGTTACGTGCTAAAAGACAGCGACGGTACGCCCGAGCTGATCCTGATTGCCACCGGTTCGGAAGTGGGGCTGGCCATGGACGCTGCCGCCGAGCTTGAAAAGCAGGGCAAAGCAGTACGCGTGGTCTCCATGCCGTCGACCTACCGCTTCAACGGTCAGGACGCCGAGTACCGGGAAAGCGTACTGCCCAGGGCGGTCACCAAGCGCATTGCCATTGAAGCCTCACATGCCGACTACTGGCACAAGTATGTGGGTCTGGACGGCCGTGTGATCGGCATGACCACGTTCGGCGAATCCGCCCCCGCGGGTGAGCTGTTCAAGCACTTCGGCTTTACGGTTGAGAATATCCTCAAAAATGCCAATGAACTGCTTGGCTAACAATGCCTGCACTTAATGGCTTTTTATGGCTAGTGAGTTACTGGTTGATCGGTGAAGTAACGGTTTACTTTACCGGCCTTCCGGTTTCATCCGGCGTTGTCGGTATGCTGTTATTAACCGCAACGCTAGCCGTTTGGGGACGAGTCCCCTCGACAATCGCCGCCGCAGCGCAGCCATTAATCGGCCTGCTTGCCATGCTGATTATGCCGGGCGTGGTGGGCGTGTTTTTTATTCTTGATGAGCTTGCAGGCCAGTGGCTAGCCATTCTTTGTGCGCTGATTGTGGGTACGCTATTAAGCGTGACCACCACGCTGTGGCTACTTAAGCGCCTGATGGAAAAAATGCATGCCCGCTAATGCCCTGCTAAGCACCTTAAGTACGACGCCGCTGTTTGCCGTTGGGCTAACGTTAGCGGCGTTTTTGTTGGGTAACCTGATTTTCAAACGATTAAAAAAGCCGACCTGGCTACCGGCTATTTTGATCGCTGCACTTCTGCTTGCTGCCACGCTTGCCGCCATTGGCCTGCCGTATGACACCTATCGGCAGGATGCCGCTTGGCTGACCTTTTTGTTAGGGCCCGCGACCGTCGCGTTGGGTATGCCGCTTTATCAGCAGTTGCCGCATATTCGGGCACTATGGCGACCTCTTACTATCTGCCTGCCGATTGCAGCCACGCTTGCGGCTTGCTACGCCCTGCTAATTGCCTGGGTGTTGGGTAGCTCACCCCTTATTCTCGCCTCTATTGCGGCAAAGTCCGTAACGGCGCCTATCGCGATTGGCATTACCGAGCAGATTGGCGGCTCGGTGGCGCTCTTGTTGGGCGCACTGCTGATTACCGGCGTTGCTACCGCCGCGTTCGTCAGCCTTGCTGCACGCTTTTTAAACATTGAAGACGAGCGCATTATCGGCTTTGCGCTGGGGCTAAACGGCCATGCGATCGGAACGGTAAGAGCGTTTGAAATCAGCCCGGCCGCAGGCGCCTTTGCCTCTCTTGGGATGAGTCTTACCGGCATTTTCACTGCCCTGATGCTGCCTTTCGCTTGGCATCTGATAGGCGCAGGCGGTTGAAATACGCTATTATTGCGAATGTTTTTTATTTATTGACGGTCACTGATTCACCTTCCAAGAGCCGCTTTCTTACATGGCTACATCTGCCTCTACACACGCTGCTCCTACCTATCGCATCGCCATTAATGGTTATGGGCGTATTGGCCAGTGCGTATTGCGGGCACTGATTGAACGTGGCGACTCGCGTCTTGAGGTCGTCGCTATCAATGAGCTTTCTGACCTGGCGACGATTACCTACCTGACCCGTTACGACACGACTCATGGTCGCTTTCCAGGAAACGTCGAGAATGACGGTGAAGCGTTAGTGGTCAACGGACAGCGCATTCAGGTGCTATGTGAAAAAGATCCACGCCAACTTCCGTGGAAAGCGCTGAAGGTTGATCTAGTTCTTGAGTGCTCAGGTAGTTTTAAAGATCGCGCGACAGCCGAGCAGCATCTAAGTGCTGGCGCAAAGCGCCTGCTGTTTTCACAGCCAGCGGAAAACGATGTCGATGCAACGATCGTGTGGGGAATTAATCAGCACGAGCTGACACTCTCTCAGCGCATCCTATCGGCGGCCTCTTGTACCACCAACTGTTTGGTTCCTTTGCTTACCGTGCTCGACGAAACGCTGGGACTGGAGCACGGGGTAACCACGACCATTCACTCTGCGATGAACGATCAGCCAGTGATCGATGCTTACCATCAAACTGATCTGCGCCTGACGCGCTCGGCCATGCAGTCCATTGTGCCGGTGGACACAGGGCTTGCGCGCGGCATCAGCCGTTTGATGCCACATCTGGAAGGCCGATTTGAGTGTTTACACGTCCGCGTTCCCACCATTAATGTGTCGGCGATGGATGCCGCACTGACCGTGCGTCACGACACCAGCGCCCAGGAAATCAATAACCTGCTGCATCACGCTAGCCAGCAGCGTCTTACGGGCGTGCTGGGCTACACCGAAGCGCCCATGGCCTCCATTGATTTTAATCATGACCCACATTCCGGCATTTTCGATGCGACCCAAACCCGCGTCGCTGGAAAACGCCTTATCAAGCTTTTATGTTGGTTTGATAACGAGTGGGGCTTTGCAAACCGCATGCTCGATATTGCCCAACGGTTAGCCGTGCTTTCCCGAGATCGCGCCGCTTAGTCGTATCGGCTAACTATCACTACCCGATTCACCGCCGGAAGACGAGGAAACCGCTCACATGAACGTGCAAAAAATGATGGATCTGCCTTTGGAAGGGCAACGCGTGCTGATTCGCGAAGACCTGAACGTGCCGATTAAGCACGGCAATGTCTCAAGCGACGCACGTCTGAAAGCGGCGCTGCCTACCATTCAGGCGGCGATGAAAGCGGGCGCTAAAGTCATGCTGATGAGTCACCTTGGTCGCCCAACCGAAGGTGACCCCTCTGATGAGTTCTCACTCGCCCCGGTGGCCAAACATTTAAGCGACCTGCTAGGCCAAACGGTCGAGCTGATCAGCGACTACCTTGAGACACCACCGACACTTGAAAATGGTCAGGTCGCGTTGCTTGAAAACGTTCGCTTTAACGTAGGCGAAAAGAAAGACGCAGAACAGCTCGCCAAACAGTACGCGGCGCTATGTGATGTATTTGTAATGGATGCCTTTGGCACCGCCCATCGCGCTCAGGCCTCTACCCACGGCGTTGCTCGCTTTGCACCAAGCGCGTGTGCGGGCCCACTGTTGGCGCAAGAGCTCGATGCGCTTGAAAAAGCCTTGGCCAATCCGGCGCGCCCCATGGCTGCGATTGTGGGCGGCTCCAAAGTCTCTACCAAACTTGATGTGCTTAATTCGCTATCGGATAAGTGCGATCAACTGATCGTGGGTGGCGGCATTGCCAACACCTTTATTGCCGCAGCAGGCTATAATGTGGGCAAATCGCTCTATGAAGCCGACCTGGTTTCCCAAGCGAAGGCACTGATGGAAAAGGTCTCCATTCCATTACCAACCGACGTTGTCGTGGCGACCGAGTTTTCTGAATCAGCCGATGCGGTGGTTAAGCCTGTCGACCAGGTTAACGACGATGAAATGATTCTGGATATTGGCCCTGAAACAGCGGCGCATTTGGCCAGCATGCTCAAAGACGCGGGCACCATTTTATGGAATGGCCCAGTGGGTGTATTTGAGATTGACCAGTTTGGTAAAGGCACGGAAGTTATCTCCCAGGCCATTGCCGATAGCAATGCATTTTCTATTGCAGGCGGGGGTGATACGTTAGCAGCCATCGATAAATATGCGATTGCGGATCGCGTCTCGTATATCTCAACCGGGGGCGGTGCTTTCCTTGAATATGTTGAGGGCAAGCAGCTGCCTGCCGTTGCCGCGCTCGAAGCAGCCGCCAAACGCGGTTAACATTAAACGAATTGAACCTGCATATTTTCGCACTCGTTCACACTGATAACTAAAGAAGGTGACCCCATGGCTTTGATCAGCATGCGTCAGATGCTCGACCACGCTGCCGAATATGGCTACGGTATTCCGGCGTTCAACGTTAATAACCTTGAGCAGATGCGCGCCATCATGGAAGCAGCTGATGCGACCGATTCGCCAGTTATCGTTCAAGCCTCTGCAGGCGCGCGTAAATACGCAGGCGCACCTTTCCTGCGCCACCTGATTCTGGCCGCCGTTGAAGAGTTCCCACATATCCCGGTAGTTATGCACCAGGACCATGGCACCAGCCCCGCGGTGTGCCAGCGCTCTATTCAGCTGGGTTTCTCATCGGTCATGATGGATGGCTCGCTGGGTGAAGATGGAAAAACACCGACCGACTACGCCTACAACGTTGATGTGACGCGTCGCACCGTTGAAATGGCCCACGCCTGTGGCGTTTCCGTTGAGGGTGAGCTGGGCTGCCTGGGTAGCCTGGAAACCGGCATGGCCGGTGAAGAAGACGGCATTGGTGCGGAAGGCAAGCTGGATATGGAACAGCTTCTGACCGACCCGGAAGAAGCCGCCGAGTTTGTTAAAGCCACCCACGTAGATGCCTTGGCCATCGCCATCGGCACGAGCCATGGGGCGTATAAATTCACCAAGCCGCCGACAGGCGATACGCTATCTATTCAGCGTATCAAAGAGATCCACGCGCGCATCCCGGATACTCACTTGGTCATGCATGGCTCATCTTCTGTACCGCAAGAGTGGCTTGAGGTGATCAATCAGTACGGCGGCGAGATTCCAGAAACCTACGGTGTGCCGGTTTCCGAGATCGTTGAAGGCATCAAGCACGGCGTACGTAAGGTCAATATCGATACCGACCTGCGCTTGGCCTCTACCGGCGCCGTACGTCGCTTTATGGCTCAGAACCCGTCTGAGTTTGATCCGCGCAAATTCCTCAAGGAAACCGTTACCGCCATGCGCGATCTGTGTATCGCTCGCTACGAAGCTTTTGGTACCGCGGGCAACGCCAGTAAGATCAAGCCGATCAACCTTGAAGAGATGTTCAACCGCTACGAGCGTGGCGAGCTGGATCCGAAAGTTAAATAAATTCAAGCATGACGTAGGTTAAAAGACGGCCAGTTGGCCGTCTTTTTTGTGGTTAACACGCAGCCGATACACATAAACATTGCGCCGCAGCATAAAGAAGCCAACACTGAACAGCCGTTTTTTAGCCCAAGCATGATGAAAGAGAACCAGCGTGTGACGGAGAAACTTGAAGCCAGTATGGAGGCGGGGTTCGCCATGCAAAAAACGTTACTGAATATGCTCAGCGGACAACATGTGCCCTGGTGGGTCACCAGCCGTCAGGCTATGCAGCCTTATCATCTGCGTAGCAGTGCCAATTCGCGCCGTTTATCGCGCTAGTCATAACGGATTCGGGCGCCGTTATCACTTGGCCTATAACGGTGCTTCGCCAGTTTTCGCTATTTCTTCGTTAACGCATCGTGCATAACGGGTTTATTGCGGCACTCGCTACAAAAAATTACGAAACAGTGTTCACAAAAGCCTAAAAATCTCGTTCAATAGGCATTTGGTAGGCTTCAACCAACACTGGTAGCGTTTAAGTCGCTGCAAGGAACCACAATGCCGCTCCCACTTTTGCTGTTTGACTGTGATGGCACCCTCGTCGATAGTGAGCCTCTTTTAGCTGAAGAAATGTCGATAGGGCTTAACTCTATAGGACTGCCCTTCGTACCAGCTGACTACCTTGGTGAGTTTCGGGGAGCCCGGTTCCGACGCATCGTGACCGAGTTACAACAACGCTACGGCGAAGTGGACCCTGACCAACTCGCCCACATGGAAGGCGCCATGCGGGCCAATCTGGCTAACCGCCTTGCTGAAGAGCTGACACTAATACCTGGCGCCAGAGAGGCGCTGGATAACTTGTCAGACTATCCAAGTGCCGTTGTTTCCAACGGTCCTGAAACCAAAATTCGCACGGCACTTCAAGCCACCGGCCTAAACGATTACTTTGGTCATCGTCTGTTTAGCGGCTATACCGCTAACTGCTGGAAGCCGGAACCCTGTTTGCATCTGCACGCAGCCAGTATCATGGGCTATAGTGCGCATGACTGTATTGCAATTGATGACGCCTTGGTGGGTGTTCGTGCGGCACTTGAGGCCGGAATGACGGTCATTCATTTAAATCGCTTTCCCGATGCCGAAGAGACGCCAGAAAACGCTATCATGATTAGTAATATGTACCAGCTACCCACCGTTATTGAGCGCCTTTACCAAAAAGCCTGGAGCCTCCCCATGCCACAACGCTCAGTAGGAGGGTGACAATGGCCTCTTTACGCGACCAGCTTGGTGGGCTTGTATACTCAACGGAGCATGGTAAAACGTGCCCGGAGTGCCGTGAGGCACTGGATGCCTGTAGCTGTGAGGAAAACAGTGAGCAAGCACGCCTTGCTGCGCTGGATGGTATCGTACGCATTCGCCGTGAAACCAGTGGTCGTAAAGGTAAAGGTGTTACGACCATTAGTGGTATCCCACTGCCCAGCGCGGAACTAAAAGCGCTGACGAAGACGCTTAAAAAGCGCTGCGGCACGGGCGGAGCCGTCAAAGACGGCATCATTGAGATTCAAGGCGACCATCGAGATACGTTACGAGAAGCACTAACCGCGCAAGGTTATCAAGTTAAGCTAGCTGGCGGTTAATCCGTTTCTCTCATCAGGCCTGCTATAAGGCAGGCCGTTAAAAGGCAAGGCACTGCAATGGTTTGGCTGGAATACCTGCTACCGCTCATCTTCTTATTTCCCATGGCTGCGATGGGCGGCATCGTATTAGCCCTGCGCAGCCTGCATGATGCGCGCGTTGAGTCGCCTTTTGATGCGCCACTGCGTGAACCAGGGCAAGCATTACGCCATCGCCTTGACCAGGCCTTCTCAAGTCTTTTCTTAAATGGTGCTTTAGGTCCGATTATTAGCCTGGCCCCGTTGGTATACGGCATGGGAAGAATGTTGTTTGTCAGTCAACAAGATTGGGTGGAGTGGGCACTCTATGGCCTGTTAAGCACCCTACTTGTGTTAACGTTTTCCTTGTTATTGGTACGTGACTACCAGCGCATCCGACGGCTAAAACTTGGCCTTGCTTGCGAACTGGCGGTTGGCCAAGAGCTTGAGCGGCTTATTCGTCCTGAGGCGCATCCTTACTACGTATTCCATGATGTACCAACCGACAGTTTCACTATCGATCATGTGGTGGTTACGCCGTATGGTGTGTTCGTACTGGAAACGCGGGCACGTGCATTAGCCATTGGCTCAGACGGCCGAGAGCTTAATACCGTGGCGGTTGAACGCGAGCGTTTACGCTTTCCTCATTGGCATGAGCGCCGCCCTCTTCACAAGACACGTCAAGCCGTTAGCTGGCTCACGCAGTGGCTTGAACGGCGCTGCGGTGTGCCGGTCCCCGTACGGGGCGTGCTCGTATTGCCTGGCTGGGAAATTGACACTACCGAGGCAACAGGCGATGTACTGGTGGTCAGTGGAGAGCAGCTTGCCAAGCAGCTCACTGACCTCAAACCTGGCACGCTAAGCGACCCGATCCATGACAAAATCATTTATTTGCTAATGGAAAGGGCGAGGCTGGTAGAGTTACGTCATCTCCGCCAGCCATCGGTCTGATGCGTTATTGCTTAATCGCCGCGTAAACGCCCCCCCATCTCCTGAGCAAGATCAACTGCATAGTGGTCGGTCATCCCGCCGATAAAGTCCAGCATACGTCGATAGCTATCGTAAAGCGGCCAGGAGGGCAGCGGCGTATTCTCTCCTATTAGCGCCAGTACACGCTGATGCTTGAAGGATGACTGTCCGGTATGGTGCAACTCATGAGCGGCGCCAATAAAAGCCTCCAGTAGAATGCCTAGAGTGGTGTAGGCGCCAATCTCTAGTTTGGCCTTACGCTCATTTTGGAAAATACGCTCGCGGGCCAGCTGCTTCGCTGCCTGTACGCCCCAGCCTAAATCCGGGTGGCACAGCTCAAGCAGATCCTCTTTTAGCGTGCCGTTTAACAGCGCCTGTTCATGCTGCACAAAAACCGCACCGACATCGTTAACCGCACGCTCCATGGCAGCACCGCGTAATAGGGCAATACGTCGGCGCTGCGATACCTGACGCTCCTCCATATCCGCATACTCAGGCGGAAACTCCCCAGCCACTTGACGAAGGATTTCCACGACTTCTTCATAACGCAGAATGCCCATTTCCAGGCCATCTTCCAGGTCCAGCAGGGCATAGCAGATATCATCGGCCGCTTCGACTAGCCAGGCCAACGGATGGCGACACCAGCGCTGGTCCCCCTGAGGCAGCAGACCCACTGCGTCGGCGACCTCTTTTAAGAGCGCCTGTTCAGACTGATAACAGCCAAACTTACCCGCTCGCCCGCTATAGCGCACGGTCCAGGGGTACTTCAGCAAGGTTCCAAGTGTTGCGGCCGATAAACGCATACCGCCGTTAAACTGGTTATATTCGATCTGGGTAATAACACGAAAGCCCTGCGCATTGCCTTCATACGTGAGCAGGTCTTCCCGCTCGGCTTCTGACAAGCCATCCAGTAAGCCGCTACCTTGTGCGCGGCGAAACCAGTCGCGGATCGCGTACTCTCCGGCATGGCCAAAAGGCGGATTACCAATATCATGGCCCAAACAAGCGGTTTGTACGATAACGCCCATATCAGCAGGCGTAATCCATTCTGGCAGGCGATCATGTAACAGCTCACCGACAATCATGCCTAAAGAGCGGCCCACACAGCCCACTTCCAGCGAGTGAGTCAAACGTGTGTGGATATGATCATTTTCAGTTAACGGATGTACCTGGGTTTTACGCCCCAAGCGGCGAAAGGAACCTGAAAAAACAATTCGGTCATGGTCTTTATGAAAGGGGCTACGGCCAATTTCGCGCGTGTTATCCGGGCGTTGATCGTGCAGACGTCGTGGGGAAAGTAACTGGTCCCAGCGCATTTGTGTCATGGCAATCCTCCTTAATGAGTGCATTTTGACACAAACGGTGGTCCGGCGTGAGTGATGAGTGTCAGTGCCGGGGGTGTATTGCAGGAGCTGACTCCAATCAGCGATGCGCCGCCCCGCTGGGATGGGAGTAAGTTGGTACGGTGGCCTCTTCCCCCCGGGCACCTAGCGGCGCCTTCGCCGGCTGAAGCCAGCTCCCACATTAGAATGACGGCGCCCCATAGCGTTGTAGATTATGGGCTGGCCTGCCCCTGGTTGTGGGAGCTGGCTTCAGCCGGCGATGCAGCACAAAGTGCTGCTGGGGTAGCGGCTGATCCATCACGCTGAAGAGTGCCTTGCTGTCT
>NZ_JBQSVC010000038.1:0-25230 GCF_052376035.1 Halomonas sp. AOP7-E1-9
CGTAGCTTCTGGATAAGCGCGAGCGCGGTGCGCTAAAAGGGCAGGATGCGCTATACTCTGCGCCGCCCATTCTCCTGGAGAGACTCTGTCGATGTATTCACTCGCGCGCTCGCTGTTCTTTCGTATTGACCCCGAAACCTCACACGGGTTGGCGCTGGGGGCGTTAGACGCAATACAACGCGTGGGCGGTATACGCCCTTGGGTGGGCAAGCCAATCAAGGATCCTGTTGAGCTGATGGGGTTGCGCTTTGCCAATCGCGTGGGGCTTGCTGCGGGGCTTGATAAAAATGCCGATCACCTGGATGCGCTCGGCGCGCTGGGTTTTGGTTTTGTTGAAGTGGGCACGGTGACGCCCAAGGCGCAGCCGGGTAACGCCAAGCCGCGCTTGTTCCGTTTGGCGAGCCATGGCGCCATCATTAACCGCTTTGGGTTTAATAACAAAGGGGTTGAGCACTTAACTGAGCAGGTGAAAAAGCGCCGCTATCAAGGCGTGGTGGGCATTAACATCGGCAAAAATCTGACCACCTCGGTTGAAAATGCCCTGGAGGATTATTTAGCCTGCCTGAATGCCGTTCACCCGGTCGCTGATTATATTACTGTGAATATTTCTTCACCCAATACGCCGGGGCTGCGTACGCTGCAGTTTGGTGAGCAGCTGGATGCGCTATTAGGGCCAATTCGTGAGCGTAGCCGGTTGCTGGACGCTGAAGCAAACCGCAAGGTACCGCTACTGATTAAAATTGCCCCGGACATGAGCGAAGAGGAAGTCGCGCTCGTGGCCGGTAGTATTGCTCGCAATGAACTGGACGGCGTCATCGCGACCAACACGACCGTTTCCCGTGAAGCGGTCAAGAGTGACCCTCAGGCGGAAGAGGCGGGAGGGCTTTCGGGAAAACCCGTTTTTGAACCCTCTAACGTGATTATTCGTCTGCTGCGTCAGCATCTGCCAACGCTACCGATTATTGGCGTAGGCGGGATTGATAGCGGTGAAACCGCAAAAGCCAAAATTGCGGCGGGTGCTGATTTGGTTCAGCTCTATTCAGGCCTAATTTACCAAGGCCCAGCGCTTGTGAACGAATGTGCCAGCGCGCTAAAAACGCAGTAATTCGCGAGGCTTTGATGCTAAAAAGCCCGCTTTTAAGCGGGCTCCATGTTCCAAAATGTAGATTAAGGAAGTTATAACCGGTTAGGTCATGACCATGGGATTCTTGTGGATACCGGAAACGCCGGTCATACCGTCCCATTGGTCTCCGCGACCTTCACGCCAACCGCTCATCCAGTACTCGCGTAAATTAACATCTTGACTGGGACATTCATCACGGGAGCGGCCGATAACACCTGCTTTGTACCCGTGAACATAAGCCCGCTGGAAGCGGTCACGTTTTTGTCGTTTCATTGGCTAACCTCTTTTCATGAAAGCCTTTAATAAGAAATAGTGCACTATGCCTTAGTGGCGTTAGGCTCCTATTTCGAGAGCTAACCTCAAGAGCAGGCAGCCAGCATGGTACTTTTGTCTAGCACTCACGTGCTGAACCGACCAAGCGGCGCCCCAAACAAGCCATAGGTCATAAATGGCCTGGACAAGCAACGCATGCGTTTTTAGTAGCTACTCTCTTATTCTTAGATCAAGATGGGGGCACTTGTCGACCCCCAAATTGTCATAAGATGTAAATACATTTGCCATATATAGGAATATCGCGCGGTTACGCGCTGCCATGACTATGACCGAAACGAGTCAAAACGCCCCCTTGAACCTGTTGGCGACCTGCCCGAAAGGCATTGAAGGCCTGTTGGCCGATGAGCTGGCAGCGCTAGGCGCGACGCCTGGAAAGACCACGGTGGCAGGCGTGTACTTCACCGCCAGCCAAGCCATCGCCTACCGTGTATGTTTGTGGTCACGGCTTGCCAACCGGGTCATTCTGCAGCTCGTTCGCGAGCCGATGATTGAAACGCCCGAGCAGTTACGCGATGTCGTTGCCCACATTGCCTGGACCCAGCATTTGGCTGTGGGCAAAACCCTGGCCGTAGATTTTCATGGCCGCAGCGACCACATTCGTCATACCCGGTTTGGCGCGCAAACGGTGAAAGATGGCGTGGTAGATTCGTTGCAGCTTGCCGGGCAAGAGCGACCATCCATTGATACTAAAACGCCCGACTTGCGCCTGTACGCACATTTGCACCGGGCGAATCTCACGATTGGTATCGACCTCTCGGGCGAGAGTCTTCATCGCCGCGGCTATCGTCGCGACGTAGGCCATGCACCGCTGAAAGAGAACCTGGCGGCCGCACTACTCATACGCGCGGGCTGGCCCGAGCGAGCCAAGGCTGGCGAGCCGTTGATCGACCCACTGTGTGGCGCGGGCACGCTGCTGATTGAAGCGGCGCTAATGGCCGCCGACCAGGCGCCTAACCTGGACCGCGAACGCTTTGGCTTCAAGGGCTGGGCCGGGCACGATGAAGCGCTCTGGCTTGAGCAAAAGCGCGAGGCCGAAGCGCGTGCTTCTATTGGCCGTAAGCGGTGTAAAACGCAGCTGCTGGGCTTTGACCAAAGCCCAGCAGCGCTTTCTGCGGCGAAAACCAACGCGATGCGTGCAGGCATTCCAGCGCTGATTACCCTGCACGGGCAAAGCCTTGCTCAGCTAACCCGGCCCGAGACGCTCACGGCAACAAGTGGGCTGTTGATCACCAACCCGCCGTACGGCGAGCGGTTGGGGGAACTTCCCGAACTGGTACGCCTTTACGCCCAACTGGGCGAAAAAGCCAAGGCACTGTTTCCAGGTTGGACGCTGGCAATGTTTACCGGCAACCCCGACCTGGGCCACCGTTTGGGGCTGCGCGCGCACAAGCAGTATGCGTTAAAAAATGGTGCGCTGGATGCCAAGCTGCTGCTGATGGATATCGGCACGTCAACGGCCAATAATGATGCTCAGGCAGAAGGGCAGCCCACCGATCAAGCGCCTGCTGCTACGCAAGCTGCTCCACAGCAAGCGTCGCGTGCGGTGTCCGAAAACGCCCAGATGTTTGCTAATCGTCTGGTTAAAAACCAGAAGCGCCTCAAAAAATGGTTAAAGCAGAGCGGTGAAACCTGCTACCGGCTCTATGATGCCGACATGCCTGAGTTTGCGCTGGCGATTGACCGCTATGGCGACCGTGTACACGTTCAAGAGTACGCCGCGCCAAGCTCTATCAACCCGGCTCAGGCACAAAAACGCCTGTTTGACGCCTTGGAAGTGTTGCCTGATGCGTTGGGCGTTGACTCCAGCAAGGTGTATATCAAGCGTCGTGAGCGGCAAACCGGCACCGCCCAGTACCAGAAGCGTGATGCCAGTGGCGAGCGTTTTGACGTGCGCGAAGGCGATGCGCGGTTGTGGGTTAACCTGCGTGACTACCTGGATACCGGGCTGTTCCTGGACCACCGGCCGGTGCGCCGCATGTTGGGTGAAATGGCCAGCGGCAAGCGCTTCTTAAACCTGTTTTGCTACACCGCCACGGCCACGGTGCAAGCCGCGCTGGGCGGCGCCAGCGACAGCGTTAGCGTGGATATGTCCAATACCTACCTTGAGTGGGCAAAAGACAACTTTACGCTGAACGAACTCGACCTGCGCCTGCATCGCGTGGTGCGTGATGATTGCTTCCGCTGGCTGGAAACCGCTAACGCCGAGTTTGACCTGATCTTTATGGATCCGCCGACGTTCTCCAACTCGAAAAAAATGCGCGATACGCTCGACGTACAGCGCGACCACCCTCGGTTGGTCGAACTTGCTATGGCGCGGCTTGCGCCTGGCGGAACGCTGGTGTTTTCGAATAACCAGCGTCGCTTCAAGCTTGATGATGCACTTGGCGAGCGCTATGCGGTGGAGGAGATTACCTCGCGTACCTTCGACCCTGACTTTCAGCGGCGCACCAATATGCATCACGTGTTCCTGCTGCGTCACCGCAGCTAGGGCGTAAGGGCTTGCAGCGGTGATCTCGCTTACGCTCTACACTACGCTGGGTTGCCATCTGTGCGCCCAGCTGGAAGGCCTGCTGGCAGCGCTTGCCAATCAACCGGTGGCGCTGCAACGCATTGAAATCAGTGATTGCCCGGAGTTACTAGCACGCTACGGCGAGCTTATTCCGGTTGTGGCGGATAGCCAGGGGCATGAGCTGATACGCGGTTTTGAGGTAGAGTGCTTAAGCGCTTGGTTGCGTCAGCGCAGCTGGCTAAGTGAGCACGCGCTAACACGCCTGATGCAACCTGATGAAGCGCCGCCAAAAGGGCGTTATGTTCGCAACGGGCGGCGTTTTCTGGGTGAGTGATGACTTACTGGGGGCACTTAAAGCAGGTCAAGCAGCGAAAGCTGGCGCATCGCTTCCTGGCCTTCTGGAGTATGGTCATCAACGTCCAGTACTTTATGAAACCCGCGTGACTTTTGAATGGTCGTCTCATCTTCCAGCCACATCTGTGCCTGCTCAAGCGTGTCGGCCAGTTGATGTTTTAAGCCGCCAAACTGCGTGCCGATTTGCCCCCAGGCGCGACTAAAAATCCAGTCGCCAAACATATCCTGGTGAATATGAACCAGCACATAGTCGTGGTCGGTTTCCCACCTTACGATCACAAGCTTACTCCCACGGTTGTTCTTGACACTGGCTTACCCATTAGGCACTCCTTGTCCTGAATACTCTTTTCCAATTTGATGCGGCGGACGGTATTGTAAAGCGGGTTATCGCAAACGCCTATCTTTGCTTATGAAGCGTTTTTCTGTGGAGAGGCTTGCCTGTCCTGCGGACTAAAAGGATCACGTTGTGAAGCTGACTTTAGATGCCAATATACCCGCCGCCGAACGCTGCTTTGGTGATTTTGGCTCAATCACCCATCTGCCAGGGCGTGAAATAAGCGCGGCGCACGTCAAGGACGCGGATGCGCTGATTGTGCGCTCCATCACCCAGGTCACTGCCGCGCTATTGGCAGACAGCGCTGTACGCTTTGTCGGTACCTGTACGATAGGCACCGACCATATTGATCACGCCGCCCTGGCTGAGCGCGGTATTACCTTTGCAAGCGCGCCTGGTTGCAACGCTGAAGCGGTGGTGGACTATGTGCTCAGCAGCTTGCTAACGCTGGCTGAGCGCGATGGCTGGTCGCTGCTCTCAAAAACGGTGGGCATTGTGGGCGTCGGCAATGTAGGCAGCCGCTTGCTTGCCCGCCTTAATGCGCTGGGCGTCAACACACTTGCCTGTGACCCACCCAGAGCAGGGCAGGAGGGCGAGCAGGGCTTTGAGGCGCTGGATACGCTGATCGATCGTTGCGATATTCTCTGCCTGCACACGCCGCTGGTGTCAGATGGGCCGCACGCCACGTATCAGCTGCTGAATGCTCAGCGCATCAATGAATTAGCGCCTGGCACGGTATTGCTAAACGCCGGGCGGGGCGACTGTGTTGATGGGTTGGCGCTGCGTGGTCGGTTAGCGGGTAAAGGCGATATTACCGCCGTGCTGGACGTGTGGGAGAGCGAGCCAGACATTGACGCAGGGCTGCGCGACCTGGTGGCACTTGCCACGCCGCATATTGCTGGGCACAGCCTGGACGGCAAGCTGCGCGGTACCTGGATGATTCAGCAGGCGTTAGCCAGCCATCTTGGTACTCCCAACCATGACGCGTTTGCCGATATCTGCCCGCTGCCAGCATTGGCGTCATTGCATTTGCAGGATGCACTGCCGGTCGAGGATGCACTGCGTGTGTGCATGCGTGCGGTGTATGACGTGCGCCGAGACCACGATAGCCTGCAGCGCCAGGCGCTTTTGCAGGGTATCAAGCAGGGCTTTGATACCTGCCGAGCCAATTATCCACTACGCCGTGAATTTACCACGCTGAACGTGCAGTTATCGGGCAGTGCGGTTGATCTTGAAGCGCCGTTGAGTGCCGCGGGCTTTCACGTCTCACGGTTATTCTAACGCGTAAAAAGAACAGGCCCGCTAAGCGGGCCTGTTGCGACTAAATACGTTGCGGATATTTTTATTGACGGTAAGCGGCTTCTTTTAGCGCACGAATACGGTCATCCAACGGCGGGTGGCTGGCAAAAAGTTGTTCTACCAGCGAGCGTGTTTGGCCTTTGGTGATCGCCATGGCACGTAGGGTGTCGGGCATTTGGCCCGGCATTTCTGTTTCCGCTTTCAAGCGGGCCAGGGCATTCACCATGGAGCCTGTCCCTGCTAACCGAGCACCGGCCTCATCGGCACGGTATTCACGATAGCGAGAGAACCAGGCAACGATAGCCGACGCCACAATCCCGAACACAATTTCTGCGACAATCACGACCGCGAAGTAACCCATAAAGCCCAGGCCACCTTCGCCGCCGCTGCGGCTTTTAAGAAAGCCATCCACCAACTGCGCCACCACACGGGCAAAGAACATCACAAAGGTGTTCACTACGCCCTGAATCAGCGCCAGCGTGACCATGTCGCCATTGGCGACGTGGCCAATTTCGTGGGCAAGCACTGCGCGTACTTCGTCGGGGCGCATCCGGTTTAACAGCCCGGCAGAAACCGCCACCAAAGCGTCATCTTTATTCCAGCCGGTGGCAAACGCGTTTGACTGCTGGGCGGGGAAGATGCCCACCTCCGGCGTCTTAATGCCGGCCTCGCGGGCAAGTTCAGCCACGGTATCGACAAGCCATTGCTCGGTGGCATTGGAAGGGGACTCAATAATTACCGTGCCGGTACTGCGTTTCGCCATCCACTTGGAAATAAACAGCGAGATCAGCGAGCCGACCATGCCGAAGATAAAGCAGAAAATCAGCAGGCTGGTAAAGTTGATTCCTTGGCTGCGTAAATAACCCTCAACGCCAAACAGGCGCAGTGTAATACTGGCGACAAGCAGTACCGCCAGGTTGGTGGCTAAAAACAGCACAATTCGCATCATGGTGCAGGTTCTCCCTAAGAGGACGGTAAAGCGTTACTAGAATGCTTGCTTAGATACGTACACTTCGTGGCAGTTTCAAGTCACAGCGCACGTTATTGACGGTAGCGGGACAAGAAATTACCGAACCTGTCCAGGGCGTCGCCCAGTTGATCCGCCCAGGGCAGTGTCACGATGCGCACATGATCAGGTTCTGGCCAGTTAAACGCCGTGCCTTGAACCAGTAGAATTTTCTCTTGAAGGAGCAAATCAAGAACCAGCTTCTGGTCATCTTGAATATTGAAGACCTTGGGGTCCAAACGAGGAAACGCATAGAGCGCGCCCTTGGGCGTGACACAGGAAACGCCAGGAATCGCGTTGAGTTTTTCCACCGTGATGTCGCGCTGAGCCAGTAAACGGCCACCAGGCAGGATCAGGTCATTGATCGACTGATAGCCACCCAGTGCGGTCTGAATGGCGTGCTGGGCAGGCACGTTGGCACACAGACGCATGGAGGCCAGCATGGTCAGCCCTTGGATAAAATCCTTGGCGCGCTGCTTGGCAATCGTGCCAGAAATCGTCATCCAGCCGGAGCGAAAGCCCGCACAGCGGTAGCTTTTCGACAGCCCGTTCATGGTAATCACTAGCTGGTCATCGTCGGCCAGAGCGCCGGTCGCGGTATGTTCTACGCCGTCATACAGAATCTTGTCGTAGATCTCGTCAGAGAACACCACCAGATTGTGCTCTTTGGCCACGGCTAATACGTCGCGCACCACGGCCGGTGGATAAACCGCGCCGGTCGGGTTGTTGGGGTTGATCAGCACGATCGCGCGGGTACGGCTGGTGATCTTGGCGCGGATATCGGCAATGTCCGGCGTCCAGTCGGCATGCTCATCGCACCTATAGTGCACGCCGTGGCCGCCGGAAAGGTGCGCCGCTGCCGTCCATAGTGGATAGTCGGGGGCAGGGATCAGCACTTCGTCGCCGTCGTTTAATAGTGCCTGCATGCACATCACAATCAGTTCGGACACGCCGTTGCCGATGTAAATATCTTCGATGCCAACGCCTGGAATTTTCTTGCGCTGGCACTCCTGCATAATCGCCTTACGCGCCGAGTAGAGGCCTTTGGAGTCACAGTAGCCTTGTGCCGTGGGCAGGTTGCGCATCACATCCTGCAAAATCTCTTCTGGTGCTTCAAACCCAAAGGGCGCCGGGTTGCCAATATTCAGCTTTAAAATCCGCTGGCCTTCATCCTCAAGCCGCTTGGCATGATCAAGGACCGGGCCACGGATGTCGTAGCAGACGTTATTGAGCTTGTGAGATTTTTTGAGTTCAGCAGATGACGGCTCGGCGTTTTGTGAGTCCGTATCCTGAAGCTCAGTAGGCGTTTGAAGCTGAGAGGTTTCCATGAGTGATTTATCCAAAAGTGTCCAAAGGCCGTGCGGCGGCGCCGGTCGGTTCATCCATTATGCGTCGGAAAGTGGCTGATTGTCTTCGTCGTTTTGCACAATGGGCGGCGGAATATCGTCCGGTGTTTCCAGCGTTAAACGGCCAAGCTTGCCGTCACGCAGTTCGTGTAGCAGTACTTCGGCGCCACGGTGTAAATCTACCTCGCCACCTGCGCGCAGGCCGCCCCGTTTACCGGCAATTTCTTTCAGGATGGCATAGCCATCAAACCCGGCGATTGCCAGAAAATCAGGCTTCTTCGGACCGTCAGCGTCAGCGTCCACGTCATTATCGACCGGCACTTCATACGTGGGCAATGCTTTGAGTTTGTAACGTGTGGTCAACTCGTCCGGGTAGCGCTTGGCAAGCTCGGCGCTGGTAACAATACCCACGTCGGTATACTCAATGGCGGTATCGCGAATAGCGCCGCTGGCCGCCAGCCGATAGGCGCTGGCCTGGTCTTCAATCTTGGGCCACAGCACGCCAGGCGTGTCGATCAGTGCCACGCGGCCATCAATACGCACTTTCTGCTGGCGCTTGGTGACCGCCGGTTCGTTACCGGTTTTGGCAATTTTACGCCCGGCCAGGCCGTTAATCAGGGTGGATTTACCCACGTTGGGAATCCCCATCACCATCACTCGAACGTCGCGGTCAGCACGTACGTCACCCGCTAATTCGTGGCAAAGTTTGGGAATCTTTTTTAACTCACGCGTATTGGTCGTGGTGATCGCGAGTGCCCGGGTATCGTCTTGGGCATCGAAAAAGGCCACCCATTCCGCGGTGCGCTCTGGGTCTGCCAGGTCCGCCCGGGAGAGTATTTTCAATACTGGCTTATGGCGGGTCAGCTCGGCCAGCATCGGGTTGGCGCTAGAGTAGGGCAGACGTGCGTCGAGTACTTCAATGACCACGTCAATTTCCGGCAGCGCATCCTTTATCTGGCGGCGGGCCTTGTTCATATGTCCGGGGAACCAGCCGAGCATGAGTTTCTCCTACAAGCACAAAAAACGGGCATAAAAAAAGCGAGCAACCATTCTACCAGATGGTGCTCGCCTTGCTGCGATTCGTTAAAGGGGTTAGAGGTAGCGTTTACTCGTCAGGATGAAACTCTAGCGACACTGAGTTAATGCAGTAACGCAACCCTGTGGATGCCGGCGGCCCGTCAGGAAACACATGCCCCAGGTGGGCATCACAGTGGGAGCACACTACTTCTGTGCGCACCATGCCGTGCGTGGTATCGCTATGCTCTTCAACGCAGTTTCTGCCAAGCGGCCTGTCGAAGCTGGGCCAGCCACAACCCGCATCAAATTTGTGCTCGTTTTCAAACAGCGGTGCATGGCAACAAATGCAGTGGTAAATGCCTTGAGCATCGCTTACCTGGTAGTCACCTGTAAAAGGACGTTCGGTGCCTTTCTCGCGTGCAACCCGGTACTGCTCAGGCGTCAGCTGTTCGCGCCACTGTTCGGGGGATTTTTTGATTTTGGCCATTTTAGTGTCTCCTTGCCCTCTGTGACTTGCAGGCTATCGTACTCTTTTCAATTAAGACAGCGTAGTTAAGAAAGCTAGTACTTACCCGAGTTCAGAAGGCGAATAGGGTGTAGCCACCCGCTTGAGTAGGCGTTAAGTAGTAGCAATGAAAGAGATTGGCGTATAGATAGAAAGCAGAGCGATATCATAGGGCTTGACAGAAATGCGTGCTCTGAGTAATATACGCGCCACCTCAACGAGGCAATGAAACGTCCCATTCGTCTAGTGGTCTAGGACACCGCCCTTTCACGGCGGTAACAGGGGTTCGAACCCCCTATGGGACGCCAATTACATCGTTAAGGTATCGGAGTGCGGGAATAGCTCAGTGGTAGAGCATCGCCTTGCCAAGGCGAGGGTCGAGAGTTCGAATCTCTTTTCCCGCTCCAATTTGGTCGTGTGGTTAAGCAAGTGCAGGTCGAGAGCTGGAACGCCAGCCCGGTCGAATCTCTTTTCCCGCTCCAAGTACGTCCCATTCGTCTAGTGGTCCAGGACACCGCCCTTTCACGGCGGTAACAGGGGTTCGAACCCCCTATGGGACGCCAATCCGATGGCGAGAAGTTGATTAAGCGGGAATAGCTCAGTGGTAGAGCATCGCCTTGCCAAGGCGAGGGTCGAGAGTTCGAATCTCTTTTCCCGCTCCAATCAATAAAATAGATGTTTATACGTCCCATTCGTCTAGTGGCCTAGGACACCGCCCTTTCACGGCGGTAACAGGGGTTCGAACCCCCTATGGGACGCCATCTAGTAAGTGCATGTTTACGTTGCGGGAATAGCTCAGTGGTAGAGCATCGCCTTGCCAAGGCGAGGGTCGAGAGTTCGAATCTCTTTTCCCGCTCCACGTAAACAGTCTCATTTCGTTATCCTTCCTGTTTTACCTTTCCTTCTTGTTATACGTATTGCTATCTATCTACCGTCCTTGTTGGCGGCGTTTTGCTGTGCGTGTGTTTTAGAGGCGCGTTTTGAGGGGTGGCTTACGCCCAGACAGTGCTGCCTGAACGTAAGCCGGTAATGCCGAGTGCTTAACTGAGGGTGAAGTGATTTACCACGCTGCTAAGCGACTGTGAGCGCTGTTTCAGGTCGTGGGCGGAGTTGGCGGTTTGCTGAACCATAGTGGCGTTATCCTGAGTTGACTGGTCAAGCTGTGCGATGGCCACGTTGATCTGTTCAATCCCCTGGGTTTGCTCATGCGTCGCGGCTGTAATGTCGGCGAACAGGTCATTGATGCGTTGGATCTGTTGGTCAATCTGCTGCATCCGCTCTTTAGCGGTCGTCACCAGTGAGGCGCCGTTATCCACCTGTGCATTAGAGGCGTTAATCAACGTTTTGATCTCGTGAGCGGCGGTTGCCGAACGGTTAGCCAACTGGCGTACTTCACTGGCTACCACGGCAAAACCTCGACCATGCTCACCCGCGCGGGCAGCTTCAACCGACGCATTAAGGGCCAAAATGTTGGTCTGGAAAGCAATGCTGTCAATCAGGGTAACAATGTCGGAAATTCTAGCGGCTTCAGCGCTAATTTCCTGCATGGAGGTAACGGCCTGGCCAATGGCTTGCTGGCCAAACTGAGAGGTTTCGCCTGCGTTGCGTACAAGTTCCTTGGCTTGTTCCACGTTTTCGGCATTTTGGCGCACCGTCGCGGTCACTTCTTCCATGCTGGCAGAGGTTTGCTGAAGGGCGGCTGCCTGCTGCTCGGTGCGTGATGAAAGCTCCTGATTGCCTGCGGCAATATCGCCAGAGTCATTGTCTACCGCGGCGCTGGTGGCGTGAATTTCCTGCATCGTTGCATGCAGCTTGTCACGCATTTGCTGAATATCGTAAAGCAGGCTATTGGTATCGTTGGCGCCCAATTGAACCCTTGCCGTTAAGTCGCCTTGGGCAATACGTGCTACTACCTCTGCCGCGTAGTCAGGCTCGCCACCCAAACGGCGCAGAATCAACGAGATCATGCCCCAAAAGGCCAGCGTTACCAGTATGCCGCCCACTAGGCCGACCAAAATGGTTTTGGTCAACTGGGCCATAACGGTTTGGCTGATATCGCCCATAAAAATACCGCTGGCAACATACACATCCCACGGGGCGTAGGCTTCGGTGTAAGTATGCACCAGGGGCATTTTGTCGTCGCCGCGGGCGAAGTTGGAGTAGTACTCGGAAAAGCCGTAGCCTGACTCGCGGGCGCTTTCCCGGATCAACGGAAAGATCAGCGTGCCCTTGGGGTCAGTCACCTGGGATAAATCCTGCCCCATCGGACGTTTGGGGTGGGCAAGCATCTTCAGGTCGCCGCTGAGTGCAAACAGGTAGTTATCATCGACGCCAAAGCGCACGTCACGAATGGCTTCAAACGCCTGGGTTTTGGCTTCATCAAGCGAGAGCTCACCCCGCTTGGCTCTTTCATCAAAATGCTCAAGGGTAGAAATGGCAATGTCCACGGCGGTAACCATGCGCTGTTCACGCTCGTGATAGAGCAGCGTTCGGCTTTGCAGCGCATTCACCGTAATCATGATGGCGAGTATCAGCCATAAAACGGCTACGCCAATCAGCCGTTGGCGGCGCAGAGGAAGCGCTGCCAGGCCGCGTCGGGCGGCGGACGTTGAGTGTTCGGTAGTAGCGCCTGGTTGGGCAAAGGTAACAGGGGGCTGGGCGATCATGGTGCTCACTATGGCTTTTTCTCGTTTATAAAATACGTGTTCCCTTGAATGCCGTGCTATTAATAGCGAAAGGGCATGCGCATAATACTAAAGTATTAGCCTGCGTGTCGTGCGCGACAAAACGCCGCGAATACTAATTAAAGTGGATGGATTGTTAGCGGTTTAACGAGATAGCCATAGGCGCCATGTTACGCTGGCTTGAAAAAACGACCGAATGCCCCGATATCGTTGCTTCTCACGTTTTTTTTTGTGCCCCTATTTTTTTTGCTGACAGGACATCTTTATGGCCGAACCGGCATTGTCTATCCGTGGCCTTACCAAGGTGTACGGCAACGGCTTTCACGCGTTAAAAGGAATTGATCTCGACGTCCAGCAGGGCGATTTTTTTGCCTTGTTGGGTCCCAACGGTGCAGGTAAATCCACCACCCTGGGTGTGGTGTGTTCATTGGTGCAGAAGTCAGAAGGCAAGGTGTCGATTTTTGGTATCGACATCGACAAGGACTTCGCCAAGGCCAAGTACCAGCTGGGCGTGGTTCCTCAGGAATTCAACTTCAACCAGTTCGAGAAGGTGCTTGATATCGTGCTGGCGCAAGCAGGCTATTACGGCATGACGCGCCGTGAAGCGCTGCCGCGTGCTGAGCAGTTACTGCGCGACCTGGGCCTGTGGGACAAGCGCAATGGCAACGCTCGCATGCTTTCTGGTGGTATGAAGCGCCGCTTGATGATTGCCCGGGCGCTGATGCACCGGCCCAAGCTACTGATTCTGGATGAGCCCACCGCGGGTGTGGATATCGAACTGCGCCGCAGCATGTGGGAATACATGCGCCGCATTAATCAGGATGAAGGCACCACGATCATCCTGACCACCCACTATCTGGAAGAAGCCGAAAGCCTGTGCCGTAATATCGCCATCATCAATCACGGTGAAATTGTGCGTAACACCAGCGTGCGCGAGCTATTGGCCGAGCTGAATACCGAAACCTTCCTGCTGGATCTCGCTGAGCCTGTCACGGCACCGCCGGTGATCGAAGGGTTTGAGATCAATCAGATCGAACCTACGCAACTCTCGTTGGTGATTCATCGCGGGCAGCAGTTAAACGATGTGTTCAGTGTGTTAAGCGAGCAGGGCATGCAGGTGGTTTCCATGCGCAACCGCGCTAACCGGTTGGAAGAGATGTTTGTGTCAATGGTAGAGGCGGGCAATACAGCCATCGATCAGCGCGCCGAACCCAGCAAGGAGACGCAGGCATGAATGCAACACAAACGCTCGTCGCGCTATGGACGCTCGTACTTAAAGAGATCAAACGTTTTACGCGTATTTGGCCGCAAACGCTGCTGCCGCCTTCGATCACCATGGCGATGTACTTCATCATCTTTGGCAACCTGATCGGCTCGCGCATAGGGGATATGGATGGCTTCTCCTACATGGACTTTATCGTCCCCGGCCTGATCATGATGTCGGTCATCACCAACAGCTACTCGAACGTGGCTTCCAGCTTCTTCTCGAACAAGTTTCAGCGTTCGGTAGAAGAGCTAATGGTATCGCCCATGCCCAACTGGGTGATTCTATCCGGGTTTATCCTCGGCGGCATGGCGCGCGGTTTGGGCGTGGGCCTGATCGTTACTATTGTGTCGCTATTCTTCACGCGCTTAACCATCGAGCACCCGCTTTTAACCATCCTGGTGGTGGTGCTAACCTCGGCGCTGTTCTCCATCGGCGGCTTTATCAACGCCCTGCTGGCCAACAAGTTTGATGATATCTCCATTGTGCCGACCTTTATTTTAACGCCGCTGACCTACCTGGGTGGGGTGTTTTACTCCATTTCCATGCTGCCCAATTTCTGGCAGGGCGTGTCAATGCTCAACCCGATTCTGTATATGGTGAACGTCTTCCGCTATGGGTTTTTGGGCGTGTCGGACATTCCCGTTGGTTGGGCGCTGGCGGCTATTTTGGGATTTATCGTAGTGCTGTTTTTTGCGGCACTGGCCATGCTGGAGCGTGGCAAAGGCATTCGTAGTTAACCGCACGACCGTTTTTATCAAGAGAGCGTTACCCTATGGCACACCGCCCCGATACCTTAGAGCACGCGCCCCTGGGGCGCGAATCCGCCTATCCCGAGCTGTACGATGCCGCGCTGCTGTTCCCCATCCCACGCGCCGCCAACCGCGCCCCGCTAGGGATTGAAGAGGGCAAGCTGCCCTTTGTGGGTGAAGATGAGTGGCACGCGTTTGAGGTTTCCTGGCTGAATGCCCGTGGCAAACCCATCGTGGCCGTGGCCCGCTTTCGGCTGCCTGCTGAATCGCCCAGCCTGATCGAATCCAAATCCTGGAAGCTCTACCTCAACAGCTTTAACCAAACCCGTATGGAAAGCCGCGAGGAAGTGATTGAAACGTTGCAGCGTGACCTAAGCGCGGTAGCCGGTGCTCCGGTCAGCGTGGAGCTACTCGGTGTGGAAGACGCTGAGCTTGCCCCACAGCCGCTCCCCGGCGACTGCCTGGACGAGCTGGATATCGAAGTAAGTGATTACACGCCCAGCGCTGCCCATTTGGCGGTAAGCGATGAGGTTGTAGAAGAGACGCTGCACTCGCATTTGCTTAAATCCAACTGCCCGGTGACCGGCCAGCCCGACTGGGGCAGCGTGATGATTCGCTACAAAGGCCCGAAGCTGGATCGCGAAGGGTTACTGCGTTACCTGATCGGCTATCGTCAGCATCAGGATTTTCACGAGCACTGTGTTGAGCACATCTTCACCGACCTGATGCAGCACGCCCAACCTACCGAGCTTCTGGTGCTGGCGCGCTACGTGCGCCGCGGCGGGTTGGATATCAGCCCCTGGCGCGCCACGCCGGGCCTTACGCCGCCAAGCCCGCTGCGTCTGGCAAGACAGTAAGCGACTGCGCTACAGTAGTGCCTAACTGATTGATAGGATGAAACCAAATGGATGGACTCACGCTACTTCACAGCCGTAGCTCAATGGGCAAGCTGGTTGAGCCTGCGCCCACTGCCGAGCAGATGGATGCGATTTACCAGGCGGCCCTGCGCGCCCCGGACCACAAAGAGCTGCGCCCTTGGCGGTTTATTGAGTTCACTGGGGAAGGGCGTACGCGCCTGGGTGAGCTGTTTGCCGAAGCCGAGTTCCAGGAAGACCCCAGTGCCGATGACGACACGCTAAATTCAGCGCGCAAAAAACCGCTGCGCGCGCCGATGATTATCGCCGTGATCGCCAAGGTAACGCCGGACCTGCCCAAAGTGCCCAAAATGGAGCAGGTAATTTCCGCAGGCTGCGCCGCCCATGGCATTTTGCTGGCCGCCCACGCGCAAGGGCTAGGCGCCATGTGGCGTAGCGGCAAGTACGCTTTTGACCCCGTGGTGCGCAAAGGGCTCTCTCTGGAAGAAGATGACGAAGTCGTCGCGTTTATCTACCTGGGACACCTGGGCGGGCGCCACAAGCCTTTGCCTGCGCATAACGTGGCCGACTTCGTAGAGCGCTGGGCGTAAGGAGACCAACCGCCATGCGCAAACCCGGTGTGCCTCACCCACGCTTGCCGCTGCCCGAGGGCCAGGAAGACCTGGCCGCCTTTCAAAAGTGGTTAAGCGATGCAATCCCCATGGTTGGCGCCCTGGGGATTGAAGAGATGTCGCTGCACAATCAATCGCTCACTTGGCGGCTCGCCCTGGCGCCTAACCTGAATGACAAAGGCACCGGCTTTGGCGGCGCGCTAAGTGCGCAAACCACACTGCAAGGCTGGTGCTGGGTAACGCTATGGCTACGCAAGCAGGGCATGGCGCGCGATGTAGTGGTCGCTGAAGCCACGCAGCGCTTTCTGGCCCCGGTAACGGGTGATTACCGCCTGGTATGCACGCCAGCAGAGCCTGACGGTGTTGAGAAGCTCACCAAGAAACTGGCCGAGCGAGGCAAAGGCCGCATTGCGCTCACCCAACAGCTTTACTGTGGCGATGCGCTCTGCCTGGAAGCCCACGGCAACTATGCGGTGTTATCGAGCAGCGATACCTGATGGCAAGCCACTGATTCTGAAAAAGGCTTGCTATTTGGCCGCTTAAACCATAGTATATGCGCCGTTCTGTCGCGAAAGGCACAGCCTAAGTGATTGAACCAAAATGTGGAGGGGTGTCCGAGCGGTCGAAGGAGCACGCCTGGAAAGTGTGTAAGTCGAAAGGCTTCGAGGGTTCGAATCCCTCCCTCTCCGCCACAGAATATAGAGAAAGCCCGCTGAGTAATCAGCGGGCTTTTTTTTTTTGTTGCCTGATATTTTTCAACCCACAGTTTAACCCACACCCTTCGCTTGGCTTCCAGAGGAACCTGTCGTGCTTGCTTGGACAGACTGTACTAAGCCTTACTGGTGGAAACCTATCCAGCTTTTCTCCCTTATTCTTGTAATTCCTGCCCACTGATGGATAGCGGCTGGCTTGGCTACATAAATCGGTATTCATAAAGCGGTAATACAATTGCCATTATTTATTAATATGTATATGCGAATATCCATATATTAAGACTGTTATTATTTAAACGTAAAGCCAAGCCTAGCCATTTTACTAAAGCTTATATGGCTGTAGTAATTGAACGTATAAAACTATCCTTATACGTTTTAAGAATAACCCAATGCTTGAATTTCTGGCTTTGGTCTTCGCGTATTCATAAGGCGCTAATGATGACCGAAATCGAGTGTTGATAGGAGGCTCTATTATGCGTAAGCAGCGCGTTCTATTCTTGTGTAATGCTAATTCAGCACGTTCGCTAATGGGGGAGGCCTTGCTCAGGCATATGGCTGGTGATCAATTCGAAGCCTTTAGCGCAGGTGCTGAACCCGACATGCCTCGAGAAGCTGCTCTCAATGCGTTAGAAGCCATCCACGTTAGTACGCAAGGACTTGCTAGCAAACCGTTGGAGACTTATGCGAACGAGCACTTCGATGCAGTGATTATCCTGTGCGAAAGGGCGCAGCAAAAATGCCGTGATTGGCAAGGGCTTACCGATGAGTTGGTCTATTGGGATATTCAGGATCCGCGGCTACACGATAAGCCAAGAAACTATCAGCTTGCCTTACAGGAAATCAATACCCGGTTAAAGCTTTGGATAACGATTAAAACCAAAGCCATGTCATGAGGATGTAGTTTGTCAAACTTGTTACCGACGCAATTTTTCAAATGCCTCAGCGATGAGACACGTCTCTCCCTGATATTGCTAATACATGCCGAAGGCGAGCTTTGTGTATGCGAGATGACCTATGCCTTGCAAGAAGTACAGCCCAAAATCTCCCGTCATTTGGCGCAGCTTCGTTCGTGCAATCTCTTGCAAGACCGACGCGAGGGTCAGTGGGTTTACTATGCCTTAATGCCCCAGTTGCCGAGGTGGGCGCTTTCTATACTCGATGAGGCAAACGTGGGGGCGTCTAGTCTGGTTGTCGAGGCTCGTAAGCGTTTGTCGATAATGGGTGGCCGTCCAGCGCGTCAAACCGAATATTGTTAATGAAAGGAGTTCCTATGTCTTTGCGAATTGGTATCAATGGCTTTGGCCGAATTGGGCGGCTTGCGCTGCGCAGTTTGTGGGATCGTCGATCGGTCGAAATTCAGAGAATTAATGATCCTGCGGGTACAGCCGAAACGTTCGCCCATTTACTAGAGTTTGACTCCGTACATGGGCAGTGGTCACCGTGGCCTGGTATCGAGTCCAGCAGCGAGTCCATCAGAGTAGGTGGAAAGGACATCGCCTTTAGTGGGAACCGTGATCTGGCTGACAGCGATTGGTCACAGTGTGATGTGGTCATTGAGGCGTCCGGGGTGATGAAAGATCCTCAAAAATTGCAGGCCTATTTCGATCAGGGTGTTAAGAGAGTCGTCGTCACCGCGCCGATCAAGGCACCAGGCGTGCTTAATATCGTGATGGGCGTCAATGATCATCTATATGACCCTCAGCAGCATCCTATCGTTACTGCCGCAAGCTGTACCACTAACTGCATGGCGCCTGTGGTGAAGGTTATCCATGAAACCTTTGGCATTGTTCATGGTTCGATGACGACAATCCACGACATCACCAATACACAGTCCATTCTCGACAGTCCTCACAAGGATTTGCGGCGTGCCAGAGCCAGTAGCTTGAGCCTGATACCGACCACCACTGGCTCCGCCAAAGCAATTACGGACATATTTCCTGATTTGACGGGTAAGCTGAATGGCCATGCCGTTCGCGTGCCGTTGGCCAATGCCTCTCTTACTGATATGGTTTTCGAAATCGCCTGCAACACTACGGTCGATGAAGTCAACGAGGCGCTAAACAACGCGGCGAGTGGGCCGCTTGCAGGGATTCTCGGCTTTGAAACCCGCCCACTGGTATCGGTGGATTATCGTACCGATCCAAGAAGTGCCATTGTTGATGCGCTTTCCACCATGGTGGTTAACCATACGCACGTCAAACTATACGCTTGGTACGACAATGAGTGGGGTTATACCAACCGCACGGTGGATCTGGTGCTTAAAGTTGGGCGAGGCTAAAAGAGAAACGGCATGCCAATTATCGAGCGTCTGAGATTATTGCCTTTCGAAATTCGCCAGTACCTGCTCGTTACTGGAAATTACTGGGCCTTCACACTAACCGATGGCGCCCTTCGAATGCTGGTGGTGCTGCATTTCCACCAGCTGGGCTACTCGTCACTTGAAGTGGCGATGCTATTTCTCTTCTATGAAGCTTTCGGCGTTGCGACTAATTTCGTTGGCGGCTGGCTCGGCGCCCGTTTAGGGCTCAATCGTACAATGAATGTGGGCCTTGCCCTGCAAATAGTGGCACTCGGTATGCTGCTAGTGCCGTCGGTGCAGCTGACGGTGATATGGGTAATGGCCGCACAGGCACTGTCGGGGATCGCCAAGGACCTCAACAAGATGAGTGCCAAGAGCGCGGTCAAAGTGCTGGTACCCAGGGGCAGTAGTGACACGCAGGGTGCGCTGTATCGCTGGGTAGCGCTACTGACGGGCTCTAAAAATGCATTGAAGGGAATTGGCTTCTTTCTTGGCGGCGTGCTGCTAACGTTCATAGGTTTTCGTGGTGCTATTGCACTGATGCTGGTCATGCTGATCGGCGTGCTTAGCCTTTCGCTATACCGTTTACGTGCCGACCTGGGCCGCACACAATCAAAACCCAAATTTCGGGAGGTGTTTTCCACTTCTCGTGCGGTCAACGTGCTTTCTGCGGCAAGGCTTTGCCTGTTCGCCTCTCGCGACGTGTGGTTCGTCGTCGCGCTGCCCGTCTATCTCTATGAACAGCATGGGTGGGGTTATTGGGCCGTAGGCGCAATGTTAGCGGGCTGGGTTATCGGTTATGGCGGGGTGCAGACTCAGGCGCCCAAGATTACCCGGCTCATCCATGGTAGCTCTAGAGCCATTACCGTTGGTTGGGCGCTCGCTCTGGCAGGGTTACCTGCCGTCTTGGCGCTTCTGCCGATCAATGATGACGTTTTCTGGCTTGTGGCAGGTTTGCTTCTATTCGGCGTAGTGTTCGCAATCAACTCAAGCTGGCATAGTTATTTGATTGTTCGCTTTGCGCGTACCGACGGCGTCTCGATGGATGTCGGTTTTTACTATATGGCGAATGCCATGGGACGGCTTATTGGCACGGTGCTGTCCGGCTGGTTGTATCAGGTGTATGGCCTCACGGCTTGCCTCTGGGTCTCGGCAGGGCTGGTCGTTGTGAGTGGTGTCCTTGCGCTGGGGTTGCCAGCAGACACCACTGAGCCTAATGAAACTGCTGGGGGAGGGCGCTGATAACAAGTAAAGCGCAATGCCCCGGCATCAAAGCCTTTCGTTAGTCGGGTGCATTGCGTTGCTGTGGGTCGTGGGTGAAATTGCCAATGAGTTTATGGGGATCGACAACTTCGCGATGCTGTCGCACGGCTTCAGCCCACCAAAGCAGCTGTGACGAGCCGCGCTGCCAATAGCTTTTCCACTTTTCGGTGTTCTGTTGCGGGTGGCATTGACCCTCGCTATCCAGGACATCCGCTGCACGTGGCACATGAATCATTGCCGATACGGGCAGGCACCCAAGCTCGGAGAGAAAGGCGCGCATGCCTATGGCCGCGCGTACACCGCCCCATTGTCCTGCCGAGTAGGTCACGATGAGGCTAGGCTTGTAAGCGTAAAGTGAACTGCCAAAATGGTTGAGTAAATGCGCCAGTGCAGGGCTCAAACTGTGATTGTACTCGGGACTTACCATCACATAGGCATCGGCGCGCTGAATCTTATCGGCCAGGGCGTCGAGCTCTTTCGGGGCACTGCCGGAGGCATAGGCAAAATGCGGCTTGAACACTTCTCCGGTTGGATAATCCAGCGGGTCAATTAACTCGACGTCGTCGTCTGCATACTCTTCCTTGAAATGAGACAGTAAGGCAGTGGCCACCCTGGCTCCCAGGCGTGAAGGTTTCGGCGGCTGACTCTCCCTTGTCGAGCCTAAAAAAATCAGTACTTTCATAAGTGATCTCCTTGCTTGCCGCATAAATAAACTATGCAGTACTAAATTGAGGGACAGCAGCCCTGACCAGTTTATTACTAGCACTCTACTTTAGTGGGATAGCCTGCCGTACTCACGCACGTTGCAAGGCTCTCTCCCATGTGCAGGCCAGCAAAATAACTGATAAGATGTTGCACTTTACCGCACCTTGCTACTAGCAACCGAGCAGAAGTGTACAAATGAACCTATCAAATATTTTCTTTTCAGGGCTGATGACTCCGCCCTAACCCACCTCCTAGGCGGTGATTGCATCACGATCCCTGTGGTGTCTTCACTTCGCGGCAATACATGACTTACGCCCCACCGGTGTACTGTAACGCCCGCTAAAACCAGCTCACATTGATGACGATGTTACTCCCTCTCAACGAAACCTTACGCGTTTCCGTTGTGCGAGCGAGTGCTGCGCTGAATTTATCTCCTATGATGGACCCTTACGCATGTACGAAAAGTTTAAACAATCTTGGCTCTCTAACCTGAAGGGCGACACCCTTGCCGGTGTAGTTGTGGCCTTAGCGCTCATTCCCGAAGCCATTGCCTTCTCTATAATTGCCGGTGTTGATCCTAAAGTGGGGCTGTATGCCTCGTTTGCTATTTGCGTGATTATTGCGTTTACCGGTGGCCGCTCTGGCATGGTATCAGCTGCAACAGGCGCTATGGCGCTGCTCATGATTACCTTGGTCAAAGAGCATGGTTTGGAGTATCTGCTAGCGGCGACATTGCTAACAGGTGTTCTGCAAATAATTGCGGGTTACCTACGCCTAGCGGAACTGATGCGCTTTGTCTCACGCTCAGTGGTAACCGGTTTTGTGAACGCGCTGGCAATACTTATCTTTATGGCGCAACTACCTGAATTGACGGACGTAACATGGCATGTATACGCCATGACAATAGCGGGATTGGCGATCATTTACGGTTTTCCCTATGTACCCGTCATTGGCAAAATGATCCCGTCCCCTCTTGTATGTATCGTTGTACTCACAGCTGTTTACATGATGACTGGCATGGAGATTCGCAGCGTAGGTGACATGGGTGAGTTACCTGATAGCCTGCCTATCTTCCTCTGGCCAGATGTACCGTTAAACCTTGAGACGCTGATGATCATCTTTCCTACAGCGCTAATGTTAACGGTAGTGGGTCTGCTTGAATCCATGATGACCGCTACGATTATTGATGATTTAACTGACACACCAAGCGACAAAAATCGCGAATGTAAAGGCCAAGGCATTGCCAACATCGGCTCTGGGTTAATCGGTGGCATGGCAGGCTGCGCCATGATTGGTCAATCAGTCATTAACATCAAATCGGGCGGCCGTCGCCGCACCTCCACCTTGGTCGCAGGTATTGCACTGCTATTAATGGTGGTCTTCTTAGCCGATTGGGTATCACAAATTCCCATGGCGGCTTTGGTGGCAGTCATGATCATGGTATCGATTGGTACCTTCAGTTGGGACTCTATTCGTGACCTCAAGAAACACCCAATGAGCACCAATATCGTCATGCTTGCGACCGTTGTTGTCACAGTAGGGACCCATAACCTAGCCATCGGCGTCTTCGTAGGTGTATTACTGGCAGCCATGTTCTTTGCTAATAAAGTCGGCAACATTATGTATGTTGGCTCCAAAGAAGTAATCGCTGGGAAAGAACGTGAATACCAAGTGGTCGGACAAGTGTTTTTTGCTTCATCCGAGCGCTTTATAGCAGCATTCGATTTCAAAGAGAGCATCGACAAGGTAACCGTTAACCTATCGAAGGCACACTTCTGGGATGTAACCGCCGTTCAAGCGCTTGATCGCGTGGTGATCAAATTCCGCCGCGAAGGCACAGAGGTTGAACTCGTCGGTTTGAGCGAGGCCAGTGCGACGGTGGTGGATCGCTACGCTGTGCACAACGATCCTGAAGCCGTCGAAAAACTAATGGGCGGCCACTGAGCCAAGCAAGGAGACCATCATGACTGAACATGTACTCGCGGCCGTTGACGGTTCGCAGTTTTCCGAAAGCGTATGCGACTATGCTGCTTGGGCAAGTCTTGCCCTCAATGCGCCGCTTCAATTTGTACACGTAGCTGATAACCATTCTGAAGTACCAGAAGAGCAAAATTTATCAGGTAATCTGCGCTTCGGGACCCGGGAGCGCTTGATGAAAGAGCTTTCTGAGCTGGATGAACAGCGTGCCAAGGTAAATCGCGAGCAAGGCAAATTAATGCTTGAAGCCGCTAAAGCTCGTGCGCTGGAAGATGGTATTGATGATCCCGTTATTCGCCAGTTAAACGGCACGCTAGTGGAAACACTGGTAGAGCTTGAAAAGGATGTACGTTTGCTGGTGGTGGGCAAACGTGGCGAAACGGCTCACCAAGCAAGCGGGCATCTGGGTTCTAATCTAGAGCGTGTGGTGCGTGAAATGCATCGCCCAATTTTGATGGTGCCGAAGACGTTCAAACATCCTGAAAAAATCCTGATTGCGTTCGATGGCAGTAAAACCGCCCGTAAAGGGGTAGAAATGCTTGCGCGGTCTCCGCTATTTGCTGGCAAAGAGTGCCATGTACTAATCGTGGGGGCTGATACAGCAGAGCACCACGGAGAGATAAATTGGGCGTTGAATACGCTGCAAGAAGCAGGCCATCAAGCCGAGGGGGCTATTCGCGCCGGTGAGGTGGATGAAGCTTTGCAAGCTTACGAGCAGGAACATGGTATCGACCTACTTGTCATGGGGGCCTATGGACATTCACGAATTCGACATCTGCTAATAGGAAGTACGACGACAGCGATGTTGAGAGGTAGCCACATACCTGTACTGATTTTGCGTTAAAAGGCCGGAATAAACACTTAAAAGTTAATCTAGTTTTTTACCCTCTGCCGGCCCTCAAACTTGAGTGTGCCGGCTTTTTGGGTTTTAAGGAGATGCTAATGAAAACCTGGCAACTCGGTAAAACACAGATCAACATCAATCCAGACAGTGCGTGCGAGAAAGCTTATGTAGAACCAGCTACACAGGCACAAATTGAAGCGCTTGGGAAAGTAGTAATTGGCGAAGCTTGGATGACCTCACAACCCTATAGCAAAGGTCCGATAGTGATTAAGTTTGCGCCGCCGCAAGCAGACCTGCCTAGTAATAAAACTGAGCAGAGCGCGCTTTGGGAAAGGTGTTATCGAAAAATTATTATAATTTCAGAGCGAGAAGAGCTAACTTCGCTATCACTTCCTCTACCAGGAGAAAATCCACATGTAGCAGGAAGGAGGGACGCGTTTGAGCAAGCTATTTTGGGCTTATGCACCCAGTTAAAGCAAGCAAGATGGCTTCAGCGCCTTGATATATATGCAACAGATGAGTCACAAGCTTTTGAAGCAATAAAAAAATCACGGCGGATGCAGACTCTGAGTGCAACACCGTCATTGGATGGTTGATGGGCTTTCATGATACTTGGCCATTAGTTCGCTCATCACTTCTATTGGGCATTTAAAATCAAAGCGTTTTCGAGGCCGCATATTCAGCTTGAAGGCAATGGCGTCCAGTTCTTCCTGACTGTGCTCTGAGAGGTCCGTTCCTTTCGGTAAATATTGACGAATAAAGCCATTGATATTCTCGTTGGCACCCCGTTGCCAAGGGCTGTGGGGGTCGCAAAAGTAAATCGCAACGCCGGTTTCTTGGGTGATTTTTGCATGCTGTGACATTTCGCGCCCCTGATCATAGGTCATGATTTTCCGGGCGGCCCTCGGCATCCGGTTCAAGGCGGCACTGAAGCCTGCTACAGCTGATGTGGCGGTGGCGTCGTCGCATTTTTGCGAGGATTAGATAGCCACTGCTGAGCTCTACCAAGGTGCCCACAGCAGACGCATTACTCTTGCCCTTGATCAGATCGCCTTCCCTCTGGGCCGGCACACCAGTGGCCGGGCATTTCACGCTTATCTATCTCGGGCGGACGTAAGTGAATGCTGACCATGCAACGTATGAACGATGAGATCAAAACGCTCGGTGCCTGGCAGCAACTTATGCTTCGGACGGCAGGCCACTCGACGCTTTTCTCGCTGATGCTGGGCGTGCCGGGCACAGTAACTGTTCTGGGCCATTTGGTTACGGCGTATTTCACGAGAAATCGTTGAAGGAGCTCGTCTTAGGAGCTTGGCGATATGCCGTAGGCTCATCCCTTGGGCTTGACCCACCTGGATGCTGACACGTTCTTCAATACTGAGTTCGATGTATGACATGGGGCAACACCTTAGCGAAA
>NZ_JBQSVC010000039.1:0-24161 GCF_052376035.1 Halomonas sp. AOP7-E1-9
GGCGGCAAGGCACTCTTCAGCGTGATGGATCAGCCGCTAACCCCAGCAGCACTTTGTGCTGCATCGCCGGCTGAAGCCAGCTCCCACAATGTAGAGACAGGTCAATCCATAATGCCTACAAAACATGGCTGGAATTTACTATTTACGCTTTTTTGCGTCAGGCAGCTATCCTGATATGGGTGGTTATGACGCACTGTTGTCTTTAGAATGATATGGCACGTTGATGGAAGGGTAATCTGCGCTTTATCTCAGGAGGAGAAACAACATGAATGGACAATGGATCAAGAAATTATCAGCGGCGGTATTGATGGCTCTGCTCGCGGGCGGTTTGGCTGCCTGTGATAACCAAGGGCCTGCTGAAGAGGCAGGTGAAAGTATTGATGATAGTATTGGAAGCGCCGGCGAAAGCATTGAAAGCGCGGGTGAGAGTATCGAAGAAGCTGCTGAAAACTAATTCAATAGGTTGATTTAAACGGTTGATTAGGTTGTCCTTTGGAACGAAAAAACGGCCGCTAAAAGCGGCCGTTTGAAGGTATGGTCCCGCGTTTTAAGCGCCAGGGTTTTGCTCAATACCTTGCACATACCAGGGCGCCTGGTCGCGCATTGCACGGGTTAAGTGCCACGACTCGTTGAACTCGGTCTGCTCTCCATTCTCCTCTATAACGCCATGAAAGATCACGCTTGCCTCAGCATGCCCTTCGTATTCGTTAATATCCCCCAATTCGGCAAATAAACGTACGATGTCGGTACGATTATTGGCAGGATGCTGAGCGCGCTCGGTGCGTAGCAGGTTATAGAGCTCGGGAGTGACATACTCCTGAATTTGGCTAAAGTCGTTATTGTCCCAGGCACGCTGCAGCGTCATAAAATGCTCTTTAGCACCGTTTAAAAACTGCTCTTTATCAAACCAGGCAGGTGTGCTTTGCAGGCTGCTTGCCAAGCTACCAGGTACAGCGCCTACTGAGCCAGCAGCAGGCGCTGATGGCTCGTGCTGCGTACGTTGGTAGTTGGTTTCGGAAGCATTCGCTGGACGTCGCTGGCGAATAAACGCACGGAAAGCGATCATCGCAAGCACTGCGATACCGACCACCATGAGCAGGTCCATCATTCTTAGCTCATCAAAGGCACCGCCGAAAAAGAGTGCGGTAATTAGCCCTCCAGCCAGAAGACCACCCATCATTCCGCCCATTCCGCCTCTACGTGCTGCCGCAGCACCCGCTTGGCCCTGTTGCTGGCCACCTTGCGCTTGTTGTGTACTGGGTGTGCTGGCCGGGCGGTCCGCAGAACGGGACATGCTGCCCATATTGCCACCACCTCCCATACGGCGCGCTTCCGCATGCTCCACCGCAACGCTAAACCCCGTAACGCTGACCAGCAGCATGACAAACAATTGTCGTAACATGGCAATCTCCAATGTTTCAAAGCCATTAAGAACGTAAGCTCAACGTAATGAGCGTGTGGAAAGTCTTGAGCGGCTAGTTTAGCGCTTGGGCGCTTAGAATGGACTATCTTAATGGCACTCATAAGCATAAAGAATAAGAGGGGAAACATGCGCCTACAACGAGATCGTAGCCTATTGTTAATGATCGATTTTCAAGCAGGCTTACTGCCGGTGATTGAAGGCGGTTTGCAGGTAATAGAGGAGGCCGCCTGGCTTGCAAACGTAGCAGAAGTGTTGGCAGTCCCCGTATGGCTTACCGAACAATACCCTGAAAAACTCGGGGGGACGGCAGCTGGTTTGATAAGCGCGTTGGGTGAGCATCAGGTTTGGCAAAAACATCATTTCAGCGCAATGGAAGCGCCTGAATTTGCCCAGGCATTAAAGGCCCAATCGGTGCAACAAGTCGTGATCTGTGGCACAGAAGCACACATCTGTGTGTTGCAGAGCGCGCTTGGCTTGCTGGAAGCTGGATATAGCGTGTATTGGCTAAGTGAAGCGACAGCGAGCCGTCGTTGTGAGGAAGCTCGCTTTGCTCGTGAGCGTGCCTGCGCGCAAGGCGCCATTGCTGTGACGGCGGATATGGTGGCTTATGAGTGGCTTGATCGCTGTGATACCGCGCTATTTAAAGAGGCACATCGCCGGTTGCTTAAGCCGCGCTCTTCACGCGGCGTAACTTTTTTTTAGTAAAGGGGGAAATGTTTATCGGTCTGCTTCTTTGCGTGTGAACACCAGCGTATCGCCTTCAGAGGACACTGCATCAAATTGGTAGCCTGCCACATTAAATGCTGTAAGCGCTTCAGGGTCGTTCACCTGCTGATGAATAATCCAGGCACTCATTAGGCCTCGGGCCTTTTTGGCATAAAAGCTGATGATTTTAAACGTGCCGTTTTTCTCATCTTTAAACACCGGCGTGATGACGCGGGCGTTAAGCTTTTTGGCATCTACCGCTTTAAAGTACTCATTAGAAGCAAGGTTCACCAGAACCTTTGAACCGCTTTCTGTAATAGCCTGAGCAAGGGCATTGGTCAGTGTAGGCTTCCAGTACGCGTATAAATCCTTACCCGCCTGATTAGACAGTTTGGTGCCCATCTCCAGTCGATAAGCCTGAATCAGGTCCAGCGGGCGCAGTAAGCCATACAGGCCTGACAAAATACGCAGGTGCTGCTGGGCAAACCGGTTATCCGCATCACTGAACGTTTGAGCCTCCAGGCCGGTATAAACATCGCCTTGGAACGCTTGAGCGGCAGGTTTGGCATTCTCTAGTGAAAACGGCGGCTCCCATTCAGCAAAGCGTGCCGCATTAAGGCCAGCAAGCTTGTCGCTGATGCCCATCAGCTCACTGATCTGCTGAGGTGAATAATCACGCAGGATATCGATCAGCGCTTGGCTTTCCGTTAGAAAGCCGGGCTGTGTCACCTGGTGAGTGGTGGAGGGCGTTTCAAAATCCAGCGTTTTCGCTGGCGAAATAACGCTTAGCAAGGTGAGCTCCTTCGGCCGATGCAAAACCAGATAAGAACAAAATCATGGCCGATAGTATACCAAGCCTCGGCGTTGGCCGAGGCTATCGCTTTAATAGCGTGTGTATCAATGCTTAGGGGCAGGGGTTTGGCATCCGGCGATGAATATCCTCAATCGCGCTAAGCACATCGTCGTCCAGCTTAAGGCTCTCACTGGCCAGGTTGCTTTCCAACTGGTCCAGTGTGGTGGCACCAATAATATTACTGGTAAGAAAGCTGCGTGAATTAATAAACGCCAGTGCCATTTGTGCGGGGTCAAGGTCATGTTCGCGGGCCAGCTCAACGTAGGCCTTTGTCGCCGCCTCCGCCTCTGGTGAGGTGTAGCGCTTAAAGCGCTCATAAAGCGTCAGGCGGCCTTTTTCGGGCCATGCGCCATTAAGATACTTGCCAGAAAGAACGCCAAAGGCCAGGGGAGAATAAGCCAGCAAGCCTACGTCTTCGCGATGAGCAATCTCCGCCAAGCCCACCTCAAACGAGCGATTAAGCAGGTTGTAAGGATTTTGTATGGAGGCCACTCGCGGTAGATCCATTTTTTCGGCTAAGTGAAGCGAGCGCATGACGCCCCACGGGGTTTCATTGGAGAGGCCGATCGATCTTACTTTGCCAGCATCCACCAGCTCCTTGAGTGCAGAAAGCGTCTCTTCAAGCGGCGTGGCATCTTCATTCTCCTGATGCGCGTAGCCCAGCTTGCCGAAAAAGTTGGTGTTGCGGTCTGGCCAATGCAGCTGATAAAGATCGACATAGTCCGTTTGTAAACGCTTAAGGCTTGCGTCGATGGCCTGGTGAATATGATCACGCGTCAAACGTGGGCCGCCCCGGATATGCTCAGGCCCCGGGCCTACTGCCTTGGTGGCGATAATGACGTCATCGCGGTCGCCACGCTGTTTCAGCCAGCTGCCAACATAGGCTTCCGTTAATCCTTGCGTTTCGGCTTTGGGCGGTACGGGGTACATCTCAGCTGTATCGATAAAATTGATACCGAAAGCGACGGCGCGATCCAGCTGTTCGTGAGCTTCTGCCTCACTGTTTTGCTCGCCAAACGTCATCGTACCAAGGCAGAGCCGACTGACCTCAATTCCCGTTCTGCCAAGTGGGCGCGTTTGCATTTTTGTCTCCTCGCTAAAGCGAAAATTATCGCCGAATAGGCGTTTATAAAGGTGATGAATGACCGTGTGTGAGAGGCATGTTAGCGAGGCTATTTGAAAGCAGCAAATCAATGGGGTTGAGTCGTTGCAAAGGCAGGCGTATGCTTGCCACCCCATTGGCCGGCTGACCCCGGTTTTTCGTGTGATTGGCAGTCAAATGATGTAGTGACCGCTAATTCAATATCTCAACAAATTGGCAGGGTGGTTTGCCATGCCGCAGGCATCATCTTTGTTTATTCGGCTAGAGTTTCGTTTAGCTGAACGGCTGTTTCAAAACCGTTGGTTGTTACCGCGTTCAGAGCGCACACAGCGTCTTACCATGCGTTTGTTCAAGCGCTGCGCTGAAGCGGGGCATCCTGATGCACTGTCCGTTTACGGGCATATGCTGTTTCATCGTAGCTTATCGCCGCAGGACAAAGCGCGGGGGGCACGCTATGTGGTGGAAGCCGCTCAAGCGGGTGATGTAAAGTCGCAGTACCAGGTGGCCCAGATCTACGAGCACGGCTGCGCGCAGTACCCGCGCCGTGAAGATTATGCAGTAACGTGGTATGCCCGTGCGGCGCAGTCCGGTCACTATTTGGCTGCTGAGCGGCTGGCCAGCGCCTATCGTTTGGGTGAGCTAGGCTTAAGCATAGATGCGAGCCAGGCTACCTACTGGGAACAGTTCGCTGAGCATCATCCGCACAACGATGTGACCGCCGTGTAATGATTGAATGAGGAAGTCAGTGTCCGAGACGCTACCCACTGTATTAGATATTGAAGCGTCCGGATTTGGGCGTGGTAGTTATCCCATAGAAGTCGGCATTGCACGTGCTGACGGTAGCTGCTGCGCGTTTCTTATTCAGCCACTGGATGAGTGGACGCACTGGGACCCTAAAGCAGAGCTCTTGCACGGTATTTCGCGTGATCGCTTGTACCAGGAAGGACACCCTGTTCGTCAGGTGGCCCAGTGGCTCAACGATGAGTTAAGCGGGTTAGGCAAAGCGTACAGCGATAGCTGGGGCTACGATAATACCTGGCTTTCGTTGTTGTTCCACCATGCCGGCATGCTGCCTCGCTTCCGCCTGGAGGCGCTGCGCATTTTGTTGAGCGAAGAGCAGCAAGCGATATGGAGCGGTACCAAAGAGGCCATGATTACTGAGGTCGATATCCATCGTCACCGGGCGGGAGACGATGCCCGTCTGCTCCAGCTCACTTATCAGCGTACCCGCAATGTTATCCGCGGCGCGTAGCGCGCTTGCCATGCCCGCTTCGCTCACCTCTACCTAAGCTGGCTCTCCAGCGCGTCAAGTAGCGCCTCTGGTGTTACCGCGTCCAGCAGCATATCGCGTGTCGTTTGAGCTAGAAAACCCTGCGTCACGGTGTTGTCGAGAAATGCCAGTAGTGGCGTATAAAACCCCTCGGTATCCAGTAGGCCCATGGGCTTCTCATGCAGGCCTAAATAGCCCCAGGTCCAAATCTCAAACAGCTCCTCAAAGGTACCGATACCGCCTGGCATGGCAATAAATGCGTCGGCGTTAGCGGCCATGGTGGCTTTGCGTTCATGCATGTTGGGCACGCGGATCAGTTCGGTGAGTCCAAAGTGCGCCTGCTCACGCTCTACCAGATGGTCCGGCATAACGCCAATCACGTTGCCGCCTGCCGCCAGCGACGCATTAGCAAGCTCGCCCATTAGGCCAATACGCGCGCCGCCGTATACCAGGGTGTGCCCCCGCTCTGCCAGCACAGTACCTAATGCCTGGGCTGCTTGGCGATAAGCCGGGCTGTTACCTTCTCGTGAGCCGAGATAAACGCAAATTCGGGACATTAATTGGGTTCCTTAACGCTTATGAGAGAAGCGGTGTTATGGAAGGTGATGGTCTACCTGGTGGTGCTCATCCATCCACTGACCAATCACATTATCGCCACATAAATGATGGGCATACTGAGTGTGCAGGCAGCGTATCTGTTGCCAGTTGCTGATACCGCCAATGCCACGCTCGGTCAACACATCGGTGTATCCCAGCCGTGCAACCTCGGCGCGCTGGGCGTCGCTCATATAATCCCAGCGGGCTTTTACATAGTCACGATGGCTTTGCTGATAATGCGCTAGAAATTCTGGCTCTTCTTGCAGGCGCTGCTCAAGTGATTTGATAACCCCCACCGCTTCAATGCGTGAAATTTCTACCTTTAGTACATCAGAACAGAGCCAGTACAGGGTAGGAAAGGGTTTGCTATCAACAATCGGCGCCATACGCAGCACCAGCGGTGTGCCTTCGCTATCAGTGGCGGCAACGGCTTCAATGCCACGTGGTGCGCGGCCTAACTGCTGGGTAATAATCGCCAGCTGACGCTCATCGGGCGCCTGGTTGGTGCGGATCACCATTAGGTTGGTCTCTCACGAACGGTCGTCTTGAACAAATTTATTGGAGCGGCCAACAGCACGAAAAAAGCAGCGATTCAACTGCTCAGGAGACGCTACATAGCACCATGTCCGCTCGCAATACTCGGCGGCCCGCGCCATTAGTACGTCATAAAGGCGGTTAAACGGGGCATCATAATCGTAAGGGTCAGCCCCAAACAAGCGGATATGCGGATAGTCTGCAAAGCGCTCAATAAAATAGCGCTCAATATCCGCTTCGACAGCGCGATGCTGCGCAGTATTGTCAGGGTCCAGCCAGAGATTATAGCGAATGGCCATGCTGTGCTCCTGGTCGCCCCGTCCGGCGGGTTGGTGCGTTAGGCGGGCGCATCTTGTAAGTGAGTCGACAAGGCGCCGCGCAGCGCGCCCTCAATAGGTACGGCGCATTTAGCCTGGTGATCGTACTGTACCATCACCGTGTGGCCGAGGTTGGCGAGCGTGCCATGTTGGCGTGCTTCCTGAGTGACGGTAAATGAGCTATTGCCCAGCCGCGTTAAGTAGGTGCGTAATTCGACGTCATGGCCGTAAAACAGTTCTGCACGGTAGTCGATTTCCATCCGAGCCATTATCAAACGCCACTGCTTCGGGTTCAGGTCAGGTGTAAAAAGCTTGAATAGGTCGTTGCGGGCCAGCTCAAACCAGGCGGGTAGGCGCGTATTGTTAATATGGCCCAGCGCATCCGTATCGTAAAACGCCGGCTCAATCGTACGGGTAAACATGGCAATCACCTTATCGTTGGCAGGAGTTGTAAATTCAGGCAAGTGTTCGGTTAAGCAGTTTGCCTGTTGCCTTCGCGTCGCTTGGCAAACCAGCGTTGGACCTGTAGCCAGCCCAGCAGCCATAGCGTTGCTACCAAAAAACCGGCCAGCGTGCCCCAGGCAAGCCCCAATGTTTCATACGTATAAGAGACACACAGGGCGTAACTTAAAAGCGAGCCCAGCCCCACGGGGTAGTGTTTGATAACGGTCGCGGTAGGCGCGGGGCCTTGGGTTATATGCAAAATTAGCAGGAAAGGCAGCATGGTGACGGGGAAAGCCGCCAACGTGCCTGCCCAGGCCGGCGGCACCCAATGGGCAAGGCTTGTGATGGCAAAGACAATAAGCGTCGCCAGCAAGGCGCGAATACATAAAGCACCCCACGAGAAAGACTGACGTGCAGTGGCCAGACTGTCGGGTATTCGCCGGAAAATCCACGTAAAAAATACGATAGCGCAAAGCGTCACCAGCGTACCCGTCAAGCGAGTAAAATCGAACTGGGCAAGCACCAGGCTTGCCATAAGCCACAGAGTGATAGCACCTGCCATTCCGCTGGCGACACCCTTCAAGCCGGGCTTGCGACCGCAAAGCCAGTAACCCGCGCCAAGTGCCATGGTCGCGGTAAAGCCCGCGAGTGTATGAATCGCACTTTCAGCGGAAAACGTAGGGGATATCTCCAGACCAATAAAGAACAGTGCCAGCGCGGTGCCCAAAGGGTAGCCTGATAAAAGCCCTGCCACTTTGGGGCTCACACGTACAGCAATCGCCCCCAGCCCCAGCACCATCGTGACTGACACTGCTACTTTGGCCAGTTGCCAGCTAATCGGAACATCCAGCATCAATGACTATCCTTATAATGGATTAAACATTTTTCTTCGTTTGTCAGCCAGTATATCCGCGCGCGGCACACTAGGCCGCGCTATCGAAAGCGTTAACGTTTTTTATACTAAACGTAGCCCCTGTTGATCGCGCCAGGCCGCCTCCAAAGCACTTTTTAGTGGTGCTTGAAGGTGGGCTGGAAGCGCAGAGTGCGCGGCCTCTAACGTGTTAAACGCGCGGTTGCGCAGCCAGCAGTAAGCCCAGGCACAGGCTTCAGCCTCGCTTTGAGGTGTTGGCTTGGCAGGCATTTGGTTAAGCAGAAAAACCGCGGTGCGGGGTGCCCACAGCGGAATGTCATCTTCAAGTGTTTGGCTCCAGTGTTTAAGCATTGCCCCATCGGGCGTCGTGTCCGGCGTGCCCAGTTTGGCAACCCGTGCGGTTTCCGCCAGTATGAGCGCTAACTGGTCAGCGTCGGCCTGACCAAGCGCTTGCCATTGCCGCAATAGCGCTGATAATCCTGCTCGCACCTTGGTATAAAAATCATCTTGCGGCATGCTCGTTAACAACCTTCGTCAATAAGTGAGATCTGTTATGGCTTTTGATTTTGCCACGCCTATCGAGCGACGCCACCCCGAAGGTGGCTACTCATCCCAAAAATGGCATCGCTATAACGGTGAAGTACTGCCTCTATGGGTTGCCGACATGGATTTTTATTCGCCGCCCGCGGTTATTGAGGCGCTACAAGCTCGGGTCGCTCATGGTGTTTACGGCTACGGAGAAGTGCCTGCTACGTTAACAGAAACGCTCTGCACATGGAGCGCTACGCACTATGATTGGACGATTCAGCCCGACTGGCAGCACTGGCTACCGGGTGTCGTGGCCGCGCTCCACTTCGCCACGCTGGCGCTAACCCAGCCAGGCGATGGCGTGCTAACGGTAGCGCCTATTTATCCACCGTTTTTAGCCGTCGCTGAGCGTACTGGGCGTTTGCCTCAGCAGGCCATGATGGCCGTACCTAAACACCCAAGCGAGCCATGGCAGTTGGATATTAGCGCGATTGAAGCCTCCATCACACCCAAAACACGCATATTACTCTGGTGCCATCCACATAATCCGACCGGGCGGGTTTGGAGTCGTGAAGAGCTGGCGCCGTTGGTGAAGCTGGTTGAACAGCACGATCTATGGGTTGTCTCTGACGAACTACACTGCGACCTACTGTTGGATAAAGATGCTCAGCATCGCCCGTTAGCGGCTATGTTTCCTGAGCTAGCCAAACGCACGATTACCCTTTGGGCGCCCTCTAAAACCTTTAACCTGGCGGGGTTAAGCAGCGCATGTGCGATCATCCCTGACCCTGAAGTGCGCCAGCGGTTTGCCGCTGCCTGCAAGGGCCTGTTGCCCGATGTTAACGTGCTGGGGTTAGTGGCGGCAGAAGCGGCGTATCGCGAGGGTGAGCCGTGGCGTCAAGCGCTGCTGGATGTGCTGCGTCAGCACCGCGCCACGCTTGAGGCACGCGTTGCCAACTGGCCGGGTGTGCATCTAAGCGCACCGGAGGCAACCTATTTGGCCTGGCTTGATATGAGGGAAGCGGGGCTGGGAGAAACGCCTTACCAAACGCTCAAGGAGCAGGCCGGTGTGGCGCTTTCAGACGGGGCCGCGTTTGGCTACCCCGGCTTTGTTCGGCTAAATTTTGGTACTACGGGCGCTCAATTGGAAGCAGCGTTAACGCGCATGGATGCGCTATTGAAGCCTTAGCCATTAATAAAGCAGCGCAAACAGCTTGCGGCGATAGGCGACCGTCAGCGGGTGGTCGGCGCCTAGCGCATCAAACACCTGCAGCAGCGTTTTACGTGCCGCGTCGTCGTTGTAGGTACGGTCGTGCTTCATTAGCGTAAGCAGTGCTTTAAGCCCTGCATCGTATTGACCATCGGCCACTTGGCGCAGGGCGCGCTGGAACTGCGCTTCGCTATCGTCGCGCTCACCCAAGGCCGCAATATCTTCTGCGGAAAGCGCTTGTTCACTGAACGTAATGCTGGCGCGTACGCCACGTGCTGCGGGGCCATCGCGCTCTTCGGGGGGGAGATTTTCCAGCACGCTGCGCGCCTCATCTCCGCGCCCTTCAGCCACTAATACGCGGGCAAACGCCACTTGGTAGGCGTAGTGTTCCGGGTATTGCGTCACCAGGTCCTGGTAAATGCCGTGGGCTGTTGCGGTGTCGCCTTGCTCAAGCGCCGCCTCGGCCTGCTCTTCAGGGCTTTCTGGTGCATCGGCCGGGGCAGGGAAGTAGCGCCCTAGCCATTCACGCACCTCTTTCTCGGGCAGTGCACCCTGAAAATTATCCACAAGGCCGCCCTGGCTCACCAGTTTAACGTCCGGTACCGCCCGTACACCCAACTGTGCAGAAATGTCCGGGTTAGCGTCTGTATTTAGCTTACCAAGCAGGAAGGTGCCCGCGTATTCTAGCGCCAGCTTCTCCAGTACCGTCAGCAGTGTGGCGCAGCTACTATCGGCTGGTGAGTAGCAGCCCAGTAGTACTGGCACTTGCATTGACGCTTCCAGCACTTGCTGAATGTTGCTCGCATCAAGTTCGATGATCACATCTTCAGGGCGCACTGGCGCACGTTCGGTGTCAGCAGTATTCGTGCTTGCGGTATCCGCTGTCAGCGGTTTGCCGGTGCGAGGATCAATGATTGACATGGGTAAACTCAGCTTCGCAGAAAAATAATTGCTTATGATATGCAGGCAGTCACCGCCATATTCAAGCCGGAACGATGCTAATCATGTAAATCTGAAGAGAAGGCTAGGCCAAGAGGAAAAATATAGGCGCAAGCACTGCTCTAAAGGAGTCTATTAGCACTTTATATCGCCAGCTCTTGAGAGTGGCTTCGACGAGACGGTGACGCCAATGCGTGCAGCGCGCGATAGCATCACCATTTAGCCTCGTAAGCGCTATCGTTAGCCTTGCTGCATTTGTTTTCCTAGCCAACTAGCGATGGGGGGTAGCATCGCTACGATCAAGAAAACACGCAGTACATGGTGGGCTGCCACCATGGCGGGATCTATGGACAACGCAAGCGCTACGACGCCAAGTTCCGGCGCCCCCCCAGGTAAATAGGATAAGAACAAAGGTGTGTTGTCCAACCCTATAATGGGCGCAAACAACAGGGCTGCAGCGAAGGAGCCAAAGGTAAGGAGTACACCGATCACCGCCGCTAGCCAGCCATCTTTTAAAATTTGTGGGAGGGAGTAATTCGCGAATCGCGCTCCAACTCCTGCGCCAATGACAATCTGTGCTGCGCTGGAAAGCAGGGGAGGGACATGCACCGTTAAAAGATCAGTCGCGTGCAGTAATCCCGAGCTGAGCAATGGAATCAATAGCATCGCTGAGGGAAAGTTCAATCGCCAGGCTAGCCAGCCGCTGGCTATCGCCACCAGGGCCAGGATTCCATGGTTAATAGGATCGATTGCTTCCGCGTGAGTGAAACTTGCAAGACTAGCGTCAGCGAGGTTAATGCCGGACGTCGCCTGGATGATGATGGGTGCTGCAATTAGCAATACCACTAGGCGCGCGGTATGACAAAGGGCAACACGGCTGACTTCGGCTCGGTAATTCTCTGCCAAAACTGAAACGACTGAGAGTCCTCCGGGTATGGCGGAGAACAAAGCAGTTACTCTATCCATTTTCCCGAAGCGATAGAATATTTGATAGGCAATGAAACAAAATGCCAGCGATAACACACTCATGACAATCAGGCTTATGGTCCAGTCCCCGGCTTGTCGTACGACTTCTGGGGTAAAACTGGTGCCTAGCATCGTGCCGATAGCGACCATAGCGTAACTGCGCCAAGGGTTTGGAAAACGAGGCTGAAAAGACGTCGTCTGAGTGCACAAGAGTGATGCCGTTAGGCTGCCCAGTACCCATGGCAACGGTAGAGAGAGTGCAAAAAAAGCGAGTCCGCCTAACGTGCCGATGCCAAAGGTAATGCCTCCTCGAAGTTGAGGAGGCATTTGTTTAATTAGATTCATGGCTAGCGCGGCGAGAGCGGAAGGCTTTTAATGCGGGGGCTCCAATTAAAACAAGCAGCATTATGATGAAAAGAGCAAGAGCAATGGGCCGCTCCATCATATATTCAAAAGGCCGGCCACCGGACACCTGTAAGGTGCGCACGACTTCTCCTTCCATCATGCGGCCAAGCAGTAAACCGATGACTGTTGCCGCGACGGGATAGTTGTTTTGTCGCATGAGCCAGCCAAGCCCTGCAAATGCGGCAACGGTTAGTGGCCCAGCGATAGTGCCAGTTATGCCATAGCCGCCCCAGGCACACATTGCTAATACACTGGGCACTAGGTAAGCCAAGGGAACGCGCACCACCATGCCCAGTAAGCGCAGGCTAAGTAATCCCAGAAATGCGAGAAGTACTACTTGGCCCAGATTGCCGAGAATAATCGAATAGACGATATCGGTCTGGTCTCTTATAAACGATGGCCCACCAATAATGTTGTGAAAAGAGAATGCGGCCAGAAGCACGGCAGTCGCAGCCCCACCAGGAATGCCAAGCGCTAATAGCGCCGTCATTGAGCCTCCCTCCGAGCTGGAGTTCGCGGACTCGGCCGCCACGACACCCTCGGGTGCTCCTTGGCCGAACGCTTCAGGCGTTTTCGACGTTCGCTTGGCCTCACCATAAGAGACCAGATTAGCTACCGATGAGCCCACGCCTGGGATGGCGCCGATCACTGCGCCGATGAGGCTACCTCGTAGTAAGATGCCGGGATGGCGAAATGTCTGCCCAACGCCTTTAAGAATAAGCGCAAAAGATATATTACGTTGAGCCTCATTTTGTACCAGAAATGAGCTTCCTCTCAGGCGTAACAACTCAGAAGCGGCGAAGATGCCGATCATGGCGGGTACTACTGGGATGCCATCAAGGAGGTAGGGGTTGCCTATCGTCGTGCGCATAATACCCGTCGTGGACATACCAATTTGACTGAGCATGAGCCCCAGGAAGCCAGCCAGCAGGCCCTTGGCCATACTGCTATCGTTGAGTGTCGCGATGAGGGTTAATCCCCACAGCACCACCACGACCATTTCCAGCGGGCCTATCTTAAGTACAAAAGCAGCCAGTGGATTGATTAACAACATCAGCAGGCTATAACCCACGAAAGCGCCCACAACTGAAGCGCACAGGCCCAGTCCCAGGGCTTCATTGTGTTGTCCCTTTCGCGCCATAGGGTATCCGTCAAATGCCGTCGCAATTGACGAGGATGACCCAGGGATGTTCATAAGAATAGCGGTTACCCCGCCACCGTAGGCACCGCCAGTAAATATGGCGGTTAAAAACAGCATGGCTTGAAGAAAATCCATACCAAAGGTCACGGGCAAGAAAACGGCCATGGCCATGGAAATTTGTAGCCCGGGAATCGATCCAAAAACGAGACCGATTAATAAGCCCGGAATAACCCAAAGCCAAGGGCTTAGATCAGTAAAAAGATGGGAAAACGCCTGAGATAATGCGAATTGATCAATCATGTTAAAGCACTAGTGTGGTCATTGGGTAAGGGAAGAGAGAGCCAAAGCCCTTGACGAGAAAAACAGTAAACAAAAGTGCGTACAAAGGCGGTTGCCATTTACCTTTACTCCCACACATAAGAATGCCAACCCAGACGAAAACAAAAGTAGCAACATCGAAGCCGACATTGGTTAACGCAAAGCAGAAGACGGCAAATCCTGCGAGAAGCAGTATGTCGCCCCATAACGATGGTTTATCCGTACTGCTGGATGAGGGAGCTGGAACTGGCTTCAGCAAGATTTTAGCGACAATCCCAATGGACAGAAGGCCGATGATTATCGCGGTGGGGGCCACTACCACCAGATTGTTCAGCGTTGTGGAAGCCTGAGTAGCACTCCAGGTAATAAAGCCCGCTATAGCCAGTACAAGGCCTAACAAAAAGGCATGTGTTGCAGAAATCTTTCCTGTCACCATTTTATAGCGCCTCCACATTGAAATAATAATGGGACCAAGCGTAAGTTGGTCCCGTGACGATTAAGCGAAAAGCATTAGTGCACATGTGCCAGCATTGAAATCATTTATTCTTCTGATGTGTATTGCTTCAAAATTTCAAAGTTGGACTCAATGATCTCTGTCGTACGTTCAGGACCAAGCCACTCTGCACCAATATCCTGGGCTTCTAGTCGGCTAACGAACGCTTCATCTTGCAGCGCACTGTGATAGGCATCGACCATTTGTTGGAATGCTTCGGGGTTGCTCTCTTTAAAGTCAGCATGCGCGGCAAGGCCTCGCATTGATCCTGCAAGCACCGGAACCGGCTCGTGACCGCTCTCTTCAAGCGCTGCATTAAGCGTTGGTGCATCCCAGTCCTCCGATGCGGTATCAGCCGCGAGGGCAAGAGGACGTATATATTCCTGGATTGATAGCGTGCCGTCTGCAGCTAATACGGTCATGTCTACCTGCCCGCCAGCGACCGCCGTGCGCGCAGCGCCACCAGACTGATAGGTGACAATGTTGACGTCTGTTTTATCGAGACCAAAGGCCTCAAGAGCCAGTTCAAGGTTGATAGCGCCGGTCGAGCCAGGTACGACAGAAACTCTAAGTTTTCCTGGATTTTCCTTGGCTGCCGCCATGAAATCCGCCAGCGTTTCATAAGGCGTATCAGCATTAACGGCGAAAAGATCGTAATCATTCCACTGCCCGTTAATGAATGCGAAGTCTGACAAATCATAAGTGGCATCAAAGCCAAGAATCGCATTAGAGACGTAAGGGTGGATTGAAGAGGCAAGGAAATAGCTGCCATCAGCAGGCATGTTGTGGAAGTAAGTATGACCTACGTGACCACCGCCGCCATTCTGATTAATGACTGAAATCGGCGTGCCCAGATCTTCCTGGAGCCGTTGAGCCAGCGCGCGAGCGGTGCGGTCAGCGGACCCGCCAGGGCCAAGCGCAACAACGAACGTGATTTTCTGTGTTGGCCAGCTTTCCTGGGCTGCGGCGGTGAGGGGGGTAATTGCAGCTGCCAGGGAGAAACCCAGCATAGCTGTAGCGATGACTTTCTTCTTATCGATCATGGTGGTCACTCCGCTTCATCATAGACAATTGTAAGACAATCATTTGTGCGTGAATATAGAAGTACATATAGTAGTTCCTGTCAATCCTCGGATATATAAACAAAAGATCTATTTTTTCAGATGTTTTTTGGAAATTATTGAAAATTATATAGAGTGTGTTGTCTTCGGAGGAGAATTACTTTGTCTACAATAAAAGAAGAAACGCATGGTTTGGCAGCTGAGCGAGTGGCTAGTGGCTTGTACGATGAAATACTTAAAGGGCAGCTGCAGGCTGGGACTCGTCTTGGAGAGGTCGCGTTGGCTGAGCGCTTTTGTGTTAGTCGGGGGCCGGTGCGTATGGCGCTCAAAAGCCTTAGCGAGTGCGGGCTCGTTACTATCGTGCCGAACAGTGGGGCGCACGTGCGTGAAATGCGGTACGAAGATGCCCGGGCGATCTACCAGGTCAGAGCTGCTCTTGAGGCTGAAGCCGCCATGTTGGCGGCCAGTCGTGCTAATGCATCCACTGCCGATGAATACCTTACGTTACTGCAGTTACATGCCAGTCAAGTGACATCTCATCCTGAGGGAGCCTATCTTCAGGAGTCTGAGGAGTGTGATTTTCATTTAATTACCGCACGAATGTCCGGTAATCCACTCATTCAGCGTTATTTAACCCACGAGCTTCGCCCGCAGCTAACCCTGTTAAGAAATAAGCATCGGCATGTTACAGGGCGTGGAAAAATCGCACTTTATGAGCACGAGCGCATAGCCTCAGCTATCTCGGAAGGTGATGTGGAGGTGGCGGGCTTATTGATGAGGCGGCATATACAGAGCAGTTGGGAAGCGCTTGAAGAGCAGTTGCCCAAGAGAGATGCCCTTAATTAAACAGTGATTGGGCGATAACCACACGGCTCAGGCAATGCTATGTCCGGCCTTGGCCTGCACTAGAGAAGGAGTGTATATGAAGACGGTGATTCTTGATGATTGGGAAGGCTGTATGAAGGAGCACCCTGCCGTATCTCGCTTGCGCGAATTCTCTGAGGTATCGGTCTATGGTGATGTGCCTGCCTTTGAAACCCTGGTGAACCGGCTTCAAGGAGCCGATGCGATTATCCCGCTCAGGGAGCGCACCTTGATTGATCGAGACCTTATCGCGGCTTTACCTGACCTAAAGCTGATCGCCCAAACCGGTACGGGGCTGGCTCATGTGGATAAAGCTGCAGTGGACGAAGCGGGGATTTCCATTGCAACGACGCCGGGTGGGTCTACGGCGGCGGTAACCGAGATGACCTTTGCGTTTTTGCTTAATCTCACCAAGCGGATTGTTGAGGTAGATCGTCGGATGTCCACTGGAGAGTGGCCAACGATTGTTACCAGTAATTTGAGCGGTAAAACCATTGGTCTGATTGGTCTGGGCAAGATTGGTTGTGCCGTGGCGAGAATGGCACAGGCCTTTGGTATGCGAGTCATTGCATGGGGCCCCAGGCTGACCCAGGAACGAGCCGTTCAGGTGGGAGTGGAGTACGTGTCATTAGAAAGCCTGCTCACCCAGGCGGACGCCGTTAGTATCCATGTAAGGCTTGTGCCTGAAACGGAAGGGTTACTGACGACGGAGCATTTTGAGCTAATGAAGCCTGATGCGATTCTGGTCAATACATCACGCGGGCCCATTATTGACGAAGCGGCGCTCATTGATGCTTTGCAGCGTAAGAAGATTGGTGGGGCGGGGCTTGATGTTTTCTGTGAAGAGCCGCTACCGCAGCATAATGCCTTTGCGGCATTGGATAATGTCATGATAACGCCGCATATGGCATGGAAGACCGAAGAGACCTTTTCGCGTTTTCTCAATGGGTCGGTTGATAATATCCATGCGTTTTTTGTAAAGGGAGAGCCGCAAAATATCGTTAGTATTTCCCCTGACAAGAAAAAAGAAGGCGTGTAACCGGCCAATGAGTCTCGGCGCTAATTTTGGGGGCTTGGATGTACAGTTAGGTTGCCTGAGTCAGCCCGGTAAGTTGCTTATGTGGCTTGTTGGGAGCTGTGCTTTGGTTTTTCGGTAAGGGTATTCGATGTCGAGCGTCGGCGTGATGCGCTCGGCATAACGGTGTGCGGTGGCGTAGTGCTGGGGAGATGCGAAGAGAGGGGAGGGTAAACGCAAAAAGGCAAATCAGTAAGTAACTGGTCTGCCTTTTAAAATATTGGTAGCGGGGACCGGATTTGAACCGATGACCTTCGGGTTATGAGCCGGATTAACTTTGATTCCATTATGTTGTCTTGTTTGTTATTGTTTGTCCTAAATATCTATGAGTAAAGATTTTTATCTATTTCGCAGATTGCTAATTTGGTGGTTTAAAGTCAATTGAGCTCACTTAATTTTGTCACAAAATTAAAATCGAAATTTACATCAAAAATGGCCGTAAGGTTGCTGCTGATGTCCTTTTAGCCCAGAAATAAATATACTCGCCGCCGCCCCTGCTGCTACTGCGGGCTTAGGCTAGGATCAATCTAGATCAGCTCAATAGTTTGAAGAAGGATAAAGATGTGCTGACAGAGAATCTCGAAAGCAAGGTATAAAAAAGAGCGCTTCGAAAGAGGCTATCACTGAGGAATATTGTGACAAGTTTGCCACTATCGAAGATCAAATCCCCTTCCGGTGTGCTCGCTGAGATTGAGCGGGTCAGTATTAATATTGCCAATCAATTGCCCGTGTCGTCATGGCTGGATGCTGAATTAGCCGATGCCTTACTTGCCTACCATCCCGTTTCGGTGCAAAAGGTATCGAGACATTACGAAGTGGTCAGTGGATTTCGTGCGTTTCATGCCGTTAGTGCCTTGCTGGATCCAGAGGCCTCCATCTCGGTAGGCATCACAGATGCTCACGAATCTGATCTAATCAGCGGGGCATTGTTTGAGCTTATTACTCACAGTCTGATGCATTGTCCTGAGGCTCTGGATGCGAAAGAGCGTGTCTATCGACAGTTAAAAGAGCTCTCCATTACGCTGCGTAAAACGCACGGCATCAAGGTGCCTACAAAGCTTTCCACACGCAATCTAAAGACATTAATGGGACTAGAAGGGCGCCGCATCAAACATTCAAGAAAGCGGAAGTCAGAACTCCAGCGGATCATGGGATCCCCTTAACATGGTGATCCAGGCGGATCTAGAGCAACTGGTAACATTGAGTGGCGTGGAGCTTTCCTGCCTGGAAGAGTTGTTTGCGCTGCTTAAAGCTCCGGATGATCTAACCCACCTTCGCCTGGTGTTGGAAAACGTGAACCGTGCTTTACAGGCAGTTCAGGGAACCCAAAGAATTCGGGAGGATCTTGATGATGCGACCGAGAAAAAGGAGGAGAAAGACCTCTTTCATTACCTTCCTGTCATTACCCAGATTATCGCCGTGCTAAAGGGATGTGATCGCGAAAGCTGTCCAGAGACGTGGTTAGATCAGTCGGGGAAGCAGCGCGGCATTATCAATGACCACCCTGAATGGGCGATGCTGATTCTTACCCCCGATGCTGAGTGCTATGGCAATGATGCGTATTGGCAGCATACCGGTGTAGTTATGGCGTGCTCAGCCGTTCAGCGAAAGCGGCACCAAGCACATATCGGCTCCGAAATCACCGCTGCTTGTCGTGATATCCGGACGATTGGCAATGGCAAGAAGTCTCTCGGGCTGTTGGTAGAGATTGAGATGGACACCACGCTCAAAAGCTACCATCAACAATATCTGCTGAAGAGCGACGAGATCCTCGAGCCGCTGTCGGGTATCGAGCTGCTCGTTCGAAAAGTACTCGACCATAAGGGAAAGACGAGAGACGGTGGAGGTGGGGGTGGCCACCCGGCCCGAACGATCGAGCGGCGCGTTGAGGTGTCGGATTCGGATGACGAGGAAAATGAGGGGCCAGAAAAGTCGATGCAACTGTTGGAATCGGCCGGTGACGAGCAGGCGCAGGGCCGTCAGCGTGCCGCCGGTTTGCACCCGAAAGAATCCCAGACACTGCGTGCTGTTTCCTTCACGGAAAGTAAAGCATCACCGACATTAGGGTTTGATCTAAGGGACTTGATACGGCGCCAGAGCAGCCGTATCCAACATATCAGCCAGTCCAACCAGAGGCTTCCTTTTCGCTACGCCAGCTTAAGTCGGGTCGAGCTATCGCTGGCGGCGAAAGCAGCTTTCGAGCTATTTACGGGCCGAGGCCGCTTTGAAAAGCGTGATGACGAAGATGTCTATGCCGGTCTACTGCTGCTGTTGATGATCTGGCTTGGACGTCCCGTCGAGCAGATTCTGAGGATGCGGGTCTATAACCATCGACATGAGCTACCGAAACACCGCAAGGACGTACTCGCTTTTTTGATTGAAGAGCACGCCTTTGTGCTGCCCATTCCGTCGCCGGAGTGGCGTAACAGTCTCCAGGACGACGCAAAGAAACTGCTCTTTACAGCCGGTGGGAGCACGCCTGCATTGGTGGATGAGGTGGTGGTGGTCGCCAGTCCCTTGCGGATGGGGAAGTTTATCTCGCGTCTCAGCTTGGTGCGGAAAAGTCGGACAAAATATCGCGAACTGTTTCCCGAATGTCGTCATGGCGGCATTGAGGAGGCAATGCGGGCGGCGGTTTCAAAGATCAACCGCACCCACCGTATGCGGCTGACACCCCGTCGCATCAGTCAAGCGCTGTTCGATGAGATCGTCGGCCACTCCAGCGATTGGGTCGATGCTTACCTGTTGACTGGGCACCGTTTCACCGTCGCTGACGTGGCCGCACATTATTACAGCGTGCCAGCTGGCTATCTTGAGACACTCTATCATGCTGCTGCTGTTTCGCTGCGCAACAGCATTTATCAGTACCTTAGCGTAGAAGAAAAGCATTACTACGCCTTCAAACAAGTCGTTCAAAACAGGGGCGACCATGGCAGTAAGCTGAACCTCAAACCGATATTGCTGACACGCTTGGTCAAACACCTGAAAGGCGAACTGCGGGCAGCTAGGCGCCTTCAGCCTGGGGATGAGAGTTGGCGGCAAACGCATAATCATTACGTGGCTTATATCGCTTTCTGGTTACTGTTCGCAACGGGCTACCGTGCTGTCAATGACTTGATTTTTCGCTGGCGGGAAATTGATTTTGCATCTGGTTTTCTAGCCATCTCCGATAAGGACGACGAAGCGATGAGTCAGGCACGGGTGGCTTGGCTGTTGCCGGAATTGCGTGATCAATTACGCCAGTATGCGAGCCACTTGGAAGTGCTACAGACCCGCCTTTATCAACGTGCGTCTCTTTACGAGCACCTTGAAGCAGTGTTGAGTGAGCCTCACCCAGACGTGCCGCTGATGTTCTTTATTAGTGACAGCTGGCAGATGGTTCAGCTCTCTCCAGAGAATCTGCGGCGCCACGTACCGCTCTTTACACTGCCAGTCAACGCCAGTCGGCACTATCTTCGCAGTGCTTTGCGTGCTGAAGGGGTTCGTGGCGAACTGGTTAATGCCTTCATGGGGCACGCTCAACAAGGGCAGGAACCGTTTGGTGCCTTCTCTACCTTGACCCCCGTAGAGATGTTTCGGGAGCTAGCGCCTGTCCTCAGTAAAATGCGCCGGGAAGCGGGATGGACAGTGCAGCAGGGGCTGGCGGATGACTGATCATGTCGAGGAAGTTTGGAGCGGCTGGAAGCTAATACAAGTTCCGGAAGGGGCAGGTGGTGCCGAGGCACGCCATCGGCAGCATCTGCTAAATAGGCGTCGTCACCAAATGGCAGTGCTGAAACTGCTACAGGAAACGCACCCTGGCCTTGTCCGCGGTGAATCGGATGTCAGCGTGCCGACGGATATCTCCCAGCAGTGGGAAGAAGCCCTACAAACCGGTGACAACCGTTCGGTCGTCGAAATTCGCAACAAGGTTAACTTCTTATCACTGGGGCTGTCGCGTGGGCAGCGTGAGTTGGGGTGGGACGTGCGCGTTCCAGCACCGCTGCACCTGGTCAGGCCAGCGGCGAGTCCTTTTACGCCCTTATCCTTCAAAAATTTAAACGATTACCGTGACTGGCGCCAGGATGCCGATCATGAGATTAAGCAGCCAGACTTTCAGGCGCTTCTTTGGCACGGCAATGGAAAAAAGGGACATCGTCGGCTTGAGCCTGAAATGATCAGCTGGGGGCTGTTTCTTTATTGTGTGATTGCCAATGACGGCCTGCTGGGCAGCAAGCACCTGAACTCACTGCCATTGACCACCACTACATTGGCAGTGCACGGGGCTTCTGCCTGGTTGGTACTGCATGAGACGGTACCGGACGGCATGCCAAAGTCGAAACGGGTGTTGCCACGAAGCCGTTGGCTGTTGGGGGTGCCGGCCTTAGCGGTGTTGATGCGCCACATTCAGCATTTTGGCCACCCTGGCGAGAAGTGTGGCGGTTATCAGCAGGCCAGGACATATACCCAGACGGCTTGGCTGCATTTCTGTGGCGCTTTAAAGGCTGAGCCGGTGTCACTTCCGACGTTTAGCGAGCATGCCACGACCGCCTTTCGCTTACATGTACCGGCTTATATCGTGAACAGCGCACACGGCAAACATCCAAGCACTTCAATTGCTGAAGAGCGTTGGCATCAGCTGCTCACCGGTGGGTACGTGGAGCATACCAAGCCAAAAGCCGAGCAGGAGGATGTGCTTCCGGCAGAAGGATCCGGGCTAACACCAATGGTGGCCGAGCGTTGTGAGCGGGACCAACCGTTGTATGAAGGGCGTGCGCTGCTGAAATCGTTACACGATACGCTCTATAAGCGTCGTAACCAGAAACGCCTCAAATTTCGAGACCTTTCTCGCGAGCTGGAAAGTGCCATTGTTGCTTCTCAGCGTATGGCTCCCATCATTGAATGCCTGTGTCGCTGGCTGCTGTTCCTGCATCAGAAGCAGAAGCGAAAGCAGTCGACGCTGTACAAGTATCTCGGTGTAAGCATGCCGCTTCTGCAGGCTTTGGGGGAGACACCGGTTGATCAGGATCGGATGGATGCGCTTATTGAGGCCTATCAGTTCGTGGTCGAACAGGCCAAGACCGAGAAAAACCGCCACTACCGTTGGGCGGTGTTGCGCTCATTCCATTCTTTTCTCGTGATTGATCAAGGTTTGGCTAATGTTTCTATGGTGTTTGCTGACGGTGGGATAACAGTCGCGCATCACGCCGATGCCAATTGTCTGTCAGAGGATGAGTATCGTCAGATAGCTAGCTTTCTGGCATCCCACTCGGCAAACATTATGGGGCAAATTCGCTATTGGATATTTGTGCTTGGATTTCGCGCTGGACTTAGGATAGGAGAAGCACTTTCCATTCAGTTAGATGATGTCTTGCTCCATCAAGAGGTGCAGGATACTGACGTTACTCTTCTGGTTCGTAACAACGAGTATGTGGGGGTCAAGAGCCATGATTCACGGCGGCAGCTTCCGCTTCATTATCTGCTGACGGACAGCGAGCTGGAAGCATTCAAGGCCTTCATCGCCAATCGACAAGAGGTGACCCTTCACGGTCGTGTCATGTTGTTCGGTGGGGGAAGTGGTTCGGTGGCACCGCTACGCGATGATGAGGTGCAGGCAGAGATCCACGAAGCAATGCGCCGTATCACCGGGGATTACCGTCTACGCTTTCATCACCTGCGTCATTCACTGGCTAACTATCTGTTGCTCTCTTTTCATGGGGTGGAGATACCCTGGTCAGCGCCTTCCCATCATGCTTTTCTTTGGGACAAGGTCGCTGAGGGTCCCACGCGCTCAGGGCTGTACTTTATTGCGCAACTGATGGGGCATGCGTCCCCCGATGTGACATTACGAAGCTACTTGCACTTTACCTGCCTGCTCCTTGACCATTACTGCCACAAGCAGCCCTCCTCGATGGAGAGCTGTATTCCGAGCCACGCAATTGCTCAGTTGGAACCCTTGGCCAACGTACTCCAAATCAAGCCGGCGACCCTGCGTAAATGGAAAGAGCGTTTCGGCGAAAAACCGCCACGTTGGCTTAATAAGGCCTTTCCCAAATGTTCTGTGATAGACGTAGCTCAGCAGGCGTTTGCCCCCTATCCTGAATTGCCAGCCAAGATACTGCTTGAGCGCCAAGGTCTGAGTCAGCTATCGCTGGAGCAGGTTGCCGCCGCGATGGATGCTTTGTATCAACGCGATTTTGACGACGTTGAGCATATCTTTAATTTGTGTAAAGGCGAGGCAGAGCGGCTAACGTCTTGCGCGCGGCGGGTTCTAACAGCGCGCACGCGGCAGGGGATGAGCGCGTTTCGTCACTACCGGATGACAAAAGGCAAGCAGCCAGCGCCGATTGATTTTGCCCACCCACGCCTGGCAATGCCGCGCTCGCTGGCGGAACGCCCAGTGGCGAATGCGATGTACCAAGCCATCTGGTCGCGGTGGTTTAGCCATCATCCGGATGAATTGCGAGGGCATCTTCGTTTTTTCTACCGCTACCACCGTGCCACCGACGGTCATGTATGGATTCGCGATGCCGATGATGGCTTGGCCTTTGTGAGTTGGGTGCTGGGTCTGGATGCTCGCATCAGAGCAGTCGTAGAGGTGACACCCAGTGCGCGATCGTCCCTGTCTGAGAAGCAGCAGATTAGCGAATGGAAGAAGCGACTACCCTCGCATCAACATAAGTTGGAATGGCAATCGAAGGCACCAGGAAACCGCTATTCAAAGCCGCTGGGTACGGGCAACGTTACATTCTATGTTGTTAATAAGAATAAGCGCTCTCGAAGTGGCTACCCCGTGCGCTATGTGCTAGTGATGGCGTGTATCGTCATGGCGGCGTTCGCCAGAAAGACATGATCACATCATGCCGGTGGTTGCCCAGCGCAGTCCTACCAGCTTCGCGGGGTAGTTCGTACATGACATTTATGTCTGCTGAAATAAAAGGACTAGTAAGCGTTGAAATGACGATTCCTACTGGAAGAGAGTATGAAAAGGCCTGAAGACCTGATGAGTAGCGTTTTTGCCTACCGGGCGTTTGACTTGCGTGACCGTTTCCCACAACCGTTAGAG
>NZ_JBQSVC010000040.1:0-22000 GCF_052376035.1 Halomonas sp. AOP7-E1-9
GTTTAGCAATACATCAGCATCGTCATGCGTTTGATTTAATTCTTATCGATGGCCGTTTTCGTGTCGCATGCACTGCAGCAGCTATTCAGCATATCCTCAAATATGCAAGTAAAACTAGCCACTGTTATCTTTTTATACACGACTTCTGGAATCGCCCTGTCTATCATGTTGTTTTGCCCTTTTTGGAAAAAATAGATCGAGTAGACTCGGCTGGATTGTTTAAAGTTCGTAGCGATTTAGATCAAGAAAAGCTGGCTTTATTATGGGAACAATATTCACGGCAGCCTGCATGATCGCTCGTTTATAGTACGTTATAGTGATTTAATAACTCAGACATCAACGTAGATGGTGGTATTACAACCATAAAACGAGGTGTCTGGCGATTGAGGGGCAGACAGGCCTAACTTGTTAGAAGCGCGTAATCAATGATGCGGAGCCCGACAGCGGGGTAATAATCAAGCAACCTCTCTGTAATATTTCGTTAAAGGTTTTTCAAGTCAGGCCGATAGCTAAGTCATTGTATTTTAAAAACAGGCCCACGAATGGCGTCGATCCATACCAATTTGCCATCTATGAACGGCCAGGCGAACCTGAAGCGTAATCAGTCTGCGCTGGCGACATCCATGGAGCGCCTTTCATCCGGCTTGCGTATCAACGGCGCTAAGGATGATGCCGCAGGCCAGGCAATTGCTAACCGCATGACCAGCCAGATTAGCGGGCGCGGCATGGCGATGCGTAATGCCAACGATGGCATATCGTTGTCGCAAACCGCACAAGGCGTGCTGGAGGCGGTGAACGGTAAGTTGCAGCGTATCCGTGAGCTTACTGTGCAGGGATTGAGTGAAATTTATAACGGCGAAATGGGCGACCGTATCCAGGCGGAGATTAATCTCAACCTGAAGGAAATCGAGCGCTTGAACCAGGTTGCCGAATATAACGGCATTCCGCTTCTGGATGGCACAGCGGGGCATCTTTCCCTGCAAGTAGGCGCCAACGATGGCGAAACCCTGAACGTTAATTTAGGCGCCCCCGGCTTTAGTGTGCAAACACTGGGGCTTAAGGATTTTACCTTTCAGGGCGAACCCGGCACCATCACGCATACTGACACACTGCCGGGCCGCTCGGCGCGTATTCCTATCGACGATGCGGAGTATTCACGCGTTGCTTATGTGCCTGCTGATAACGAACCACATTTAGTGCGCTTCAATAACCGCGATGTTATCCAGCTAGGTGGCGATGGCGGGCAGCTTAAAAATGTATCGATTAGCGCATCACACGATACGGATACCCGCAATAACGACGTAACGATTAATGTTCGAGAGGCAGTGACTGAACGCACATTAGGTGAAGTTATATACTCCCGAAGCGCTGTCGACTTGGACGGCAATAGTTGGCCGTTAGGTAGCGCGGATATCGTACGTTCGGGAGGAGAGTATTGGATAGCGCGTGGGAGCGACTATACGCCCGTTGAACTTATCATGGATAACAGCCAGCGAAGTGTGGTGGCTCAGGTGCTGGAAGACACGCATGTAGCCCCGGCTGATATGCCAGGCCCCATTAGTGAAGTACGTTATATGCCAGCAGTGCAAAAAGGCAGCGCGGACTATAGCCTGACTCTGGATGGTCAGGATGAAAGCAACAGCGGCAGCATCTCTCTAGTACAGTTAAATAGCACTTATTATGTCGAAGAGCAGTTGGCGGGGGGGCAGTATGCGTATTATCCCGCTGATGTGACCAGCCAAACAGGTGGTTCGGAGAGTACGTTCACCGTGGTAAGTGAGCGTACACCAATGGGGGCGGTCACCGACCAGCCTTTTGTTGCTGGGTCATCGTTCGTGCATTTTAAGCCGAGTAATGCCAATGTGCAGGTTAACTATGTCGAGTTAAACGGCACAACGCATCAAAATGTCATGGCAGCTGAGCCTGAAAATGGTTACGTGTTTAATTTAAACGCCTTGTCAAATGGCAGCGGTGCGATGAAAACAGCCAACATCGTGCTGAACCAAAAAGGCGAGCATTTGCTGCAAACCGTTAATGGAAACGGTGACGTAATCCTTTATTACCCAGTGCGTAGTTCACTGAGTACAAACGTGGATAACAACCTGACCACGGTAACAATACGTGAGACAGATGAAGCACGCCGCATCCGCAACCCTGCTGATCCACTGGCGACATTAGACCGAGCAATCGCCCAAGTGGATAACAAGCGCAGCGAGTTTGGCGCTCTGGATAACCGGCTATTAGCCATCATTGAAAATCATGACGAAACCAATCGTCACCTTTCCGCCGCCCGCTCGCGCATTATGGATGCTGACTACGCGGTGGAAGTGGCCAGTATGACCAAAGCGCAGATTCTGGAGCAGGCAGGTACGTCTGTACTGGCCCAAGCGAACCAGGTTCCACAGAACGTGCTTTCTCTGTTGGAGTAATTGAGGCTTGAGGATAAAGCTCATGCCTTATTATTAGACATTATAAATAGGCTTCTTAAAGGGGCCATTTTTTAGAAGAACTTATGAAAACGAATGTGCCGACTATTTCAGCCTACGATGTTATTTATGACGTAGTGCCTAAGCTTGATACCCTCGAAAAGCTGGTGGGGGGCACCCTTGATGAAGCGCTAATGGCTAACCAGGAACTGGAAAGCATTGCGCATATAAACACGCTGAAAACGGAGTTTCAGCTGGAACTGACCATGATCCGTATGAACCTGGAGCATTTGTTAAAGCGTTATCAGAAAGAGTTGAATGCCGTGGTAGAAGATAAGCGCCATGATCAGCTATTAACGCTTGACGCGTTCGAGGCAATGGCGATTGAAAGTGCTGCCCAGCTTTATCGGCGAGCGCAAGCTCGTTAAGCACTCATCCATGAAACCCAAACAACCATCGAGCAGGCCGAAACCCACGGGCTTGATACAACCATGCCTGATGATGACACACAGCGTTTCTATATCCTCGATGAAAAGTAGTGCCAACGTGCCTGGGCTATGTTGTCTAATAGGAAGGCGACAGTTTCTGAATAACACTTCGATAGAACCAGTCGGGCAGGTTCTCTTCTTTTAGCTGAATGTCGCCATTGGGGGTTACTTCCGCTAGCCATATGTCTTGAGTGCCCGAGTTGTCGAATATAAAAGCACGATCAGCAAGCTTGATAGCCTTCAAGAGTAAATCAAGAGAACGATCATAACGCTGACGGATTTTTTCTTCAGGTACGGGGTGACCGCCGGTTTTTACTCGGTTATGCACTCTCTGAACATTGATCGCTGGGTCGTCGGTAGCAATATAGTAAAGGTAGTTTTTAAAACCTTTAGCACGAGACGCTTTCAGTACGTCAATCTTGTCTTCTGATGACATGACTGTTTCAAAGGTGAAGCTGATGTTAGACGCAGTGAGTTGCTCTCGAATAAGTGCAGAGGCAATAGACGCAATATAAGAATTTGGTGGTAAGGAGGGAGGGAATCTAATGCAGTTGTCTGCAAAGACTAATGCATCAAGCTGCGGTGCTAATGACGCTTTTAACGTTAATGACGACTGATAGAAGTAGTGCTTGATAGCCGTGCTGGATAAATAAACCGAGTAGTCCTCGAAATAGAGAGTACCTGACTCTTTGGCATTACTTTCTATGTCATCAGGGTTAATATAAACCCCTTTTTGATGAGTGGGGATGACATCCTTGATCGTACTTTTTCCTGAGCCGTTAGGCCCAGCAAACATACGCAACCGTGGCGTCTCGGCCATCAGGTCACCTTGAGCTTTATATCAATTGAAACCTTGTGCTTAGGCGGTGCCTTTCTTATAAAACGAACACTGCCGTCTGGTGAGGTTTCAACAAGATTGTCATCGACTATTTCAACCACGGTATGGCCGCTATTTAATGATGCCTGGTATGCACGACGTGTGTAAAGCGATGTCTGTGCTGCAAATCGCTGTTCTGCATCTTGCATGATAACCATGGGAACTCCTTCACATAATGGGTTCACTATATAGCATACTACAAATGGCGGGGGGAAAGCGCCAGGGCTATGTTCGTGTCTTGCGCATTGAAGGCCGCGCATAAAAGTCGTTAGGGTAGCCACATAAACAGTGCGCAAATGAAGGATGACGATAGGTATGACGCCTGATGAGCATGAGCGTGTAGCACTGGAATTGGAAAGCGTCATACGCGAAACCCAAACAACCATCGAGCAGGCCGAAGCCCACGGGCTAGATACAACTATGCCTGATGATTATGCCCACCTTCTCGATATTCTCGATAAAGCGATCAAGCAGCAGCACGACCATACGTTAGCGATGCTGGAAAACGACCGCTAGCGGTTAATTTTACACACATGCAACGGGTGTTTTGCCTTGCTCGTGTTCTCCATCATGCCACTAATTGCCTAGCTCGCTAAAATTGCTTTTCCCTATTATTGGTCGATACTTACCCTCTTACAAAAAAAGTGGGATATTAAAAATGAATGCGCATACGCTGGCGCTGACCTGCGCCATTGGGGCCGGGTGGTTAAGCTTTAATACGTTGGTGATCGTAGGCTATTTTTTTGTGTGTAAAAGAGAGGCGCTGGGGCTGGGGGAGCGGAATAGCTTTTGGCTAACAGTTGCGGGTAAACGTGATGAAAAATCCGCGGCTTCCCCTGCGGTTCCCCCACGCTCACAGCCTAGCCAAAAGCCTATAGAAGAACGTGTGCCTATGGACTTGCCTGAGCAAGAAGAGCCGTTCCTGGAGGAACCCATTGGCAAGCCTGAAGAGGTACCTACGCATGTATTTTACGTAATGTTCCAGCAGCCGAGCATTGAGCTTAATCAGAAGGTGCAATTAGTCCTGAATAAATGGGGCGCTTACTTCGATGCAGAGTTGAAAATTTATGTGGCATTGGGCGTTACCCCACAAAACCCCTTACGTATTGCCAATGCGTATCCGCCTGGCTTGATGCCTACAGAAGAGGTGTTCCAACAAGAGGACCACCTGCTGGGCGGGGTCAGCATTATCCTCAATAAGCCCAAGCGCAAACGTGGCTTTGACAAGGTACAATTGGGCAAAATGGTGGAATTGAGTGAAGAGCTTGCCGCGTTAGGTGGGGCCTTGCTTGATGAAGAGCGCCAGCCAGCCTCGCGTAAAACCTTCAGGGATATTACTGGCGGTTAATGCCCGTTATGACTGCGCTATTAAGCGTGGTGGTAATTTGTAGCTACCTTTCTATTAGCGCCTGCTATCAAACACATAGCATAGGTTGGTTTCGCTGGCCAAACTCTAATAACCTCAATGCATAAAAACTATTTTTAATATTCTTTTTTGTGTTTATGATGTGCGTATAACGGCTACGCTGTCTTTACGCCTGCCACGCCTACACTCTGCAACAGGCAAATGGTCTTTGCCGATGAGGATGCTTCTGATGACTCGATCACGTCGTTTAAACACGTTAGTCGCCGCGCTTACCTTAAGTGTGGCAGGTGGTTTTGCTGCGGTTCAGGCCCAGGCAGATACCCTACGAGTGGGCATGTCGGGCGGCTATTTCCCGTTTACCTTTGTGGAGCGCGACGAACTCAAGGGTTTTGAGGTCGATGTCATGAACGCGGTGGGGGAGGTCACCGGTGATGATGTCGAGTTTGTCACGGCGAGTTTTTCGGGACTAGCAGGTATGTTGGATTCTGGCCGCATCGACACTATTGCCAACCAGATAACGATAACGCCGGAGCGTGAAGCCAAGTATGTATTTACGGCGCCCTATGTGTATGACGGTGCGCAGGTCGTTGTCCGGAAGGGTAACGATGCTATTAACGGCGTTGAGGATCTTTCCGGTAAATCGGTTGCGGTTAACCTGGGCTCCAACTACGAGCAGTTGTTGCGCGAGCTGCCGAACGCCGACGAAATTGATATCCGCACCTACGAATCCAACGTAGAGCAGGACGTAGCATTGGGGCGCACCAATGCCTTTATTATGGACCGCGTTAGTGCGACTCAGGTGATTAAGGAGCGCGGTTTGCCGTTGGAGTTGGCGGGCCAACCCTTCACGGTTATCGAGAATGCGCTGCCGTTTCGTGACAACGAGGCAGGCAATGCCCAGCGCGACCGTGTGGATGAAGCGCTAACTGAGCTTCGCGATAACGGCACGCTGCGTGAAATTTCCGAAAAATGGTTTGATACCGATATCACGCAGCAGCCGGAATAACCGCTACGCTGTAAACGGAAGCCTGTATTGAACGCGGCCGTGGGTAATCCACGGCCGTTTTGCTTATAAGCGATGCTGACATGCTAAACCTGGATTATATGTGGGGGCTGTTACCGGTCCTTTTAAGCTATGTGCCGCTCACGCTTGAAATGGCGACCCTCGCCATGCTGCTGGCGCTGGTGCTTGCCTGTCTTCTGGCCGTGATTCGCGTGACCCGTGTGCCGGTGTTGAACGGCTTTTCGCTGCTGTTTATCTCGTTTTTTCGCGGGACACCGCTGTTGGTTCAGCTTTTTCTGTTCTATTACGGGTTGCCCCAACTGGTAGAGGCGTTGGTGTCGATTAACGGCATAACCGCCGCTGTCATGGGCCTGACGCTGCACTTTTCCGCCTATATGGCTGAGTCTATTCGGGCGGCCATTGTGGGGATTGACCGCAGCCAGACAGAAGCGGCGCTCTCTATCGGCATGACGCAGTCGCAGCTAATGCGGCGCATTATTCTCCCTCAGGCGACCCGTGTGGCGACGCCCACATTGATGAACTACTTCATTGATATCATCAAGGCGACGTCGCTGGCCTTTACGCTGGGCGTCACAGAATTGATGGGAGCCACACAAAAAGAGGCCGCCAGCAGCTTTCTCTACCTGGAGGCTTTTTTACTCGCGGCGATGATTTACTGGGTCATAGTGGAAATTCTCTCCTGGGGGCAGCGTCGCCTGGAAATTTACCTGAATAAGGCGTACCAACGATGATCTCGCTTGAGGCCGTTACCAAGCGCTTTGGTAAACAAGATGTATTCACCGACATTGATTTGTCGCTTGAGCGGGGCGAGATCATTGTCATCATTGGCCCTTCAGGCACGGGTAAGTCAACGCTATTACGCTGCATTAACTTTTTAGAGCGGCCTGAGTCGGGGCGTATTACCGTCGGCGATGTGCGCGTAGATGCGCAGCAGGCGAGCCGTGCCGATATTTTAAAGCTGCGTCGGCGTACCGCGTTTGTCTTTCAAAACTATGGTTTGTTTGCCAACAAAACGGCGCTTGAGAACATCAGCGAGGGCATGATCGTCGTTGATAAAATTCCCAAGGAAAAGGCCCATGCACGTGCCCGGGAAATCCTTGAGCGGATCGGGCTTTCAGATAAAGCCGATGCTTACCCGGCAGCGCTTTCTGGCGGGCAGCAGCAGCGTATCGGCATTGGCCGCGCCATGGCCGCGAACGCCGATGTCATTCTGTTTGATGAGCCCACGTCATCGCTGGACCCGCAATGGGTGGAGGAAGTGCTGAGCTTGATGAAGCAACTTGCCGCCGAGCAGCAAACCATGATTATCGTTACCCACGAGATGCAGTTTGCGCGTGACGTAGCGGATCGCGTGATATTTATGGATGAAGGGCAAATTATTGAACAAGCGCCGCCCGAGGAGCTGTTCACCACCCCCAAGGACCCGCGCACGCAGCATTTTCTGCGCAAAATCCTTGCCCCAACAGGCCAGCCGCTGCCTTAACAGCATGTGGTTATGAATGCTGTAAAATGTAAATATCGGTTTTCGAATAATTCGAATAGTGCTAGAGTTATAGCGTTGAGTATCGAAGCACCTATGGAGAAAACCGATGCACGCGCTAGCTAGTCAGTTACCTAATGCCGAAGAAGCCGCTCTGGCCAAGCTATCAAGCCGTGAGCTTGCCGCTTACATTGAGACAAAAGCGCCTACCCAAAAAGTCGCTGTTATCAATAAAGACGGCGAAACGCACCAGGTTGAGGTGCCGGCCAGCGCGCTTCGTCTATTGGTGGATATCTTGACCGAATTGGGCGATGGGAACATGGTCAAGCTCATTCCTGTACATGCGGAGATGACAACCCAGGAAGCGGCGGATGTCATGAACATGTCGCGTCCTTCCTTCATTAAGCTACTTGATGAGCAGCGTGTTCCGTTTCATCGTGTCGGCAATCGACGTAAAGTTAAATATTCGGATGTCATGGCGTACAAGCAACAGCTCGATCAAAAACGCCTTGAGTCGCTGGCTGAGTTAGCAAGGCTCGATCAATCCATGGGGCTAGGGTATTAATGAGTTCTTATTACACAGTGGTATATGATGCCTGTGTATTATATCCCGCACCACTCAGAAGCCTGCTGATGTATTTGGCTATTACAGACCTATATCGAGCTCGCTGGTCACGTCAAATACATGAGGAGTGGATGCGCAGTTTGCTGGCGCAGCGTAGTGATATCACGAGAGAGCAGCTTGAACGCGTGCGTGAATTGATGGATAGCCATACCCGCGACGGGCTGGTTGAAGGGTTTGAGCTTTTGATTGATGGGTTAAAACTACCAGACCCGGATGATAGGCATGTACTTGCATGCGCTATTCACTGCGGCGCTGAAGCAATTATCACGTTTAATCTTAAGGATTTCCCCAGTGAAATGCTCAACTCCTATGACATTCGAGCCATACACCCTGATGAATTTTTAGTAGATATGCTTGCTTTGAATCCTGGTAGCGTCATTCAAGCGCTACAGCAGCATCGTAAAAGCCTCAATAATCCGGCTTTCACCGCTGATGAATATCTGGATGTGTTGCTGAATCAAAGGCTACCCAACCTGGTTGGTAGTTTGCGACCCATGAAACTTTTGATATAAGCGCTTTTCAGCAGCTCACCGCTGCCCGTCGTGGGCAGCGGGGCACTAGCCGATGAGCATCGATTACATCACCGGGCTGAAAATGGTGGCAACGTTATCGCCGATGCGGCGTAACAACGAGCGATGAATGACCTGGTCGGGGACCACTTCATTGGCATCGGAAAGCCAGGTGTTTTGGCGTTCTCTAATGCTTTTCGCTACGTCGGGGGAGTGCAGTAGAATATTATTTTCGAAATTAAGTTCAAGGCTGCGTCGGTCCATGTTCGCCGAGCCGACTAGCGCCACTGCTTCATCCACCACCAGTGTTTTTGCGTGCAAAAGGCCGCCGCGAAATTCAAAGATCTTCACGCCAGCGGCAACAAGCTGCGCATAGTAGGCTTTGCTGATGGCGCCTACCACGAAGGAGTCGTTGCGCTGGGGCAGGATGAGCGTGGTTTGAACGCCGCGCCTGGCGCAGCCAATCAGCGCCGAAAGCAACGAGGCGTCCGGAACAAAGTAGGGGTTCGAAATCACGACTTCATGCTGGGCGCAGTGCAGAAGGCTGGAAAACACATCCGACATGGCGCCTTTAGGTGACAGCGGCCCGGTGCCAAAGGCAATAGCCGCGCTGGCGCTGTTCATGGCTTCCGTGCTGGTTTCTGTGCAGGATGGCGGTACTTCCCAGGCAACATCAAGGTGCTCGTTGGATTCGATCAACCAGTTGGCCGCAAACAGCAGCTGGTTTTGCATCACTACTGGCCCCTCGAAACGCAGCATGATATCCACCCAGGGTGCATACTTTGCCTTGACGCGAAACTCGGGGTCGGCGCAGTTCTGGCTTCCGCAGTAGGTTAGTCGGTTATCCACCACGACGATCTTGCGATGGTTTCTAAGGTCTGCGCGGTTTCCAAGCAGTGCGTCAAGCCCAAAAGAGACCTTAAGCGATATGCACAGTTGAACACCGGCGGCTTTCATTGCGGCCCAGTGCTCCGAACGGGTAAGCGCTCGCGAACCAATACCGTCCACAATGATGCGGCATGTCACGCCACGTTCAGCCGCGCGCTTAACGGCCTCTACAATCTTGAGCCCGTTGTTGTCAGTAAGCCAAATATAAAAGGAGATATGAATGCTCTCCTTGGCGGCATCGAAGTCTTCCACCATCGCGTCGATCGCTGCATTGGAGTCGGCGGTTAACATGGCGGTGTTGTGGTCAGTGACGCCGCTATGCGCCAAATGCTCGCAGGCGCGAAAGGCAGGCCGAAAACGGTCTGGCACATGCTCCAGAGCCGATGTTTTCCCTACGTTATAGGCTTTTACCAACCGTGTGACGGTGCCAATTGCTTTTCGTCGTGAACGGCGCGATATCCATGGTTCGCCAAGTAGCAGGTAAGCAATGATGCCTAAACCAGGTAGAAACGAGAGAATCAATATCCATGCGGCTCGGGAGGCGGGCTCTTTGCCCTCTACCGTCAGCACGCGGATCACCAGGGCGACGTAGGCCAGCATATGAGCGGCAAACCAAAGAGAAAAATCCGACATAGTGAGTCCGTCTTTAATAGTGAAGTTGTTCGAGAGTCTGACTATCCCTGAGCGCCATAGGGCCTCCATTAGTAGCCACGGGGGCCGTGCGGCTAACGCAGGCCTCAGAGGTAAATAAGCTAGCGGATCGGCCGCCAAAGAACGCCGCTGCAAACACCGGTTTTTTATATTTAATAGCAATAATGTAGAAGATGCTGGGCAAAGTCCATGTCGCTTCTTTTGAGAGCGCCTTGTAAACCATTCGGCTAGCTGGCTGATGCAATAAAACATTGACAACGTGTGGCAAGCAAGAATAGTGCGTGATAGACTACGCCATCCTCTCAGACAAGACCCGTGGACGGGCAGGCAATTTGACTGCCGGTCACACTATTTGACAGAGCTTAAAGGCTTGTCGAATCAATTGGTTGTTAAGGAAAGTCGCGTTATGGGCAGCTTTTAAAGTGAACATGAGCGTGGCGAACACATAGTTAATCCGTTGCCGAATTTGCGGCAACCTTTATTCTCCAAGGAGATACCTGTGGCGAACAGCAAGCAAGCACGCAAGCGCGCCCGCCAGGCCGAGACTCGTCGCGTCCTGAAAGCCAGCCAGCGCAGCATGGTCCGCACCTATATCAAGCGTGTGATCAAAGCGATCAACACCGGCGACCACGGCAAGGCGATGGAAGAGTTCAAGGTAATGCAGCCGGTCGTTGACCGTATTGCTGATAAAGACGTGCTGTCCAAGAAGAAAGCAGCGCGCCTGAAAAGCCGTTTGAACAAGCGTATTAAGGCACTGGCGGCGTAAGCCGGCAGGCGCCATAAAAAAAACCGGCTACGGCCGGTTTTTTTGTGTCTGATGGTTTTATCTAATGACTCTATGATGGGTATTGGCCATCCGCGCCTATGGATCCAAAAATGACCTCAAACACGCCGCCGAATGACACTTCCGCCGCGCCTGGCGCACCGCCACGCCGTGGGCTAATGCGCTCAGGGCTGGTGGTTAGCTCCATGACCATGCTTTCCCGCGTGATGGGCCTGATACGCGATGTGGTGGTGGCGACGCTTTTGGGCGCCGGGAATGGCGCGGATGCCTTTTTTGTCGCTTTTAAAATTCCTAATTTTTTGCGGCGCCTGTTTGCTGAAGGTGCCTTTAACCAGGCTTTTGTGCCGGTGCTTTCCGAGTACTCGACCCAGCGCAGTAAGCAGGAGATTCGCGAGTTACTCAACGCCGTAGCCGGTAGTTTAACCGCGCTGCTGGCTTTGATTACCGCGCTTGCGATGCTGTGCGCGCCCTGGCTTATCTGGGTGTTTGCGCCCGGCTTTGGCAGTGACCCCGCCAAGCACGCCTTGACCGCCGATATGCTGCGCCTCACGTTTCCGTATTTGCTGCTGATCTCGCTCACGGCTTTTTCTGGCAGCGTGCTAAATACCTGGAACCGTTTTGCAGTGCCCGCCTTTACGCCGGTGTTGCTCAACCTGTCACTCATTGGCGCCGCGCTCTTTTTAATGCCGTTAATGGATGAGCCCGCCATGGCGCTGGCCTGGGGCGTGCTGATTGCAGGTGCTGCCCAGCTGATTTTCCAGGTGCCGTTTTTAATCCGTTTGGGTTTGATGCCCACGCCTTGGCCGAACTTCGCTCATGAAGGCGTTAAACGCATTTTAAAGCTGATGGGCCCGGCGTTGTTTGGGGTTTCGGTCTCGCAAATTAACCTGCTGCTGGATACGGTGTTGGCGTCACTGCTGGTGGCGGGCAGTGTCTCCTGGCTTTACTACTCTGACCGCTTGGTAGAGCTGCCGCTCGGCGTCTTTGGTGTGGCGATAGCTACGGTGATATTACCCGCGCTTTCCAAGCGCCACGCTGAACAGTCAAAGGCGCATTTTGCCGCCATGCTCGACTGGGCGATCCGGCTAGTGCTTTTGGTGGGCCTGCCTGCCGCACTGGCGCTGGCGGTATTGGCCGAGCCGCTATTGATCACGCTATTTCACTATGGCGCAATGACCGACCACGATATTCAGATGGCCGCGATGAGCCTGCGTGCCTATGCCTTTGGCCTGGTCGCCTTTATGCTGATTAAGGTATTGGCGCCTGGTTTTTTTGCCCGCCAGGACACCAAAACGCCGGTGAAGGTGGGTATTATCGCCATGGTCGCTAATATGGTGTTCAACCTGATGTTGATTTGGCCGCTTGCCCATGCCGGGTTGGCGCTTGCTACGGCGCTTTCGGCATTTTTGAACGCGGGTATGCTGGGGGTGTTGCTGTACAGGCAGGATGTGCTGGTTTTCCAGCCGGGCTGGGGCCGGTACGCGGTGCAACTATTGGGCGGTAGCGGTTTGATGTGTGCCGCGCTCTATATGGTGTCGCCAGAGTGGCACGCGTGGCTTGCGTTTAGCCTGTGGCAGCGTGTTGCCTGGGTGGCCGGGCTGGTAGGTTTGGGGGGCGGGATTTATGTTGTCTGGCTTACCGCGCTGGGTCTGCGGCCACGGCATTTTAAAATGCAGAGCTAAACCCTACAGCGGCAATGCGTGGCCGAACGCTTAAAAGTCACGTTGGATCGGCAGAGAGTTAGACATATATCACGGTAGGTTCGCTATAATCAGAGCTTTTTAAGCTTCACCCAAACCCAACAAGGCTTGGGAGCGGCAAATTATTAACACGGCTGAGGTGCCATGCGCGTCATTCGAGGACTGCACAATCTGGTAGCGGCACAGCGTGGCTGCGTCGCTACTATTGGAAATTTTGACGGTGTGCATCGTGGCCATCAGGCAATTTTGCAGCAGTGCCGCGAGCACGCCGCACGCCTAAACGTGCCGCTAACCGTGGTCGTGTTTGAGCCCCAGCCGCGTGAGTACTTTGCGGGTGACCAGGCACCACCACGGCTAACGCGCTTGCGTGAAAAGGTGCGTCTGTTGGGCCAGTACGGCGCTGAACAGGTGCTGTGCCTGCCGTTTAATAATGCCCTTAGAAGCCTGACCGGGCGCGAATTTATTGATCAGGTGCTGATCGAAGGGCTAGGTGTTAAACATCTGGTCGTTGGTGATGACTTCCGTTTTGGCTGTGACCGTCAGGGCGACTTTACGCTGCTGGCAGCGGTGGGCGAAGAGCAGGGCTTTGGGGTTGAACATACCCGCACCTTTACGGTTGAGAACGAGCGAGTTTCAAGCTCACGCGTGCGTACCTTGCTTGCCAGCGGTAACTTTGCCGCAGCGGCCAATCTGTTAGGGCGGGCGTATTCGCTGGATGGGCGTGTGGTACGTGACCAGCAGCTTGGTCGCACCATTGGTGTGCCCACGGCGAACCTGCCCCTGTTGCCTCAGCCCTTAACGCTGCGCGGTGTCTATGCCGTTGGGGTGACGCTTGAAAACGGCCAGCGCTACCACGGTATTGCTAACGTCGGCTTTCGGCCGACGGTTGGCTCCAAGCGGCCCACACTGGAAGTCAACCTGTTTGATTTTGACGGCGACCTCTACGACAAACGCATGACGGTATTTCCCTGTGCGCGGCTTCGTGGGGAAGTGAAATTCGACAACTTTGATGCACTAAAAGCGCAAATTGAGCGCGACCAGGCCCAGGCGCATCGCTACTTTGCGACGGCCGTCACTGACTGTCATAACGCGCTGCCACTAGCCTCGGCCCCGCTTGGGCGTGAGGCTATGGCCTCCAGTACTCAGGCTTCCAAGCCCCAGGTTTCCAAGACTCAGGTTTCCAAGACAATTTCTTCTGATCCTTCTTCGGCGGATGACGCTGCCGATGCTAACAACGGCTGACCGAACCATGGACTATAAGCACACGCTAAACTTGCCTGAAACCGACTTTCCTATGCGTGGCATGTTGCCCAAGCAGGAGCCGGGACGCGTTTCACGCTGGCAAGATATGAACCTGTACCAGCGCTTGCGCGAAGCGCGTGCTGGCGCACCGCTGTTTGTACTGCACGATGGCCCTCCCTACGCCAACGGCAGTATCCATATTGGTCACGCCGTTAATAAAATTTTAAAAGATATTATCGTTAAATCGAAAAACCTGGCGGGCTTTGATGCGCCTTACGTGCCGGGCTGGGACTGCCATGGCCTGCCCATTGAGCACAAGGTAGAAACTACGCACGGTAAGCACCTGGCGCCTGCAAAAGCGCGTGAGCTATGCCGTGAGTACGCGGGCGCTCAGGTTGAAACACAGCTGGCTGATTTTGTGCGTTTGGGGATTATTGGTGACTGGAATCATCCCTACCGCACCATGGACTACGCCAATGAAGCAGGCGAGATTCGCGCACTGGCCGATATGGTCGAAGCGGGCTACGTCTTTAAGGGCCTGAAGCCGGTTAACTGGTGCTTTGACTGCGGTTCAGCTTTGGCTGAAGCGGAAGTCGAGTATCAAGACAAAAAGTCCGACGCGATTGATGTCGCTTTTCCGGTGGAAGATGCCGATAAGCTGGCCGCTGCGTTTGGCCTGAGCGAGCTGCCCAAGCCGGCGGCGGTGGTAATCTGGACCACCACGCCCTGGACGATCCCTGCCAACCAGGCGCTGAACGTTCACCCCGAATTTACCTACGCGCTGGTCGATACCGGCGAGCGCCTGCTGCTGCTAGCCGAAGAGCTGGTCGAAAGCTGCCTTGAACGCTTTGGTTTACAAGGCGAGGTCATCGCTACCACTCGTGGTGAAAAGCTAGACCTGATCAACTTCCGCCACCCGTTCTATGATCGCCTGTCGCCAGTTTACCTGGCCGATTACGTCGAGTCGGAAGTGGGCAGCACGGGTATCGTTCACTCCGCGCCTTCTTACGGCCTGGATGACTTTAATACCTGCCGCGCCCACGACATGAGCTTTGACGACATGCTGAACCCGGTACAGGGCAACGGCGTGTACGTTGATGATCTGCCGTTCTTTGGCGGCCAGATGATCTGGAAAGCCAACCCCAACATCGTCGCCAAGCTTGACGAAGTGGGTGCGCTGATGGCGCATAAGCCCATCGTGCACAGCTACATGCACTGCTGGCGCCATAAAACGCCGGTCATCTACCGTGCGACAGCCCAGTGGTTTGTGGGCATGGATATTCAGGGGAAAGACGGTAAAACCCTGCGTGAGCGCGCGCTGGAAGGCATCGAGGCGACCCAGTTCACGCCCGCCTGGGGCCAGGCGCGCCTGCACAGCATGATCGCTAATCGCCCAGACTGGTGCATCTCGCGTCAGCGTAACTGGGGCGTGCCGATTCCGTTCTTCCTGCACAAACAAACCGGCGAGCTGCATCCGCGCACCATTGAGCTGATGGAAGAAGTCGCTAAACGCGTGCAGGAGCAGGGCATTGATGCCTGGTTTAGCCTCGACGCTGCTGAGCTGCTGGGCGCGGAAGCCGCCGAATACGACAAGACGACTGATACGCTGGATGTCTGGTTTGACTCCGGCACCACGCACCGCCATGTGCTGCGTGGTTCGCATCCACATGGCCATGAAAGCGGCCCGCGAGCTGATTTGTATCTGGAAGGCTCTGACCAGCACCGCGGCTGGTTCCACTCGTCGCTGTTGACCGGTTCGGCAATTGACGGTCACGCGCCGTATCGTCAGCTATTGACCCACGGCTTTACCGTCGATTCGCAAGGCCGTAAGCAGTCCAAGTCGTTGGGTAATGTCATCGCGCCGCAGTCGGTGATGGACAAGCTGGGTGCCGACATTCTGCGCCTTTGGGTGGCCTCGACGGATTACTCCAATGAAATGGCCGTGTCGGATGAGATCCTCAAGCGTACAGCGGACGTGTATCGGCGTATTCGCAACACGTCGCGCTTTCTTTTGGCCAACCTGACCGGCTTTGACCCGGCGCGCGATATGGTGGCTTTTGAGGATATGATCGCCCTGGATCGCTGGGTCATCGACCGCGCACTGCAGCTACAAGAGCGCATTCAGAAAGCGTATGAAGAGTACCGCTTCCTGGACGTGTATCAGCAGGTGCATACGTTCTGCGCGCGCGACCTGGGTGGTTTTTATCTGGATATCATCAAGGATCGCCAGTACACCACTCAGGCTGATTCGCGGGCACGCCGCAGCTGTCAGAGCGCGCTCTATCATGTTATCGAGGCGCTTTCGCGTTGGGTCGCACCGATTCTCTCCTTCACTGCAGAAGAGATCTATGAGCATATCCCGGGCAAGCGTGGCGACAGCGTACTGCTGGAAACCTACTATACCGACCTGAAGCCCCTTGATGCTGACGCCGAGATGGGGCGTGAATACTGGGAAGCAGTGCTAGAGGTCAAGCAGGCGGTGAATAAACGCTTGGAAGAAGCGCGTAGCGAAGGGGCCATCAAAGGCTCGCTGGACAGCGAAGTCACCCTTTACGTTAGCGACGAACTCAATGTGTTGCTGTCACAACTGGGCGACGAGTTACGCTTTGTGCTGATTACCTCGGAAGCGACTCTCAAGCCGCTGGCGGATGCCGAGGCATCTGCCTACAGCGAGCTAGAAGGGCTCAAAGTAGCGGTGGTCGTCAGTGCGTTTGAGAAATGCGAACGCAGCTGGGAGCGCCGCCCTGACGTAGGCATGCATCCTGAGCATCCCACGCTGTGCAAGCGTTCGATTCTTAACCTGCCGGATGGCCCGGGTGAGGTGCGTCACTATGCCTGAGTCGGTCTCGTCCAACGCGCGGCCGCCCATGCGCCAGCCGCTGCGCTGGCTGTGGTTGGCCGTTGCCGTGATTGTGCTGGATTTGGCCACCAAGGCGATTGCCAGCAGCCAGCTGGGGTATCTGCAGCCGGTAGAAGTGCTGCCGTTTTTTAACTTCACCTTAATGCATAACACGGGGGCGGCCTTTAGCTTTTTGGCTTCCCACCCTGGTTGGCAGCGTTGGTTTTTCGCCATTATTGCCATTGGTGCAAGCGTGGGCCTGACCATCTGGCTTTCCCGTGTTAGAGCCGATGAAAAGCTGCTGGCCATTTCGCTGCCGCTGATTATCGGTGGGGCGCTTGGGAATCTCTATGACCGCCTGGTGCATGGCTACGTGGTCGATTTTTTATCGTTTCATGTGGCCGGTTGGTACTATCCCGCCTTTAACGTGGCAGACATCGGGATTACTCTGGGGGCCATTGGGTTGATTTGGGAGTCAGTGATGGGCGACCGGCGGCGTAAAAAAGCCCACTCAACGAAGTAACCCGCGACCTCTAACTCGGTTAGCATTAATCAGGCCCTGGTGGCAGTATGCCAGGGCCTTACCACATAGCGAGCAGTGTAATGAGTGATTACCTGATTGATGAGGGGATGGAAGTGACCCTGCACTTCACCCTGAAACTTGAAGATGGCACGGTTGTAGACTCTACCAAAGAGAAGGCACCGGCCACCTTTCAGTACGGTGACGGCAATTTGCCACCCGGCTTTGAGCACCCGATTAAAGGCATGACAACGGGCGAGACAGGTACTTTTCAGGTCTCTCCCGAGCATGCCTTTGGGCAGCACAATCCGCAAAATATCCAGACGTTAAAGCGCGCTGATTTTGGCGATGAAGCGCCTGAAATTGGTATGGTGATGTCGTTTGCCGATAAAGCGGGAACGGAATTGCCTGGTGTGGTCAAAACCATTGAAGGCGACCGCGTCGAGGTGGATTTTAATCATCCGTTGGCGGGGCGCACGTTAACCTTTGAGGTTGACGTACTGGATGTAAAACCGGTTACAACGCACTAGTCTTTAACATTGGCTTTAGCATTAGCTGGGTTCTTATTCACTAAACGGTGCGGTAACGCATCAAGGCATTACTATGCAGTCGACGCAAGCACAGCCCATACAGATCAAATTGGCCAATCCGCGTGGTTTTTGTGCCGGCGTGGATCGCGCTATAGACATCGTCAACCGTGCACTGGATGTGTTCGGACCGCCTATCTATGTGCGCCATGAAGTTGTCCACAACCGCTTTGTGGTGGAAACGCTGCGCGAGCGTGGGGCTGTCTTCGTGGAAGAGCTCGACGAAGTGCCGGATGACGTGATCGTTATTTTCTCTGCGCATGGCGTGTCTCAAGCCGTACAGTCCGATGCTGACCGGCGTGGGCTGAAAGTGTTTGATGCCACTTGCCCGCTGGTCACCAAGGTGCATTTGGAAGTCTTGCGCTACGCCAAGCGGGGACACGAGTGCGTGCTGATTGGGCACGCAGGCCACCCCGAAGTAGAAGGCACCATGGGGCGCTATGACACGGCGCATGGCGGCCGCATCTATCTAGTGGAAGATGAGCAGGACGTTGCCAACCTGGAGGTCAATGACCCTTCCAGCCTTGCCTTTGTGACCCAAACGACGCTGTCGATGGATGACACGGCCAAAGTGATTGATGCGCTGCGCGAGAGGTTTCCCGAGATCAGTGGGCCGCGTAAAGATGATATTTGCTACGCCACGCAAAACCGCCAGGACGCGGTGCGTGAACTGGCCGCGGACAGTGATCTAGTGCTTGTAGTGGGCAGCCCCAATAGCTCCAACTCTAACCGCCTGCGCGAGCTTTCCGAGCGTATGGGAACACCGGCGTACCTGATAGATAATGCCGACCAGATTGAGCCAACGTGGCTTGAAAACGTCGGCCGCATCGGCGTAACGGCGGGTGCCAGTGCCCCGGAAGTGCTGGTGAAAGGCGTAATTGGCAAGCTTCAGTCATTGGGTGCTTCCATGCCGGAAGAGCTAAAAGGCCGCGAGGAGAGCATTACGTTCTCCATGCCCAAAGAGCTGCGCGAGCAGGTAATCGTCAGCAGCTGATGCACTGCGTATGCGGTGGCTGATGCAGGAGCATCACGTGAGGTTTTCGCTTTATCCTTACTCTATTCGCGCAGGCCGCTCGATAGAGCGTCAGCGCGGTTTTACGCTTCTTGAGCTTGTGGTGGTGATGGGCATTCTCGGCCTTATCGCTGGCATGGCTTACCCTGCCTACTCCCGCTACCTGCAAACATCCCTGCGCACGGATGCGCATGCGGGGTTAAGGCAGGCGGCGGCTGAACTAGCGCGCTGTCACGCCCGAACCTACTCCTACCAGGAGTGTGAAATGCCCCACCTGTCACCAAGCGGGCATTATCGCATTGCCTATTCTGAACGCCAGGATGGTCGCTATGTGCTAAGCGCGTCGACTGAGCGAAAAGACGGCTGTGGCCAAGCCATAACGCTCAGTAGTCAAGGTGAACGCCTGCCCGAGACGTGCTGGTAAGTGCGGTGCCAAGAGGGGTTTACTCTGGTTGAGGTGTTAATTGCCTTGGCCTTGCTGGCGTTTGGGCTGATCGGCATCGCCGCCATTCAGCTAACGTCGCTGCAAAGTGCCGCTTCGGGCTACCAATACTCCGTGGCAAGTGTGGCAGCTCTGGATGCCCAGGAGCGCGCCTGGGCGCAGTTGGCGGCGAAACAGAACTGCCGACACCTCACGGCGGGGCTGGAGAGTGACTGGCAGGCCGAGTGGTTTACGCCTTCACAAGCACCGCTTAACGGTGCAACGGGCACGGTTGATAGCGCTTTTGTATCCGGAGGCTGCCAATTGACCGTCTCCATTACGATGCGTGCACGGCCTTCCAATCAAGCGGCTGACCATTTTGACTACGTGTTTACCTTGCCCTTTATTGAAGCGCGCTATGCTGGCGAGGCGCCTAATGCTCAATAAGCGCCAAGGAGGATTTACGCTGGTTGAAATGATGGTCGCGATGGTGATCGGCGCCATTATTATTTTGGGCGCAGGCCAGCTTTTGTTAACCACTGTGACGACCTTTCAGCGCGTCGAGGCCATCAGTCGCGAGCAGGAAGCGCTTGTTTTTGCCGTTCAATCGCTCACCCGGGACATTCGTAAAGGCAAGGCAGGCCAGTATGAGATCAATGACTCGCTGGTCGATGCGACCACCTGTGCATTACGCCATAACAGCCAGCCCTTGATAGAAGGGCTTTATAAAGGCAGTCACGCATGCGACGCGCTTAGCCTGTTTGAGAAAGACGTCGATGGTATAACAGGGCTTTATCGGATAACGCTCCAATTTGCGGGCGAGCGCCAAGCACCGTTTGTATGGCATGTGATGCAGCGTGATCACGTTATCACGCGTCTCACATCCCTTCCCGCCACGGAGGGCAGCCCATGAAGCATCAGCAGGGGGCTGCGCTGGTGATCGTTATGGCACTTCTTTCTGCCGCGCTGCTACTGGGCGTAGCGAGTATGCGGACGGCGTTAGTCGATGAGCGTTTGGCGGGTAATTTTCGAATTGCCGTTCAGGCCCAAATGCTGGATGAGAGTCTGCTGGCTGTCTTGTCGGACCGCCAGTATGCAGCATCGCGGGATGCCTTCTTGAACCGTTTACTAACGTATCCACCCGCCTTCAATATCGGTGATAAGCGACAGTTGCAAAGCGATGATAGTCAGGCGTTGTTGCCACGCCAGGCGCTCAACGTACTGCTTGAGGCATTGCCAATAGCGCAAGCCGAGGGCCAAAGGCTATTACTTGATGACCTCATCATTGATATTGAACGGCTGGCGGATCAGCGCGTTGCCATCACGGCCAGAAGCGGTGGTACGTCTGCCAGTACACACGCTGTTTTTGTGAGGCAAAGCCCGGAAGAAGCAACGTGGCGGCTGGCAGGATTGCGCTGATGGCATTCGCCACGCGTAAATCTGCGCGTTATGATAGGGCTATTTGCCCAAGAGCCTAAACACAATGAGTCAAACTGCTAAAACCCGCGTCTTAACCGGTATTACGACGACCGGTACACCGCACTTAGGCAACTACGTTGGTGCGATTAAACCGGCGATTGAAGCAAGCCAGGACCCCAATGTTCAGTCGTTCTATTTTTTGGCGGATTACCACGCCCTGATCAAGTGCCAGGACCCTGCGCGCGTGCAAGCGTCACGCCTGGAAATTGCCGCTACCTGGCTGGCGCTTGGGCTGGATACCGACAATGCCATTTTTTACCGCCAGTCTGATTTGATGGAAGTTCAAGAACTCTCGTGGATGCTTTCCTGCGTGTGTGCCAAAGGCCTGATGAACCGCGCCCACGCCTACAAGGCCGCCGTGGCTGAGAACGAAGAAGCAGGCGACCAGGACGCGGACAAAGGCATCACCATGGGGCTTTTTGGCTATCCGGTGTTGATGGCTGCCGATATCCTGATGTTCAACGCCAAAAAGGTGCCGGTAGGGCGCGACCAGATTCAGCATATCGAAATGGCACGTGATATGGCTGGGCGATTCAACCACCTTTATAAAGGGCAGTACTTTACGCTACCCGAAGCGGTGGTAAGTGAGACAGGTGAGGTGTTGAAAGGGCTGGACGGTCGCAAAATGTCCAAAAGCTATAACAATACCATCCCGCTGTTTTCGCCCGAGAAAAAGCTTCAAAAGCTGGTGCGTAAAATCAAGACCAACTCGCTTGAGCCCGGCGAACCGAAGGACCCGGATACCTGCACTCTGTTCCAGATATACGCGGCATTTGCCAATGAAAGCGAAACGTCTGCTCTGCGTGAACAGTACGCCGCCGGTATTGGCTGGGGCGATGCTAAAAACCAGGTGTTTGAGTATATCAATGCGCAACTGAGCGAACCCCGCGAGCGCTACAATGCGCTAATGGATGACCCTGCCCATATTGAAGCGGTGCTGCAAAAAGGTGCTCTGCGCGCTCGGGAGGAGGCTGCGGTAACCATGGATAAACTGCGCTCAGCGGTCGGCCTTGGGCGTTTTATTTAAGCTTGTTAACGGCTGAGTAACTAAAAACCCCTTCCAATTGGAAGGGGTTTTTTTA
>NZ_JBQSVC010000041.1:0-21466 GCF_052376035.1 Halomonas sp. AOP7-E1-9
AAAAATGCCCCTGTCAGTGACAGGGGCATTTACATTTTAAGCGTTAATCGCCGAGATCAGGGGCGCTCAATCGCCAGTGCCACCCCTTGGCCGCCGCCGATACACAGCGTCGCTAGGCCTTTCTTGGCATCCCGGGCAATCATCTCATGAAGGAGCGATACCAGTACGCGACAGCCAGAAGCGCCAATCGGGTGGCCCAGGGCAATCGCGCCACCGTTGACGTTGACCTTGGATATATCCCAGCCCAGCTCTTTCTGAACAGAAAGGGCCTGTGCCGCAAAAGCCTCGTTGGCTTCCGCAAGGTCCAGGTCCTCCAGGCTCCAGCCGGCTTTTTCCAGGCAGCGACGGGTAGCAGGCACGGGGCCAATACCCATAATGGCAGGGTCTACGCCCGCATTGGCATAAGCGGCAATACGTGCCAGCGGCTCAAGACCTAACGCCTTGGCTTTTTCTGCCGAGCAGATCATCACAACGGCCGCGCCATCGTTCAATGAGGAGGCGTTACCTGCGGTAACGGTGCCATCCTTTTTGAACGCTGGGCGCATGCCCGCCAGCTTTTCAGCGGTAATTTCGCGCGGGTTCTCGTCGGTATCAAACACAACGGGATCGCCTTTGCGCTGGGGGATCTGCACCGGCACGATCTGGCTTTTAAATTTGCCCTCTTTAATGGCCTTGGCAGCGTTCTGTTGCGACTGAGCGGCAAACGCGTCCATTTCCTCGCGGGTGATACCGTATTTTTCAGCCAGGTTTTCGGCGGTGATGCCCATATGGTAGTCATTGAAGGCATCCCAAAGGCCGTCATGCACCATGGTATCAATGGCTTTCCAATCGCCCATGCGCTGACCAGTGCGCGAATGGGGCAATACATGGGGGGACGCCGACATGTTTTCCTGCCCACCAGCCAGAATCAGCTCAGCGTCGCCACAGCGAATCGCTTGTGTTGCAAGATGCACGGCTTTTAGGCCTGAGCCACATACCTTGTTGATTGTCATGGCCGGTACGGAAGCCGGCAGGCCCGCTTTAATTGCCGCCTGACGAGCAGGGTTTTGCCCTACGCCCGCCGTCAGTACTTGGCCGAGGAGTACTTCGTCCACCTGGTCGGGGGAAACGCCGGTTGATTCAAGGATATCCTTAATCACTAACGCGCCAAGCTCGCTTGCAGGAATGCCTGCCAGTGAACCGCCAAAGGAACCGACCGCGGTGCGGCGAGCCGCAACAATGACCACTTCTTGCATGAGATGACTCCTAACGTGAGTAAGGTAGACCGCCTGTTTTGCTATTTTGTTTGTACGGACCTGTTTTACTGTCTGTTCTTGCTATCTGTTCTTACTGCCTGATGTACTGAGCATAACCTACGCTATCTGTTTTTTATGTCAGGCTTGCTACTCAGCATAGGGGAAAGTTGTGCGTTGCGGCAATGCGCTTTTTTAAAGGCAAATAAAAACGGACCCTGAAGGTCCGCTCGGTAGATGACTAGAATGCGTAGCCTACGCCAGCTGCACCGGGATAGCGTTGCTGGTATGGCTAACCTCGTTACCTTCCTGCAGGTAGACCAGAGCTGGCTGGTGCTGTTCAAGCTCGGCTTCCGAATAGTGGGCGTAGCTACAAATAATAATCCGGTGACCGGGGGCGGCTAAATGCGCCGCCGCGCCGTTAATCGAGATCAAACGAGAGCCTTCTTCGCCACGGATCGCGTAGGTGGTAAAACGCTCACCGTTTTCAACGTTATAGATCTGGATTTGTTCGTTTTCACGAATACCGGCCATATCCAGCAGGTCGCCATCAATGGCGCAAGACCCTTCGTAGTTAAGCACTGCATGGGTAACGCGTGCCATATGGAGCTTGGCTTTGAGCATAATTGTTTGCATAACAACTCCTGGTTGCGAAGCCTGCGGCTTGGCGATAAAACGTAATGGATCAAGCGGGCAGTTGCACGCTGAGATTATCAATCAAGCGAGCGGGACCTAGCCGAGCAGCGGCCAGTAATACCGCGTCACGAGTGGTGGTGCTGACAGGCGTTAACTCGGGCGTACGAAGCTCAAGATAATCGGGCGTAAAGCCTGCCTCGGTAAGCTCAATCAACCCGTTCGCCAGCATGGTTTCAAGCGGCTCCCCCTGCTCTAACGCGTCGCGCAATTCACACAGCGTGCGGTAAAGCGTAGGGGCTATCGCGCGTTCGGCATCGCTCAAGTAGCCGTTACGCGATGAAAGCGCCAGCCCATCGTCGTCGCGCACAATCGGCACGCCAATAATGTCAATCGGCATATGCAGGTCCTGCACACACTTGCGAATAACGGCAAGCTGCTGGTAGTCCTTCTCACCAAAGCAGGCAACGTCGGGCTGTACCAGGTTAAACAGCAGCGTGACAACGGTAGACACGCCGTCAAAGTGCCCGGGCCGTGAGCCACCGCACAGGCCCTCACCCACGTCAGGCACGTGAACGCACGTTTGCGAGGTTAGCCCATTGGGATAAAGCGTGCTTACCGAGGGTGAAAAGAGCACGTCGCATCCGGCTGCCCTAAGCTTTGCCTGGTCATCGGCGAAGGTGCGCGGGTAGCCGTCCAGGTCTTCGTTAGGCCCAAACTGCATGGGGTTTACAAACAGGCTGGCAACGACAACATCTGCGTGCTCGTGCGCCTTGGCAACCAGCGCTAAATGCCCGGCATGAAGATTGCCCATGGTCGGCACGAGCGCGATTCGCTGGCCGCGCGTTCGGTAGTCGCGCAGGAGGCTGCGCAGGTCGTTGATCTCTCGCAATGTACGCATAGTCATGTGTCGTAAGGTTACGTCGCAAACGGGCAGGTTAGAAGCAGTGCTCGGGAGCTGGGAAGGCACGCGTTTTGACCGCCTCGTGGAAGTCCTGAAAGGCGCCCTGAATATTGCCAGCATCTGCCATGAAGTTTTTCACAAACCGCGGCGGGCGGCCATGGGTGACGCCGAGCACATCATGCATGACCAGAATTTGACCATCGGTATCGGGGCCTGCGCCAATTCCGATGACCGGTACATCAAGTGCGTTGGTAATGGCCTTGCCCAGGCTTGCCGGTACGCACTCCAGTAATATAACCGAAGCGCCCGCCTCAACCAGCACTTTGGCATCTTGCAGGATACGCTCTGCCTGGGTGGTGTCTCGTCCTTGTACCTTGTAGCCACCTAGCTGATAAACCGCCTGTGGCGTTAAGCCCAAGTGGGCGCATACGGGCACGCCGCGGCGTGTTAGCTCACGGATCCCCTCGGCCATCCAGGCTTCGCCTTCTACCTTGACCAGTTCCGCACCGGCACGCATGAGGGCTGCGCCGTCTTCCAGCATGCGCTGCGTAGAGGCGTTACTCATAAACGGCAGGTCAACCATCAACAGACTATGGCCTTTGCCGCGTGCGGCACAGCGGGTGTGGTAGCAAATATCGTCGACTGTCACGGGGAGCGTGCTGGTATGCCCCTGGAGCACCATGCCGAGCGAGTCACCCACCAAAAGCACGTCGATACCGGCGTGGCTCGCCGCTTGGGCAAAGGAGGCATCGTAAGCGGTTAAGCAACTAAACGTTTCGCCAGCGCGCTTGTAGGCCTGTAGCGTGCTTAGAGTCACGGGTTTCATGGCATGCTCTCACTCGTCGTGGCCGCTGCGGCATGGGCAGCCAGCCGTTGTTAATATCACGCTGTTGCGATGTTCTTAAAAAATGGGCCCTGTAAAGACAAACCAGAACGTTAGTGTGTGGGCTGGAAAACGATTGTTACCCGGTCCAGTGTTGTGTGTCGAGGCTAGGGTAGCAAGATAACTGCTTAGGCAGGACCATCTTCGACTAAACGCTGAATGCCTGGTTCGGGGATTTGATTTAGCCATTCGCTTACCGGCTGCTGGCGAAGCGTCAGCGTTGCATCCAGTTCCGCCAGGGGAGCGAGCACAAAGGCGCGCTCGTGCATACGCGGATGGGGAGCGTTTAAACGCGGGTAGGCAATTGTCTGCTGGTCAAAAAGCAGTAAATCCAGATCCAGTGTGCGTGGGCCCCAGTGGCGTAGCCGCTGGCGCCGGTGCTGTTGTTCCAGCGCCTGTAGTTGGTCAAGCAGCGCCAGTGGTGAAAGGCGCGTTGTCAGGGCGACTACTGCGTTGACAAAATCCGGTTGGTCCTGAGGGCCAACCGGGCGGCTCGCGTAAAGTGAGGAGGTGGCCGTCAACTGGCTCAAGGGCAGCAGGGCAAGTGCCGAAATCGCCTGGCGCACCTGCCTGATAGGATCATCAAGATTACTACCCAAGCCGATATACGTAAGCGAAGTCGGGCTCATGTGTTGCTCACTTTTCCGATTTGCGCGTGGGTTTACGGCGCCGTTTGCGGCGGCGGTCGCCTTGGCTTGCCGGGTCGCCCCCAATTTTTTGTAGCAAGCGAAGCTGCTCATGCTCATCGCCCTGCTGGAAGGCCGTCCACCAGTCGCCCAAGCCGCGTGGGATTTCGCCCGCCTGCTCACGCAGCAGTAGTAAGTCGTAAGCGGCACGAAAACGTGGGTGCTCGCGGGTTTGGAACGCACGCTTGCCGCGTCGTAACGGCAGACGTGCCTGTAGCTCCCAAATATCGCGCATGGGCATGCCAAAGCGTTTAGGGATAGAGGTATGTTCCAATTGACGCGACACCACCTCCTGCGATGCCGTTTGCAGTGCCGGTATCGCGGGCATGCCTTCACTTTCAAGCTCGGCCTGGCGATTGGCAACCGGGGCCCATAAGAAGGCGGCCAGCAGGAAGGCAGGCGTCACCGGGCGACCTTCGGCAATGCGCTTATCGGTATTGGCCAAGGCGAATTCAATGAGCTTTTCCGCCCACGCCGCATCGGCCATGGCCTCTTCCGATTCGGGGAAGAGCATGCCAAACAGGCCGTAATGGCTAAGCAGGCGGAAGGTTGCCAACCCATAGCCTGACATAAACATCTTGAGCACTTCATCAAATAGCCGTGCAGGCGGAATTTGCAGCAACAGCGGCGCAAGGTCGTACATCGGCGCTTCGGTGTCAGGCTCAATAGTGAAGTCGAGCTTGGCCGCGAAGCGAACGGCGCGCAGCATACGTACCGGGTCTTCCCGGTAGCGGGTGGCCGGGTCGCCAATCAGGCGCAGCGTGCGCGATTCAATATCACGCGCACCGTTGGCAAAGTCGTGAAGGCTGAAGTCGGCAATGTTGTAATACAGCGCATTAACGGTGAAGTCACGCCGTAAGGCATCTTCCTCAATGCTGCCCCATACATTGTCTCGCAGCAGCAAGCCGGCGTCCGACTGGTGAGCGATATTCTCGCCGTGTTCGTCTTGTGGCTTGCCTCGGAACGTAGTGACTTCGATGACCTCGCGCCCAAAGCGGACATGGACAATACGAAAGCGTCGGCCAATCAAACGCGAATTGCGAAACAGGTCACGCACCTGCTCCGGCGTGGCGTTGGTGGCAACGTCAAAGTCCTTGGGCATTTTGCCAAGCAGCGCATCGCGAATACATCCGCCCACCAGGTAGGCGTCGAAGCCTGCACCGCTAAGGCGGTAAAGCACTTTTAGCGCAGCGTCGCTGATATGTTGGCGAGAAACAGGGTGCTCGGACCGAGGGATAATGCGTGGGCTGAGAGCGGTTCCACTCTCTTGGGGATCGAGCAGGGTTTTCAATTGCTCTCCCGGGCTATGTAAGAAACGGGTAAATCCTTTGAACATGCGGCGATATCGACTCGCAGGGTATCGAAAAAGTGACCGTGAAGTAAGCGGTAAGCCGATGAGTGTAGCCGACCCCTTTACGCTTGCAAAGCACCTCGGGCAGGTTTACGAACGCCTTCCCCTTTAAACGCGGAAAGGGGAGGCTAAAAGAGCCTCCCCTATAAAGCATTTAATCAGCGTCCATGCTGCTGTTTTTCTTCATGATGGCACATCGCCCTGAATACGCACCGCAGTCGATAGGCAGTATCCGACCGCCTCGTATTCAAAACAATAATCCAACCGCGAACTTTTCTTCCCCGACGTATTATTGTTGGTTCCGGGGGTGTACACACTCACTGCTATTATTCTTGTTGGGGCGCAGATCATTTGGTGTACGTCGCGTCCATTTTGGGCACTTGCTACCTGTTGTTATTATTAGTGCTGTTATCTCCCCTGGCCTTGTTGTTTTTGTTATGGCTCAGGTTAGGGTGGTGTCATGTTGTTTTTGTTAGTGACCCACCGCTTGGCCCAGTTTATTTTTCTTACCCAGTAATACTGCACTCGTCGTGCCACTTGTTTAAATGTTTATTTATTTCATGTGCTTATGATTATTTTTTATTTTGAGGAACTTCGGTGACAGATAAGTGTTACCGTTTTTGGTCCGATTTTTTACGGGCATTGTGTGGGTAGGTAACAATGATTGGGTAACGTAAATCGGTTATTTTTTATTTAAATCAGTATAGTAGACGATGGTCGTAAGTACTTGGTGTGAGGCCCTGGCGGGCCGGCCAGTCAGCGGCGTCAGTTGGGACGCCGAGCAGTTTTTTTACGCGGGATGCCAAGCCGTTGGCGTCGTTCCCACAGGTTTTTACGACTAATGCCCAGTTTTTGAGCCAGCTCGGTTTCGCTCATCAGGTCTTGATGCTCAAGCACAAAGTGCTGGAAATAGTCTTCCAAAGAGAGATCATCCTCATCCTCCGCTGGCGTGCTCTCGTCGCTGGAGGAGGCCGCTAAACTCGCCTGTGAATGGGCACGAGGCGGTGCAGGTGCCAGTCCGAGATCATCCGGGTGAATCAGATGGCCTTCGGCTAAAATCACGCCTCGCTCCAGGGCGTTTTCAAGCTCACGAACGTTACCTGGCCACGGGTAATCACGCAGGTCCTGGCGGGCGGCCCTTGAAAGCCGTAGGCCGGGGCGTTCGTGACGCGTGCACGCTTTATCCAGCAAGATATCGGCAATCTGGAGCACGTCGTCTTCGCGTTCGCGCAGCGGGGGGAGCTCGATCTGCATCACGTTTAAGCGGTAGTAAAGGTCCAGGCGAAATTCACCACTTTTGGATAAGGCACGCAGGTCGCGGTGGGTCGCGGCAATCAGGCGGACATTAACGTGGCGGGTTTCCACAGAACCAATCTTGCGGATTTCTCCCTCCTGTAACACACGCAGCAGGCGTGCCTGAGCATCAAGGGGCAGTTCACCAATCTCATCAAGAAACAGCGTGCCCTGGTCGGCGGCCTCCACTAGGCCGGTGCGTGATGCGCTGGCGCCGGTAAACGCGCCTTTCTCATGGCCGAACAGTTCAGACTCAATCAGCGTTTCGGGAATAGCGGCACAGTTAACGCTGATTAGCGGGGCGCTGGCGCGCTTGCTTTGTTGGTGAATAGCCCGCGCAACCAGCTCTTTACCGGTACCTGATTCTCCTAAAATCAGCACGGTCACATCGGCCGGGGCGGTTTTGCGGATACGCGTATAGACCTGCTGCATGGCCGCGCACTCGCCAATCATCATCTGCTGGCTGCCACCATCATCGGTAATCGCAGGGGGCTCACCATGCTGCATCGACTGCTGATGCAATATACGCTCAACGGTCTCCAGCATTTCAGTATGGTCAAACGGCTTGGCGATATAATCGACGGCACCTTGTTTTAAGGCATCTACTGCTGAGCGCATGCTGGCATAGCTGGTCATGATCAGCACCGGTGCGGGAGCAGCAGCGCCAATCAACGTGGTGCCAGGCTCGCCCGGCAGACGCAGGTCACTGATGATGAGGTCGAACTCAGGAAGCGTTAGTTGGTTGGCCTCTTCAACGCTGCCTGCTTCGCTGACGGTGTAGTCATGACGCTCAAGCAGGCGCTTTAGCGCACTGCGAATAATCGCTTCATCTTCAACAATCAGAATCCTGGGCATAGGGTCGCTGGCCATCCTGTTGGTAAAGCGGCAGCCAAAGCGTAATGGCCGTGCCGCGAGGCTCATTGGGCGGCGGCGAGGCCACGTCTATTCTGCCTTGGTGCTCGTTGATAATTTGATACGCAAGCGACAGCCCAAGTCCTGTGCCTTCGCCTGCAGGTTTGGTCGTGGTGAATGGCTCAAACAAGTGGTCACGCACGCGAGGATCAATTCCCTGGCCGTTATCCGTTACCCGCCACCAGGCACTGCCTGCCTGCTGCCCTGCGGTAATCACCACTTGGCCGCCGGGCATGCAAGCGTCCCTGGCGTTGCTAAGCAGGTTGACCATCACCTGGGTTAAACGCTGAGCATCCCCGCGTACCACAAGACCATCAGGGCATGCATTGGTCAACGTTACATCCTCACCCGAGCGCGCCAGGTGGATCAAGTTTAATGCGTCTTCGCTTAGCGTGTTAAGCGCCACAGGAGACGCAGGCGGCGGGCCCGCCTGGCGCCCGCCATGCGCAAAGCCGACCAGCGAGTTCACAATGGTCGTTACGCGCCGGGTTAGCTGCTGGATCTGATCCGCAGTCTCCAGCAGAGCAGGGTCGTTGGTATCGTAGCGTAAATTTTGCGCCAGTGACGAAATCCCGGTAATCGGGTTGCCAATCTCGTGGGCAACGCCGGCTGCCAACTGGCCAATAGAAGCCAGGCGGGCAGCATGGACCAACTCATCTTCCAGCCACTTCATCTCGGTGTGGTCTTCGACCAACACCACGCTGCCGCCTCGGCTGTCGTGGCCGCTAAGCTCGGCTATATGCAGGGTAAGAAAGTAATCCTTGCCGTGCAGCGACACCGCCTGCTTATAAAGCGGTGTGTGGGAGGCCAGCAAGACGTTGCCCAATAGCTCAGGCCACGGCGCAGGTAAATTATCGCAGCGCGCGCCAATCACGCTTTCGCCGCTGATGCCAGAAAGCTGGGAAAGTGCCTCGTTCCACATCAAAAGCTCTTTGTCATCGCCAAATACGCACAGGCCAACAGGAAGATAAGCCAGCGTTTGGCGGTGATGGCGGCGCAGTCCGTCAAGCTCTCGGGCAAGCCCGGTCAGGCGTGAACGGTAGGCTTCCAGGCGGCTCTCCACAAAGTGGATATCGTCTGTTACCGGGGCGTCGTCATGGCGGTAGGGCAGGTAGCGGTCGACAATATCACGTGCGACCGAAGGCCCCATTAAGCCTGACAGGTTGGCCTGAATACGGTCACGCAGGCGGCGCAGTGCGTAAGGGCGGCGTTCTTGTGGCGTGAACTTGAGCGCTTTTAATGCTCTGGATACTTCTCGCTGGGCGGCTTCATCGCCGATCGCTTGCGCCAGATGAGTAGAAAAGTCAGCAGCGGTGGCTGCCTCCAGCGGTAGCCGCTTGGAGCGGATAACGGCATCGACGGAGCACGCCTCGGCGGCTGATTTTTCGCCCTCTGAAATACGTGTAAACAGCGAAATAACCATCAAGAGAACAATGTTGGTCGCCAGTGATACCAGCGTTACCGTGTACCAGGGCGGCGCACTGTCGCTCATCAGGTGAGTAAAGGGCAGTGCGGGGGTCGGGAACGTGAAGATAAGCGGTAGCCAAAGCCCCCAAAGCCATAGGATGACACCTGCGATAAGGCCAACAACCATGCCTTTGCGATTTGCACCTGGCCAGTAAAGCAGTGCCAGCATGCCGGGCAAGCACTGCGCCATACCCACAAAAGAGGCCATGCCCAGGCTCACGAGGTCGTGATGGCGCCCAACCCCCTCATAAAATAGCCAGCCGCTAACAATCACGCCGACCACCAAGGCTCGGCGTAGCCAGAGTAGCCAGCCATAAAGATCGCTACGCGCTTCGGGCGGCCTGGCCACCAGTACAATATGGTTGAGCACCATGCCGGATAGCGCCAGGGCGATCATGATCATCGTACCGGTGACCGCAGCGAGCCCGGCCAGAAATGCCAGTGCTTTGACCCACCAGTGTTCGCTGATCATATACACCGCGTAGGCCGTGATCGGAAGCTCGTTATTGACCGATTGAGCGGCCCACCAGATAAGTGGTATCGGCAAGGCCATCAATAACAGGTAAAGCGGTAATGTCCAGCTGGCCTGAAGCAGGGTGTGGCGTGACAGGTTTTCGGCAAAGGTAATATGAAATAGATGGGGCATCATGAACGCGGCTGCAAAAAACAGCAGTAACAGCGTGCGCCATTGAGCGTCATCCAACTGATAGGTTGCCTGCTGGGCTTGTAGGCCTGGCCCCTCAAGCCAGCGTTGTAAATCATTGGGTCCATCAAACACAAGCCATAAGGCCACCGCTCCCAGGCACAGCATGGCGAGTAGTTTGATCAGAGACTCAAGCGCCAACATGCTGATTAACGGATCCTGGCGCGTATGGCTATGCCGGGCTCCGAACATCACGGCGAGTACCGCAATCAGCCCACAAAATAGCAGTGCGACCGCAGAACTATAGGCACTGCCGGTGAGCCATTGAATAGCGCTGCTCAAGGTTTGAACTTGAATGCCTAACAATGGCAGCACGGCCAAAAGACTGATTAACGTGACCAGCGAGCCTGCCCAGCGCGAACGAAACCGAAACGCAAACAGATCCGCGAGTGAGGTGAGCTGATACGTGCGGGTAATCCTCTGGATAGGCACCAGCAGGACCGGAGCAAGTAGAAAGGTACCGGCCGCGCCCAGGTAGTAAGCCAAGTAGCCAAACCCTGCCTGGGCCGCAAGTTCAACGCTGCCATAAATTGCCCAGGCGCTGGCATAAACGCCGAGTGCGAGGGTGTAAACGATGGGGTGGCGGGTAACGTATGTAGGCAACCAGCCGCGCTCAACGGCGACGCCACAGCTAAACATCAGCCCCAGGAAGCCCAGGCCGAGCAGTAAAACGCCGGTTAACTCAACGCTCATCTAACTTCCTTTTTTGCTCAAGCCATAGCGTGAGCGCAATCAACACGCCCCAGATAGCGAACGGGCGGTACCAGGCCGTGCTCGGATTGCTCCAGCCGTCCATTAATAACGGAGAGAGCAAATAACCGCCAAACACCAAAAACAGCATGATGCGATAGACATACATGGAGAACTCCTTACGGCGAGCGGCGGTGTTCGGTGGGGGAAAGGCGCTGAATCGCCCAGTTTGCCACTGCCCAGTGTAGCTGGCTGGCGGGAGGTTCTGTGGCCAGAGCGGCCGGTGGTGCTTGGTCAAGCGCTTGAAGCGCCTGAAAAAGCTGGCGCCGCATGCCGTCCTCATCCTCGGCAAGCGCCGGGGCCAGGTTCTGTTTTGAAAGCTTTTGGCCGTCTGGGGTGACGACCAGTGGCAAATGTAAATAGCGCGGTTCTGGAAGCTTCAAAGCACTTTGAAGCTGACGCTGCCAAGGGGTGTTGTCGAGTAAATCGAGCCCACGAACCACGTCGGTAATACCCTGCTCGGCATCGTCAACGACAACCGCCAATTGATAAGCCCAAAGGTCATCCTTGCGCTTAAGCACTACGTCACCCAGCGCTACTGGGTCAAACTGCTGCGCGCCAAACAGACGGTCCTGCCAGACAATCGGGCGCTTAGCCAGGTCACTGCGTAACCGCCAGGCAACCGGCTTACCCGGCTCCCTTAACCCGTCACGGCACCAGCCTGGATAAATAGCATGCGATTGCCACTGTTTGCGTGAGCAGCTACAAGGATACGCCAAGCGCTGATCAATGAGTTGATCCAGCGCTTGTTGATAAGCGTCATGGCGGTTGTGCTGCCAGCACAGCGTTTCATCCCACTGTAAGCCAAAGCGTTCCAACTGGCGCAAAATGGTGGCGTCTGCCCCTTGGGGGCAGCGCGGTGGGTCGATATCTTCAATACGCACCAGCCAGCGCCCGCCAGCGGCACGGGCATCCAGATAGCTGCCGAGCGCTGCAACAAGCGAACCAAAATGCAAAGGCCCTGAAGGAGTGGGGGCAAAGCGCCCCCGGTAGCTGGTAGAAGACATCATAAAAACCTTTACCCAAAACAAAAGCGGGCACCCAAAGGTGCCCGCTTTCAGCGTTAGCGTACCAAGGGGTTAAATAACCGGCTTAGCCGCCAAGCTGTTTTTCTTTAAGTTCCGCCAGGGTTTTGCAATCAACGCAAAGGGTGGCGGTAGGACGGGCTTCCAAGCGGCGAATACCGATTTCAACGCCGCATGCTTCGCAGAAGCCATAATCGTCGTCGTCAATATTTTCGATGGTTTCATTGATTTTCTTGAGCAGCTTGCGCTCGCGGTCGCGAGTGCGCAGTTCAAGGCTAAAGCCCTCTTCCTGTGTTGCCCGGTCGGCGGGGTCGGCGTAGTTGTTGGCGTCTTCCTGAAGGTGGCGCACGGTGCGGTCCACCTCTTCCATGAGGTCTTGCTTCCAGTCCAACAGCAGCTGACGAAAATGCGCCAACTGCTTATCGTTCATGTACTCTTCACCCGGTGCTGACTCATACGGAGTGAAGGACTTGGCCGCTTCCGGTTTTTTTTCCGCTACTGGCATGGGATTGCCCCTTACGTATATGACTGCTGATTGATCATGAGCGTATGCCACGATCTCACGCCAAAGGGATGCTTGTTTAGCTGAAAAACTCCCGCTTTGCAAGCATAATGGTGCGTTTGCGACTATGGTCCTACCGTTTGTACGACCCATGTCATGCTTTTATTCTATTAGGTGGAGGAGCCGTTATGGCCTGGAATTCGCGAGTCAGCCACGTGGCGCCCTTTCGTGTGATGCACTTGCTGGAAATGGCCCAGGCGCGGGAGGCAGCCGGGCATGATGTGATTCATTTGGAGGTCGGTGAGCCTGATTTTGCTACACCTGAGCCGATCATTGCGGCAGGCCAACAGGCCTTGGCACGTGGCCAGACGCGTTATACTCCCGCCGCCGGGCTGCCTGCGCTGCGTGAAGCTATCGCTGACCACTATGCTGAACACTTTAATGCTGACGTGGATCCTGCCCGAATTCTGGTTACACCGGGTGCATCCGGCGCGCTGCTGCTAGCAAGCCAACTGCTTGTAGAGGGCGGTGATCGGGTACTGATGACGGACCCCAATTATCCGTGCAACCGCCATTTCATGGCGTTGGCAGGCGCTGAAATTGACGCGGTTTCCGTGGGGCGTGAGAGTGGCTGGCAGTTGGATGCTGGTTTGGTCGAGCGGCACTGGCGTGCTGAAACTCGGTTGGCCATGCTGGCCTCGCCCTCCAACCCTACTGGGCACACCTTGAGTGCTGAGCAGCTTTCTCAAGTGCTGGACGCCGTGGCCATGCGCTCGGGCGAAGTGATCGTTGATGAGATATATCAAGGGCTCAACTACGACGATGTTCCACTGTCTGCGACATCACTTTCCAGTGAAGCGTTTGTGGTTAACAGCTTCTCAAAATATTTCGGGATGACCGGCTGGCGCCTGGGCTGGCTGGTCGCGCCGCAGCGCGCGCTTGAGCCCTTGACCCGGCTTGCTCAGAACGTCTTTCTGGCGGCTTCTACCCCTTCTCAGCATGCAGCGCTTGCCGCTTTCACTCCCGAGTGCCGGGCGATTCTGGAGCAACGTCGTGAAATTCTCGCCGAGCGCCGTCAGGTATTACTTGATGGGCTGGCGACGCTCGGCTTGGCGCCCGATTTACCGCCTCAAGGCGCGTTTTATCTCTGGCTGGATATCTCGCGCTATAGCCGCGATAGCCAGGTATTTTGTGAACGGCTGCTGGAAGAGGAAAATGTAGCCATTACCCCCGGTATTGATTTTGCCGTGCGCGGTGGCGAGCACCATGTGCGGATTGCGTTTACCAATGACGTTGCTCGGCTTGAGGAAGCGGTGGCGCGGATCACCCGCTTCGTGGGGCGGCTATGACACTGGCCTCTTCGCTGCATTCTCCGTTGCATTCTCCGTTGCATTATCCATTGCGTTATCCGTCACTGGCGCCCGGTACGCTGCTGCGCCGCTACAAGCGTTTTTTTGCTGATGTGCGCCTGGACGATGGCCGAGAAGTGGTAGCGCACTGCCCCAATACTGGGTCGATGAAATCCGTCAATGTGCCCGGCTGCCGAGTGTGGCTGTCACCCAGTGATAATCCCAAGCGCAAGCTTTTATGGACATGGGAGCTCATTGAGCTGCCCCAGCCCGATGGCAGCGTGTCGTTGGTATCGGTTCATACGGGGCGAACCAACCGGATTGTCGAGGCGGCGCTCAGTGCTAACCAACTGGAGGCGCTCGCCGGTTATGCCTGCCAGCGTCGTGAGGTAAAGGTCGGGGAGTCGCGGCTTGATTTTCTGCTTGAGGACCCGGTGAAAGGGCGCGCGTACATTGAGGTCAAACAGGTAACCCTCAAAGAGCAGGATGGATACGGTTATTTCCCCGACTCGGTAAGCGTGCGCGGGCTTAAACACCTACAGGCGTTAAGTGCATTGGCCTTGCAGGGGGAGCGGGCCGTGCTGCTGTTTTGCATTGCCCACGAAGGTATTAATGATGTCGCAGCCGCTGCGCATATCGACGCCGCCTATGCGGCAGGGCTTGAGGCAGCGGTTGCCAGCGGTGTTGAAGTGCTCGCGTATGGTACGAGCACTCAGTGGAAGGAGGGTGTTCCGGTCAGCGTAACGCTTGCGCGCACGCTGCCGGTTCGCTTAACGGCGACGTACGCGAAAGATGGCGATCTCGCCGAAGAGGTTGGGCCACCACTTTGAGGTCCAGTGCCCGCGGCGCTCGCCCACACCCACGGCACGATCCACGATGACCAGGCCCTTTTCACGGCACAGCTGCTCGAAGTCGTTAAAGGTCGACAAGTGAATGTTGGGCGTGTCGTACCAGGCGTGAGGCAGCGACTTGGAGACCGGCATGTAGCCGCGTAGACCCAGGTAGACGCGGTGACGCCAGTAGGCAAAGTTGGGGAAGGTGATAATGCCTTCGTCAGCGACGCGCAGCATTTCATCAAGCATTTTGTCGGGGCGGCGCAGTGCCTGGAGTGCTTGGGTCATGATGACCAGGTCGTAGCTGTGATCGCAAAAGCTGGCCAATCCGTCGTCCAGGTTGTGCTCTATCACGCTGACACCGCGTGCCACGCAGCTGGTAATGCCGTCCGGGTCGATCTCCAGACCGTAGCCAGTAACGCTCTTGTCGCGGGCCAGGCTCTCCAGAAGTTCGCCATCGCCGCAGGCGAGATCCAGTACGTGAGCGCCTTTAGGCACCCAGTCGTAAATCAGTTCAAGGTCGGCGCGCATCAACGGGTCTCCTCCAGGCCTAGCTCACGAGCAGTACGGTTCATAAAGGCGCTGAACAGCGCTTCATAACGCGGCTCTGGTAGCAGGAACGCATCGTGCCCATGGGGCGACGCAATATTGGCGTAGCTAACCGACTTGCCCGCTCGGATAAGGGCATCGACCAGCTCACGGGAACGGGCGGGCGGGAAGCGCCAATCGGTAGTGAAACTGACAATCAAGAAAGGGCACTGTGCAGGGGCAAGCGCTTTGGCCAGGTCTCCGCCGCAGGTGGCGGCCGGGTCGAAATAGTCCAGCGCCTTGGTCATCAGAAGATAGGTATTGGCATCAAAGGCGGTGGAGAATGCATCGCCCTGGTAGCGCAGGTAGGACTCGACCTGGAACTCAACATCGAAGCCGAAGTTAAGGTCGTCGCTTCTAAGGTCGCGCCCGAACTTGCTGCCCATGGCGTCTTCTGACAAGTAGGTGATATGTCCCACCATGCGTGCCAGTTTCAACCCGCGCTTGGGTACGGTGTCATGCTCGGCGTACCAGCCGCCGAAGAACTCGGTGTCTGAGCGAATGGCCTGACGGGCTACTTCGTTAAACGCAATGTTCTGCGCTGAAAGCCGGGGCGTTGCGGCAATTACCACGGCATTTGCTACTCGCTCAGGGTAGGTTATTGTCCACTGCAGTACCTGCATGCCACCGAGGCTTCCGCCCACGGCGGCCGCCCAGCGCTCAATCCCCAGATGGTCGGCCAGGCGTGCCTGGCTTGCGACCCAGTCGCTGACCGTGACCATGGGGAAATCTGGCCCCCACTGGCGACCGGTTTCAGGGTTGTGGCTAACCGGGCCGGTGCTGCCGTGACAGCCGCCCAGGTTATTCAGGGAAACGACAAAGAAGCGATTGGTGTCGATCGATTTACCTGGCCCAATGTGCGCATCCCACCAGCCGGGCTTTCGGTCATCCAGACTGTGATAGCCCGCCGCGTGGTGGTGGCCGGAAAGCGCGTGGCAAATCAACACCGCATTGCTGCGTTCGGCGTTTAACGTGCCGTAGGTCTCATAGATCAGCTCATATTCCGGAAGTACTTTTCCACAGGCGAGGGCAAGTGGCGTGTCGAATTGCGCAATATGAGGCGTGACAAGACCAACGGCGTCCGTTGGTCGGTCAGCAAGGGCAAGCGTGTCTGAGTCGGGCATCGAAAGCGTTAGTCCTGCAAAAAGGGTTCTTCTGAATAAAGCCGGGGGAAAGCGGGGCTAAAACCTTAAAGCCCTACCAGGGCCCCTGAAATGCCGGCAGCACGGATCAGAGAGCCAACCACCAGGCCATCAAGAAGATTAATGGCAATAAAGACCACAATGGGGGACAGGTCGATCATTCCCAGCGGTGGAATCACCCGGCGTACCGGCGCCATGATGGGCTCAACCACCTGCATGACCAGCAGTGCGCCCGGGTGGCTGGCATTCGGAGCCACCCAGCTCAAAATGATCATCACAATCAGAGCGAAAAAGTAGATCTTTAAGATCGCATTGGCAATCGCCGCCACCCCGGCAATCAGTAGCCCGGCAATGGGCGGGATGCCAATGCCGATCACCATGAAGATAGCCACCATGCTCACTACTTTTAGCACAAAGCCTGCGGCGAGCGTGGCAAGGTCGAAACGGCCCGCCACAGGGCCCAAAAAGCTCTGAAAAGGCCTCACGACAGGCTGGGTGATCTTAACCACCGACTGACTTAGCGGGTTATAGTAGTCCGCCCGCGATGCCTGCAATAAGAATCGCAGCATCAGTAAAAATAAATAGATATTGATCAGCGAGTTAACTAGCGTTAACCCGGCGCTACCCAATTGACTGCCCATTGCTGGTGTCTCCGTTACGTTAGATGATTCAGTGGCTGCTTAATTCACGGGCCATTTCCTGGGCGCGCTTGGCACAGGCTTCCATGGCATCGGCAATGGTAGTGCGCAACTGCGCCTCTTCCAGATGATGAATCGCGCGCTCAGTGGTGCCGCCTGGCGACATCACGTTCTGCTTGAGCGTGGCAGGGTCTTTGTCACTCTTCTGCGCCATGGTAGCGGCGCCCAGCGCCGTTTGGATGGCCAAGCGGCGCGCCGTTTCAGCCGGTAAGCCAAGCGTTACGGCAGCCTCTTCCATGGCTTCAAGCATTAAAAAGAAATAGGCCGGGGCGCTACCGGAAACCGCCGTTACCGCGTCCAAAAGCGGCTCTTCTTCCACCCACTCAACAATGCCGACAGCTTCCATTAGCTGAGTGGCGATATCGCGCTGGGCATCGCTCACGGCTGAATTGGCGAACAGGCCGCTGGCGCCGTATCCCACCAGCGAAGGTGTATTGGGCATGCAGCGGACCAGGGCGTTATTGCCTCCCAGCCACTGGTCGATGGTCGCGGCGTCCAGGCCTGCTGCAATGGAGATCACCAGCGGGCGCTGTTGCTGAATAGTCTCCCGCAGCTTTTCACATACCACCCGCATGATTTGCGGCTTAACGGCCAGCACCACCACGTCAGCGTGACTGACGGCAACGTTGTTGTCGGTGTGGATATTAATGCCCAGGCGCTCTTTTACCGGCGCAAGCTCGCTGCTGCTGGGCGCGGTGGCAGTAAGGTCCGTGGGCGCAACACCGCTGTCGATAAGGCCGCTGATAATAGCGGTCGCCATATTGCCTGCGCCGATGAAAGTGATCTTATTTGTCATGTGCGTGTCCTTTGTTATGAATTGACTGCGCCGCGCGCACCGAAAATAGCGGTGCCTAAACGTACCAGTGTGGCACCTTCCATCACGGCGGCTTCAAGGTCATCACTCATGCCCATTGAAAGCGTATCTAACGGGGCCTGAGGCAGCGTTGTCTGTAGTTCTGTCAGCAGGTGCCTTAGTTCGGCTAACGGCTTACGCTGCGCCTCTAGCGTGTCCGCTGGCGCGGGAATTGCCATTAAACCGCGCAGCCGTAAACGGGGTAGTTGGGCTACCTCATGGGCCAGTGCCCTAACGTCTTCAGGCATCACCCCCGATTTAGACGCCTCACGGCTAATATTAACCTGTAAACATATATTTAACGGCGCTAAATGACCTGGGCGCTGCTCGCTGAGCCGGTTGGCAATTTTTAAACGGTCAACGCTATGCATCCAGTCAAAGTGCTCTGCCACCGCGCGGGTTTTATTCGACTGTAGCGGGCCAATGAAATGCCACACAATATCGTTCAGGTCAGCAAGCTCGGTCTGCTTGTCTAATGCTTCTTGCAGGTAGTTTTCGCCGAACGCCCGCTGACCAAGTGCATAAGCCTGGCGAATCAGAGGGGCTGGCTTGGTTTTACTCACCGCAAGCAGCGTTGCGTCATTTAAAGGACGCTTGGCCTCTAAAAGCGCCTGATGCAGACGTTCTCGCGCTTGGGCGAGCGACTCAGGAAGCGCGATGTCCATCATACTCAAGCACCTTACCGCAGTTGGAAGTGAGAGGGATATTACCGAACTGCGAGCATCCTCGGCAAAGTAGAATGCGTATGAACGGCCTCTTTTCGCTAATAAATATCAGCAGCTTCCATCGCCTGACGCTTAGCGTGAGTAAATGCCCCCTAATACACGCAGGCCGCTGGCACCCGTGACCGAGGGTAAATTTCCAGGTAAATGGTGCAAACGCTGATGGGCAAGCCAGGCAAAGGCACCTGCTTCAATCCAGTCTTCTGGCCAGCCGTAAGCCGACGGCGAGGTAAACGTGGCGTTAGGTAGGTAATGGGCAAGGCGTGCCATTAAGTAGGCGTTGTGGGCGCCTCCGCCGCAGGTGATTAGGGTTGCGGGTTGGTTGTCGGGCAATAAGTGCTTAATGCCTTCGGCCACGCTGATCGCTGTTAGCTCGGCAAGTGTGGCCTGCACATCTTCGGGTGACTCCGTGCCGGTAAGATGCTGCTTGAGCCACGTTAAGTGAAACAGTTCGCGCCCGGTGCTGCGCGGCGGCGGTTGGCGAAAGTAGGGTTCGTTGAGGCAGCGCGCCAAGAGAGCGCTATCTACCTGGCCGCTTTTGGCCCAGCTGCCGTTTTGATCAAACCGGCCAGGATAATGTTTTGCAAACCAAGCGTCCAGTAATACATTAGCCGGGCCGGTATCAAACCCTAATACCGGCTGTTCAGCATTCCGCGGCAGCCAGGTAACGTTGGCAATCCCGCCCAAGTTGAGGATGAGTTGTTCTACCGTTTGCCTGCCGAATAGCGCCTGATGAAAGGCGGGCGCAAGTGGGGCCGCCTGGCCGCCTGCCGCCAAGTCGCGGCGACGAAAGTCGGCGACGACCGTACAGCCTGTCAATTCCGCCAATAGGCTTGGGTTATCCAACTGCAGCGTGTAGGCGGGGCCACCGCTATGTCCGTCAGGCGCATGCTCGATAGTTTGGCCATGGCTGCCGATTGCACTGATCTGGCTGGGTGAAAGACCTTGCTGGGTCAAAAGGGTATTAATAGCCTGCGCCTGAAGATGGCAAAAGGCATTTTCGGCCAAGGCCAACTGGGCGAAATTTACCTGCTCTGCGTTACATAGCGTTAATAGTGCGCTGTGCAATGCCTCCGGCATGGGCTCGGCATGGGTTGCCACTAACCGAGGTGGGGCGCTGTGAGTGATCGCAACAAGCGCTGCATCAATGCCGTCAAGGCTGGTGCCTGACATTAAACCCATATAATAAAGCGTGGGAGCAGTGGGGGGCGTTTTCATAAAGCAGTATCCAAGGCGGTGCGAAGGCTCAACCAGGCCGGGCAGGCATGGTAACATCGTCGGCTATTGTTCATCTGTATGCCCAACGGGGCAACGTTTAGAGTGGAGAGAGGCAATGAGTGAGGTGGATCAGACGTTAGCGCTGTTGGCGCGGGGTACGCATGAAATCCTCGTAGAGGACGAGCTTAAAAAGAAGCTGGCCTCCGGGCGCAAGCTGCGTATCAAAGCTGGTTTTGACCCCACAGCCCCTGACCTGCATTTGGGTCACAGCGTACTTCTGACCAAAATGCGTCAATTCCAGGACCTGGGGCATACCGTTATTTTTCTGATCGGTGACTTCACTGGACGTATTGGTGACCCGACGGGTAAGAACATCACCCGCAAGCCACTGACCGAAGCCGGTGTGAAAGCCAACGCGGAAACCTATAAAAAGCAGGTTTTCAAGATCCTTGATCCTGAAAAGACCGAGGTGCGCTTTAATGCGGAGTGGTTTGGCGAGCTGACCGCCGCCAAGATGATTGAGCTGGCCGCACAAAGCACCGTTGCGCGTATGCTTGAGCGGGATGATTTTGAAAAACGCTATAAAGCCAATCAGCCTATCGCCATTCATGAGTTTCTGTATCCGCTGGTTCAGGGCTATGACTCTGTGGCGCTGGAAGCGGATATCGAGTTAGGCGGCACCGACCAGAAGTTTAACCTGCTGATGGGGCGTGAAATTCAAAAGCACTTCGGCCAGGAGCCTCAAGTTGTTATCACCATGCCGTTGCTGGAAGGTCTTGACGGCGTGCAGAAGATGTCGAAGTCGCTCGGTAACTACGTGGGCGTTGATGAAGCACCGGGTTCCATGTTCAACAAGCTGGTCTCTATGCCAGATAGCTTAATGTGGCGCTACTTTGAGCTACTGTCGCTGAAATCCAACGAAGAGCTTGATGCGCTTAAGCGGAGTGTTGAGCAGGGTGCGAACCCACGTGACGTGAAAATGGAGCTGGCGCGTGAGTTGATTGCTCGCTACCACGGTGAAGAAGCCGCCGCTAATGCGCACAAGTCCGCAGGTAACCAACTGGCCGATGGCGAACTGCCTGACGATCTGCCAGAAATAGAAGTGGATTTTGAAGGCGCTGATCAAGCCCCCATTGCTGCCGTACTCAACCGTTCAGGCCTGACCAAAAACAGTGCCCAAGCGAAAGACATGCTTAAGAACGGGAGTATTAAAGTCGATGGCGACGTGGTTGCGCAGGACACCATGCTGGCAACGGGTAAGGCCTACGTTATACAGGCAGGCAAGAAACGTTACGGTCGTGTGACGCTTGTTTGAACTTTTTGAAACTATCTTTAAAAAGGCCTTGCCAAACCGGCAGCGAATCCGTAAAGTACGCATCCGCTGCCGGGGACGCCAAGCGTTACCAGCGGTGAAGAAGGTGAAAACCTTCGGTTTGTCAGGAAGTTAGCGAAGTTTTAATCGCTTGCTTCACCCGCTGAAAACAGCGGTTGACAAACATCAGGAAATGCGTAGAATACGCCTTCCTCGCTGAGGCAAGCGGCTCCGGTCATCGAGTCGAATGTTGGTAGTCTCAAGCGAAACAGCTCTTTAACAATTTGATCAGGTAATTCATGTGGGCGTTTGCCGATGAGGGTGATAAGTCACCAAATATCAAGGCAAGCGCACAAGAAGAATTTTCGAATTCTTCAAATTCGTTTGAACCTTGAGCCAGGATTGATTCG
>NZ_JBQSVC010000042.1:0-21232 GCF_052376035.1 Halomonas sp. AOP7-E1-9
CGGCCCTACTGATGCATTTAGGGCAGGGATTAAAGGGATACATATCTCAAATACTGCTGGTAGGCAGCACCTACCTCACGGTATTAAGTACGCTTTCTATCTCTAACGCATCAGCCATCTGGCTTGGCCTACCCATCACCTCTGCTTTTATACTCTTACCCCTTTGGCTTGCCTTGGTGCTGACGGGGGTGCTTGGCCCCCTTGTCTGGTTGTTTATCTCTCACCCGACACCTGAGCCACCCTTCTATCTCGGCTATGTTATTTTGCTTTTACTGCTGGCCCTCCCTCGATGGGAGCATGCTCGCCGCCGCGCATTACTACAGGCCACCGACCCCTATGATTGTCACTGTCGCGCCTACAACTACGAAACGCTAAAGGAGCGCTTAAACAACGAATTTCAGCGTGCTGCCATGCTTAACAAGCGCTTAGCGGTACTGGTCATTCACCTGCCACAGCTGGATATGGCCGAAGAGCAGTTCGGCTCTCGAGCTAAAATCGCGCTACTTGATACACTGTGTAGCGAAGTGATAGGTCGCTGCCGTGATCATGACATATTGGGGCGCGCTGGCGAGGCCACCTTCTGGCTGGTGCTGCCCGACACCAGTGAAAGCGGTGCGCTGCTGGTTCGTGAGCGGCTACAGCATGCACTTTCCCAGTGTGTATTGGTTGAGACCGGTCATCTTGAAGCCCGCATTGCAGCTTGTTTGCCTCATAAAGAGAGCTTCGAGCGCTATATACAACGCCTGCACGCCCGTGCTCATGCGCTGGCAAACGGATGACAGCGTATCGCCCTTCAAGGAGTCCTTCGTGTCTTTAGTCGAAACCTTTCAACAGCTCTCGCTCTCGCCTTTCATGCTTCTTCTGCTGATGCTGCTCATTTCGCTTGCAGAATCGTTAGCATTAGTGGGCCTGTTGGTGCCCGGCGTGGTGCTGATTACGGCAGTGGCCTCCCTGGCGGGGCATGAGTCTATCGGGCTAGTGTGGTTAGTAATGGCCGCCTTTTTAGGCGCGGTGATCGGCGACGGCATTAGTTTCAGGCTTGGTTATCGCCACCATGCACAAATCACTCAACGCTGGCCACTTTCCCTACATCCAGAATGGCTAGGCAGAGGCTCCCGCTTTTTTGATCGTTATGGTCTTTACTCGGTCTTTATTGGCCGATTTGTTGGCCCGGTAAGACCCGTCATTCCGCTCATAGCGGGCATGATGCGGATGCCACCCCGTAATTTTTTATGGGCAAATATCACATCTGCCGCACTGTGGGCACCTGCCTATGTACTGCCAGGCTATTTGCTCGGACGAACATGGCAAGAACACCTTGATTTACCCCCGGGCATTGAAACAGCGTTGCTCATAATAGCCGCCAGCGTGGTGGTACTCGCGGTAGTGTTCTCCTGGGGGCGAGCACAGGTGGGCCGTCATGGACGCCTCTACCTTGCTACCGCCCGTTTAGCACGTCGTATTCCGTTTATGCGCCGCCCCTGGCTTGTCATGAGCCAATCTGGCGAAGTTCCGCTCGCTTCGCTGCTGCTATTTATTATTGCCTTAACCTGCCTTTCGGGTTGGACACTGCTGGTTGTGCATCACAATGGTCCATTGACGCTCGACCTCTATATCCAACGGCTCTTTAGCTGGCTGCAAAGCGACACCCTTATCGCTATTGGTGCCGTATTTGCCAAGATTGGCGACAAGTTGGGCATTGCCGTCCTGTTGCTGCCGTGGGCACTATGGATGATCTTTTATAGAAGATGGGATGCCTTGCTGCATTGGGGAGCGGCGGTGGGAGGCGTAGCGCTTCTTAACACGCTGGGTAAAGCCATTTTCGGGCGTGCTCGGCCTGACACCCCCGATTACCTGACCGGCTCGCTCTCTTATCCGAGTGCCCATACGTCAACCTCGGTTGTCGTATTGGGCCTGGCCGCCGCGTTTATTGCCTCGGAGCTACCTCTCCAAAAACGTATCTGGATCTATTGGGTGGCGATTGCTTTGGCGGTACCAATGGCACTGTCACGGCTCGTTATTGGCGTGCACTGGTTTAGTGACCTGGTCGGCGGCGCTCTGCTTGGGCTGATGATCTGTGCGCTGGTTCGTTTAAGCTGGCAGCGCTATCCTCGAAAGCCATTAACGCCCTGCCCTTGGCTGCTATTGGGGTCGGCCTCGCTGGTGTTAATCAGCCTTCGCGTGGTTTTCTTCCCACCAGTATAAGCGGCCTAGCCTAGCGCCAGCCATAATCCGACGCCCATCATTAACGTGCCGGCAATGCGGTTAAGTAAACGAACATTGCCGCTTTTTCCCAGCGTTTTACGCAGCGTTTTACCGCCGACGGCATACACTAATAGGCTGGCAAACTCGATCAACAAAATAACCACAATCAGTAGAACCAGCTGGCTGCCAAGCGGGCGGCTGCTATCCAAAAAGGGGGGCAGCAGCACCATAAAAAATGCCCACCCCTTCGGATTAGCCACAGCGGTGACAAACCCTTGCATGGCAAGTGTTAGCCGCCCGGCGGCAGGCCCCGCATTTAGTTCACTGGGTATCGCCATACGCCCACGAGAGCGCCACATCATAATGCCCAAATAGGCCAAATAAGCGCCGCCTACCCATTTGAACACCGTGAAGAGCTCAGGCTGACGGAGCATTAAGGCGGCTACCCCGGCGCCTGCTGCTGCGGCGACCAGCCCTACACCAACCAGCTCTCCCATCATCATCCACAGCGTACGTTTCACGCCTTGGGTCATGCCCAGCACCATGGCAAGCGTCATGCACATACCCGGCGTGAGTGACACAAATAAAAACGTGGGTACAAATATAGAGAGCGTGGCCCAGTTCATTGCTTATCCTTAGACATGTTATCGGCTTCATCCTCGCCCCAGCGAGGCATCAAGGTATGCTGAATGCCCAACTGATTAAGAATACGTGCCACAATAAAATCAATGAGGTCATCAATGGATTGCGGGCGGTGATAAAACCCCGGGGCGGCAGGTAAAATAACAACCCCCATGCGGCTTAGCCCCAGCATGTGTTCCAAATGGATAGGCGAAAATGGACTCTCCCGGGGCACCAGCACTAGCGTTCGGCGCTCTTTAATCGCGACATCGGCCGCCCGCTCAATCAGGTTGTTACTTGCCCCAGTGGCAATAGCCGAGAGCGTTCCCGTCGAGCATGGGCACACCACCATAGCCGAGGCCGCTCCAGACCCGGAGGCAACAGGCGCCATCCAGTCCTCTCGCCCAAAGCAGCGGATTTGGCCAGGCGCGGCGCCGCTACGCTCTCTCAATGCAGCAGCCAGCCGTTCTGGCTGAGCAGGCAGGCTAATCTCGGTTTCCGTGGCAATCACCATGTGTGACGCTTTGGAGATCATGACCCACACTTCATGGCCTGCCTCTACCAATACGTCTATCAGCCGCAGGCCATACTGCGCCCCAGAAGCGCCCGTTAATGCCACGGTGATCGGCTTTTTGAACAGGGAATCTGTACTCACGCGTTCAATTCCTTGGCCGTTAAGGCATTTAGTAGACGTTCATGTACGCCCTCAAAGCCACCGTTGGACATCACCACAATCCGATCCAGCGGTTCGGCATGGCGAACAACCGCCTCTACCAGTGTTTCAATCTGCTGATAAAGATGAGCTTTAGCACCTTGCTCAGCTACCAGCGCCTCCATCGACCAATCAATACCGGCAGGTTGATACCAATACACCTGGTCCGCATCAGCGATGCTGTCGTTGAGTCGATCGCGTAGCGCACCTAACCGCATGGTGTTGGAGCGTGGTTCAATGACCGCCAGCAAGCGCCCTTTGGTCGTTGTGGCACGCAAGCCTTGCAAGGTCGCCGCAATCGCCGTGGGGTGATGGGCAAAGTCGTCAATGACTTGAACGCCCCCCACTTCTCCACGCACTTCCTGGCGTCGGCGTGGCGTTTCGAAACGCGCTAGTGCTGCGCACGCCCGGGCTAAATCAACTCCGCACTCGTGGGCAGCCGCCAACGCTGCCAAGGCATTTCGCGCGTTGTGAACGCCGCTTAACAACCACTCGACGACGCTATCCTCTTCGCCCCGGTCTGTGCGGTGAATCACCTGAAAACGGCTGGCATCAGGGCGCTCAAGGCAGAGCTGCCACGCACTTTGGGACTGCTCACCAAAGTGCTTAATGGGTGTCCAGGCTCCCATCGCTATGACGCGCTCTAGCGCTGGCTGTTCATCGGCTACTAGCAGGCGCCCTTGGCTGGGTACGGTGCGCACAAGGTGATGGAACTGGCGTTCAATAGCAGCTAAATCCGGAAAGATATCCGCATGATCAAACTCAAGATTATTGAGCACAGCAATATCGGGGCGATAGTGTACAAATTTGGAGCGTTTATCAAAAAAGGCCGTATCGTACTCATCTGCTTCAACAATAAAAGGCCCCTGAGGATCACCCAGCCGAGCGGAAACACCAAAGTTACGCGGCACACCGCCAATTAAAAAGCCCGGTACTTGGCCCGCGCTCTCCAATAGCCAGGCCAGTAAACTGGCGGTGGTGGTTTTACCATGGGTACCGGCGATAGCAATTACTCGCCGCCCTGGTAACACATGCTCAGCAAGCCATTGCGCTCCTGAGGTATACGGCAAACCGCTATTAAGGAGCGCCTCTACTTCCGGGTTCCCGCGTGACAGCGCATTCCCCACTACCACCAAGTCAATCGAAGCACCAAGGTGCTCTGCTCGATAACCTTCCATTAACGTAATGCCTGCTTCAGCAAGCTGAGTGCTCATCGGAGGATAGACGTTTGCATCTGACCCGCTAACCTGATGGCCCTGCTCGCGCGCGAGCAGCGCAAGACTACCCATAAAGGTGCCGCAGATACCGATAATATGGAGATGCATGGTTTCTGTCCCTGAACAACGTAATAAACACAGCTTAAAATAGCTGAAAAGACTAGCATGCTCGGCTTGTTTACTCACCCAGAAGCAAGGGTTTAAGCACACCTGGGGGTTAGAAAATGCCCCAATATACGTATAGCGAGCGTAGCCAAGTGACAAATGCGTTCGATTATTGCAGGATGCGCGCACGCTTGTTTAAAGCCCACCTGTTGGCGCGTAGCATCGCTGTTTACAATGACGTACTTTTTCTAAGAACGCTGACCCATGCCCCAGGGTTAGCGATGGAGTTTATTATGCGTGTATTAATTCGCTATTTTTTCCGTGGTGTTCGTTTGGTGCTGGCACCGGTCATGCTTATCAGTGAAAAACTCTCAACGCCTAACGCGATTGAGCGTGCCCCCGCCGATCAAGCGCGCGTCGACCAGGCTTGCCAACGTCTGGCCCTTTATCAATTCCGTACCTGCCCTTTCTGCATTAAGGTGCGTAAAGAAATTGCCCGCTTAGGACTAACCATTGAGCTGCGCGATGTTCAGCATGACCCCGCACATAAGCAGGACCTCCTTGAAGGCGGCGGCAAAACCAAAGTGCCTTGCTTAAAGATTCACCACGAAGATGGTCGCAAAGAGTGGCTGTATGAGTCTGATGATATTAATGCATGGCTGCATCAGCAATTTGGAGCTTAAAACTGTGCTTGTTAGAACCGTGCTCGATAGGCATTAACGTCAAACTGCACATCGATGTCGATTCCCTCAGCCCGGCTGGGCGCGTCGTCCAGTGCAGTTTGCAACGCCAATACGCCTTCGACACGCCCAGCAATATGAATGTGGCTGCCTTGCTGCTCAAGCTGCGTCAACGTGACGGTAACACTGCCTCCTTCAGAGGTGTAAAGCGGCGGTACGGTGGTGCTACCGATCAGTTGTACCACTTGGGCATCGATAAGCTGGTTGTCTTCAACCGCCAGGCTAATAGACAACCCTTCGTAGGCGTCCCTTTGATCAGGCTCGACAAACCCTGTGATAGTGATTTGGCGTTGATCGCCAACCTCTACAAAAGAAGCATTGGAGTCACGGCCCTGGCTCAGCACAAACCACTCCCGCGGCTCGCCGTCCAGCATGCCTTCAATAGTGTCAGACTGTGCAGTTAATGGAAGCCAACCGATTAACACCAGAATGATCCATTGATTCCATTTCATCATTTTCAGCCTGCCTTCCAGCGGGTCACTAATGGCTTTCGTGGGCTGATACCAAACGCCCGTTTATTTTTCATCTACGACTTTAGACTAGCTTGCACTCCACTATTCACTGCTACAAGCCCATTCATTCAATAGTTGAATAGGGTCTATCATTATTTCGATTGTATGACGCATTCAACACTCTCTATGTTAATAGGATAGCTTACAAGCTGACCGTGTCTGCTTTGCTGTCTCGCCAATAGCGTTTAGACGGTAATGTGAACAATAAAATTATCAATAAGACGGGAACGATTATGGCGCTCAAAAAAAAGATACTGGCCACTATTATCGGTGCAACTGTTGCGGGTAGCGCAGTGCTCCCTTTGACAGCAAACGCTGAAACGTTGCGCATTGGCTACTCCGCCGATCCGGAAACGCTTGATATTCACGAACAACTTTCCGGCGGTATGCTGCGTTTCTCCCACTTGGCGTTTGATCCTCTCGTCCGCTGGACCAAGGACTTTCAGTTTGAGCCCCGCTTGGCAACTGAATGGGTACAAACAGACGATACGCATATGCGCATGACGCTTCGTGAAGGCGTCAAGTTTCATTCGGGTAACGAGCTGACGGCTGAAGACGTGGTATGGACGATTGAGCGCTTAAAAGAGAGCCCTGACTACCGCGCCATTTTTGAGCCCATTGCTACCGCCGAAGCGGTTGATGACTACACGGTGGAAATCACGACGACGACCCCCTATCCGCTGTTGCTCAACCTGGCGACCTACATTTTTCCCATGGATAGCCAGTTCTATACTGGTGAAACCGAAAATGGCGTCGATAAAGCGGAGATCGTAAAAGCAGGCAACTCGTTTGCTTCACGCAATGTTTCCGGTACCGGCCCCTTCGTTCTTACTGACCGTCGCCAAGGCGTACGTGTCGATTTTGAACGCTTTGAAGATTATTGGGATACTGAAAGCGAAGGCAATGTCTCAAGCATTGTACTCACGCCGATTGCGGAAAACGCCGCGCGCGTAGCAGCCTTGCTCTCAGGCGGCGTCGACTTTATTGACGCTGTGCCGCCGAATGATCTGGAGCGCGTTCGTGAAGCAAGTGACGTTGAGCTTTTCGAAGTACCGGGCACGCGTATTATCGGCTTCCAGCTTAACGAAGAACAAGTTGAAGCCTTCAAAGACGTGCGCGTTCGTCAAGCCGTTGACCTTGCCATCAACCAGGAAGGCATCGCTGATCGCTTAATGCGTGGCTTTGCGACGCCTGCTGGGCAGTTTTCACCGGAAGGCTACTCCGGTCACAACCCGGATCTGGTACCACGCTATGACCTGACCCGCGCTCAAGAGCTAATGGCGGAAGCGGGTTATGAAGACGGCTTTAGCGTTGACATGATTGCGCCCAACAATCGCTACGTCAACGACGCACAAATTGCCCAAGCGGTAGCGAACATGCTATCGCGTATCAATATCAACGTTAACCTGCGCACCATGCCGCTTGCCCAGTACTGGCCAGAGTATGATACCCGTCAATCGGATATCGCCATGCTTGGCTGGCATTCGGATACTGAAGATACTGCCAACTTCTTCCAGTACCTCACCTTCTGTATTGATGAAGAGAGCGGTGCGGGCCAATACAACTATGGCAATTACTGCAATGAAGAGATCGACGCGCTGGTCACTGAAGCCGACAGCGTAACCGATCTTGAGCGGCGCAATGAAATGCTGCGTGAAGCAGAAGCCATGCTGTATGAAGATGTTGGTTTTATTACGCTGCATTGGCAGAACCTTGCGTATGCCGCTGCCGAAGGCGTTGAGATTGAACCTGTCGTTAACGCCATCGACTTCCCCTACTTGGGCGATCTCGTTATTAACCGCTAAGTTTGACTAACGGTTTGTAAATTGCCTGCACGGATGCTTCGCTCTCCAGCCAACTGGAGGGCGAAGCGCTTGTTGTGTCAAAACCCATTGCGAAATGTTTAACGGCACTGACCTCTACTTCCTTTGCTAAACACTATTACATAGGTGGCGTACGCCATGATTGCCTTTTTAATCAAGCGGCTGATGCACGCGGTATTGGTGATGTTCATCATCAGCGTGCTGGCCTTCGCCATCCAGGATAACCTGGGTGACCCGATACAGCAGATGGTTGGACAATCGGTCCCCGAAAGTGAACGAGAGGCCCTGCGCGAGCGCTTAGGGCTTAATGATTCTTTCATGGTGCAGTATGTGCGCTTTGCCAAAAATGCCGTACAAGGCGATTTTGGCAACTCCTACTTCTACCGCGAGCCAGCGCTCAGCGTTATTGCACGCCACCTGCCTGCAACGCTTGAGCTCGTCTTTGCGGCCACCTTAATTATCGTGGTTTTTTCGGCACCTATCGGGGTATACAGCGCCATTAAACCGCGCTCGATTATCTCGCGGTTTTTTATGGGGGCATCGATTATCGGTATTTCGATCCCGGTGTTCTTAACCGCGATTGTATTAATTCAAATTTTTGCTATCGGCATTACCGTCTCAATTTTTCCCGAAGGGACCGCGTGGGGGGCCTGGTTAAACAGTGCACTATCCACTCAAGGTAATATGCCCTCGTTTGGGCGCGGTTATGACCTGGTGCACGTGTTTGGCTATTGGGATACCAACCTGGCCACCTGGAGCGGCCTGCAACACCTGGTGCTGCCCGCCATTTCACTCGCCTCTATCATGCTGCCGCTGTTTATTCGCTTGATCCGCGCTGAAATGATGGAAGTACTGCAGTCTGAATACGTCAAGTATGCCCGCGCCAAGGGCATTTCAATGCGCCGCGTCTATTTTGTCCACGCGCTTAAAAACACCATGCTACCGGTGATCACCGTAGGCGGTGTTCAAATCGGCACGATGGTGGCTTACACCATTCTGACCGAAACCGTGTTCCAGTGGCCGGGCATGGGCCTGATGTTTTTGGACGCGATCAACCGGGCTGATATCCCGCTAATCGTGGCCTATCTAATGATTGTCGGTGTCATTTTCGTGGTGACCAACACCATCGTGGATTTGATTTACGGCTTTGTGAACCCCACCGTAAAACTGACGGGTAAACCCGCATGACGATGACAACAAAGAGCGTGCCCAAGAGCAAATCGCCCAGCCATTTCCAACGCTTTCGCGACTCCTATTTATGGTACAGCTTCAAGAGTGACCGCACGGCACAGCTCTGCCTGGCGGTATTTATCTGCCTGGTAGTGGCTGCGTTTGCCGCGCCTCTTATTGCCCCTACCGACCCTTACGACTTGCGTCAGATCGATATAATGGCCTCTGAGCTGCCACCGTTCTGGGTCGATGGAGCGGACGAGCGCTACTCACTGGGCACCGATGCCCAGGGCCGAGATCTGTGGTCGATTATTTTATACGGTACGCGCGTATCGCTTTTGATCGGCTTTGGTGCGGTGATCTTGCAGGCACTTTTAGGCGTAACGTTTGGCCTAATGGCAGGCTATTTGGGCGGCCGTGTGGATGCTTTTTTTATGCGTCTGGCGGATATTCAGCTGTCATTTTCCACCTTGATGGTAGCTATCGTGGTCGGTGCTGTGGTGAAGGCCACCCTGGGTAGCTCATTTTATAGTCAATACGCGGTACTGATGCTGGTACTGATTATTGGCTTGGCCGAGTGGCCACAATACGCCCGCACCGTGCGCGCTTCCGTACTTGCCGAGAAAAACAAGGAGTATGTAGACGCTGCACGAGTAATGGGACTGCGCAGCAAACGGATCATGTTCCGCCATGTGCTGCCTAATACGTTATCGCCTATTTTCGTTATTTCTACCGTGCAAATTGCCAACGCCATTATTTCTGAAGCGGCGCTGTCGTTTTTAGGCCTGGGAATGCCCGAGACCCACCCATCGCTTGGTTCGTTAATCAAGGCAGGTTTTGACTACATTCAGTCAGGCTCCTGGTGGATCACGCTAATTCCCGGTGCGGTACTGGTAGTGCTGGTGCTGTCTATCAATCTATTGGGCGACTGGCTGCGCGATGTCATGAACCCACGACTCTATAAAGGCTGAGGGCACCATGGCATTACTTGAAGTTTCCCAACTGGATGTACGTTTTGGCCTGCGCCAGGGCGAAGTACGTGCACTGCGTGATGTTAGCTTTACGCTAGAGCGCGGTGAGCGTTTAGGCATTGTAGGCGAGTCTGGTGCCGGCAAATCGGTTGCGGCGTTTTCGCTGCTTAATCTGATTGCCAAGCCCGGATTTATTGCCGGTGGCAGTATTACGTTTGAAGGACAAACGCTGAATACCATGTCGGAGCGCGGGCTGCGTAAAATACGTGGCAACCGCATTTCAATGATCTTCCAGGACCCAATGATGACGCTGAACCCGGTGTTATCAATTGGCGCTCAGATGGTGGAGTGTCTAAAAGCTCACCGACGGATTTCCTCTAAAGAGGCCCGCGCCATTGCACTGGATAAATTACGCCAAGTGCAAATTCCCTCACCGGAAAAGCGTCTGGAACAATACCCTCATGAACTTTCCGGCGGCATGCGACAGCGCATTATTATTGCCATTGCGTTGCTGCTTGACCCGGACATCATTATTGCCGATGAGCCTACAACAGCACTGGATGTTACCATTCAGGCAGAAATCATGGCGCTTTTGCTGGATCTCTGCGAACAGCACAATGTCGGGCTTATTTTGATTACTCACGACCTTGGCGTCGTGAGTCAGGTCACTCAACGCATGCTGGTCATGTACGCCGGTCGCGTGATTGAGCAAGGACCCACGCGTGAGATCATTAATGACCCGCAGCATCCTTACACCCAAGGGCTGATTAATGCCCTGCCCCAGATGGCAACACCCGGTGAAAGACTGAATCAGATCCGTGGCAGCATGCCTTCACTTTCCAACCTACCTAGCGGCTGCGCCTTTCATCCGCGCTGCGACTTTATTAAGCGCGCCGATGGGCAAACCCGCCCCTCTTGTATTGAGCAAGTGCCCGGATTTGTACAAGCGGGCAACTGCCAGGTAGCTTGCCATATGGTGGCTGAACTGCTGGAAGATCGTCGTTTAAAGGAGGAAAGCCAATGAGTACGCAGGCAAGTGCGATGGCAGAGCATCACATCCCCGCTGAAAACGTCGAAGAAGCCCAGACACTTCTGCAAATCCGCGATCTCAAAAAGCGGTTTTCGCTGTCAGGCGACTTTCTTGATCAGCTGCGATTTAAAGGCGGCAAGCTCGTTCGTCACCAGGAACACGTACACGCTATTAATGGCGTGAACCTGGAGATAATGCGTGGCGAAGCACTCTGCGTCGTCGGCGAATCCGGCTGCGGAAAATCGACCGTTGCCCGTACGGTCATGGGGCTCATTACGCCATCTGAAGGCGAGATTCACTATGATGGTCAGCGCATTGACCATTTAAGCTCGCGCCAATTGCTGCCGTATCGCAAGCGCATGCAGATGATTTTCCAGAACCCTTACGCGTCGCTTAATCCGCGGATGACCATCCAGCAAACACTGGAAGAGCCACTGCGCTTGCACCACCCCGCATGGAACCGCCAGCAGATCGCCGATAAGGTCGAAGAGGTAATGAGCTCGGTGGGCATTGACCCAGATTGGGGTAAGCGATTTGGTCATGAATTCTCCGGTGGCCAGCGTCAACGTATTGCCATTGCGCGAGCGCTGGCAGTGGACCCTGAGTTTATTGTTGCCGATGAGCCCATTTCAGCGCTGGATGTCTCTATTCAGGCACAGGTGCTGAACCTGTTGATGGAAGCCCAGCACGCGCGCAATTTGACCTACCTGTTTATTACCCATGACCTTGCGGTAGTGGAGCATTTTGGTACGCGGGTTGCCGTGATGTATCTGGGCACCGTGTGCGAAATAGCCACGACCTCGACCCTGTTCGCCAAGCCCCGCCACCCTTACACCCAAGCACTCCTTTCATCTATTCCGCGCCTTGAAGATGACCGGCCGCAGCATATTCGCCTTAAAGGTGAGGTGCCAACGCCGGTTAACTTACCGAGCGGCTGTGTTTTTCATGGTCGCTGCCCGTATGCCAATGCGCGCTGCATTCAAGAAATCCCGCAATTAAAAATGCAGGATGACGGCACGCGTGTAGCCTGCCACGCTGTTGAGGAAGGCCGCCTATGAAGCGTAGGCATTTACTGGCCAGTCACGCCATCTCACTGCGAGGTAAAGCATGGAAATTCGCTGGCTAGAAGACTTTATTGCCCTGGCCAGGACTCGGCACTTTTCACGTGCCGCCGATGATCAAAACGTAACCCAGCCGACCTTCTCTAGACGGATTAAACTGTTGGAAGAAGAGATGGGCATTACGCTCATTAATCGCCAAACGCTACCGCTTTCGTTAACCCCCGCCGGTGAGGAGTTCCTCACCTTATGCGAACAGGTAACGGAGCGCGTTCGTTTAACGCGTGACCGATTGCGCGAGATTAATGCCGGTCAACAGCGGCGCATTATGGTGGCCGCCCCGCAAAGCCTGCTGGGGAATTTCCTGCCTGAATGGCTAGCATCTACCGGCTGGCAGGACCATGTACAGCCCTACCTGCGCGCTACCGGGTGGATTGCTCACGACTATTTTCAAGCGTTAATGCGCGCAGAGTGCGACCTGGCTATCTGTTATTGGCCTGTCGGGCGATGCGACCTGGATATCGATACAAGCGCTTGTACCTATCGGGTGATCGGCCATGAGCGGCTAATTCCCGTGACAGGGTTTGCTCCTCAAGGCGAGCCTTGTACCGTTTTGCCGGGCACACGCCAGCAGCCCTCGCCTTGGCTTGCCTACCCCAAGCGAGGCCTGCTGGGCTCTGCGATAAAGGCACACCTGGCCAGATTACCTCAAAGCACCCACCTGGTGGCACAAAGTGAAAATCTGTACGCGGCAGGTATAAAAGAGCTGGTACTGCTGGGATATGGCATGAGCTGGCTGCCAGAGCGCAACGTTTCACATGAGCTCGCCCAAGGCACCCTCGTCAGAGCAGGCGATAGCCGCTGGGATGTGCCCATGGAGCTGCGCCTATACCGCCATCAGCATCAGCACCATGCAGAACTAGACAAACTCTGGAGCGAACTCGCCCCGTCACGTAGTTAACAGGATAGATTTTCATGTCAACAACGCTTTTTAACCTGCAGCTTGATCATATCGTTCATTTACAGCATGCCTATGAGCAGGTGTTAGCAAAGTACGGCTTTGACAGTCTGGTGATTTATAGCGGCCACGCCAGCCATCATTTTGCTGACGATCATGCCGCCTCTTTCCAAACCTATGGCCATTTTATGCACTGGGTAGGCCTTGCGGACATTCAGCACAGCTGGCTAGTCATTGAGCCTGGTAAAAAACCGCAGTTTTATCTGCATGCGCCCGCTGATTTTTGGCATCAGCCTACTCAGCTACCCGATGAGCCCTGGCTATCCGTCATTGATGTACATCAGTGTGCCCACGCACGCGCGCCTCATTTAGAGGGCCGCAGCGCCGTCATCGGCGATATAGCAAGCACGGCGCCCGATATTCGGCAAGTACTGAACGCTGAAACAGCCCCTGATGAGGTTGTGCGCGCGCTTGATGAACTTCGCATGTTCAAAACACCTTACGAAGTTGCCTGTCTACGAGAAGCCAATCACCTTGCAATAGCAGGTCACGAGGCCGCCCAAGCCGCCTTTATTGGCGCTTCAGGCGAGCTCGATATTCAACTGGCCTACCTAGCGGCTAGCCGACAGCGCGAATCTAACGTTCCTTACCAGAATATTATTGGTTTGAATGGACATGCAGGCGTCCTGCACTACCAACATTACGATATAACACCACCCAGCCAGCGCTACAGCTTGTTAGTAGATGCCGGGCGACGCTTTAGAGGTTACTGCGCAGATATCACCCGCACCCACGCAGGGCCTGATGCCCCCGCGATTTTTGAAGAGCTGGTAACGGCGCTACACCATCTAAAAGATGACATTATTAGTCGCATCGAACCGGACACCTCTTTTGTTGAGCTACACCAGCAAATGCACCAAGCCCTGGGAAGCGTTCTCGTTGCCCATGACATATTTAAAGGCACCGTCGAGCAAGCGGTAAGTGAAGGAGTCACTCGCGCCTTCTGCCCACACGGTTTAGGTCACTCCTTGGGGCTTCAAGTGCATGACGTAGCCGGTTTACGTCACCCTGATGGCTCAGCGGCCCCCGCCCCCAGCGAACATCCCGCCCTGCGCTTAACGCGTATTTTGAAACCCGGCATGGTAGTAACCGTTGAGCCAGGACTCTACTTTATTCCGATGCTCCTAAACCCGTTGCGCGACACATCGCTTCCAGTTAACTGGACGCTGGTGGATCAGTTAATGTCCTGTGGTGGTATTCGTATCGAGGATAACGTAGTGGTCACTGAAAATGGTTACGATAAACTGACCCCATAAGGCCCGTAGCAGAACCTGTTGTTAAGCCGTAACAAAAACACCCGGCGCAAGGCCGGGTGTTAGATGATATTTTAAAGCTGGCTTATGCCTTAGAAACGGAACGTCACGCCACCGCCGATGGTGACCGGGTCCATATCGACTTTACCGATATGCTCGCCATCACGTTTGATCTCGCCATCAACATCCGCATAGCTTACGTAGCCATTCAGTAACACGTTCTGGGTGACTGCTAAATCCACACCGGCTTGGCCGATAGCGCCATAGCTTCTGCGTACGTCAATATTGTCAGGACCACCCGAGAAGCGTGTGTAGTTAAGACCTGCACCAACGTACGGCTGAACACGTGAATCCAGCCCACCCATGGGGTAGTAATTTACCAATAGATTTACGGGTAAGCGGTCAATGCTTCCCAGGTCTTGTGATGCCGCATTGAGCTGATGTTCAAACTTTTCAGAACTATTAAGCTCAACACCCACTTTATCAGTAAATAGATAACCAGCGCCGAACGTGAAGCCTGTCTCGCTTTGAACGTTCAGTGACTCTCCATTGATATTACCGTTGCCTGATCCTGTATCGGTTTGAGCGACGCCACCACGAACAAATGCATCGCCAGCGTTGTACGCTAAGGCAGCCTGGCTTGCCAGTGCTAAGCCAGCAGTTACCACAGCGGCTGAAATTAATTTCATATTGCTCATTAGGTTCACCCTCTATGCATTTTAGCTTGGGATTGGTGCCGACCAACCGGCTTACCTATACAATATATACCAATCGAACAGTGTTTCCAAATTTCTTGTGACATTCTTGTTATATGTTGAAAATGTTAGCTCTTTTTCTTCAAACATAAAAAAAAGCCCCCCGAAGGGGACCCAAGTGGAGCACGCCAGCTCACACGGTGTATCGCAAAACGGTCATTACCGTGGCGATGTAGCAAAGAAGGAAGAGCATCCAATGTGGCTAGTGATGCTGTTCATTTGCTTCTTACTTACGATATAGCCAACTGCGTGCCAACACCCTAAAAATCATTAAAATACAAAAACATATACAAAGATCCCGTACTCAACTCGCCTACCTCAATGTCTCATGCGAAGAAAGTGCACCAACCCTGTCCGTACTTAGGTAGTTTTGCCCCATATGTGTACCCATTGGGTCTTGGTGCTTCTATTTAACGCCATCGGAATTGGCTGTTGGCCCCGACACCTACCCTCACGTACACTTGTTTGAATACGTTTTCGACCCGTCGAGGCACTCTTCATGGCGTTTGACTCTACTTCTTCCTACATTGCCACTGATGCACTAAAGCAAGCGGTTAACGCGGCGATTGTTCTTGAACGGCCGTTGCTGATTAAGGGCGAGCCTGGCACCGGCAAAACCCAGCTCGCGGAAGAGCTGGCCGAGTCATTGGGCACTCAGCTAATTACCTGGCATATTAAATCCAGTACCAAGGCCGCCCAAGGGCTTTATGAGTACGATGCGGTTAGCCGGCTGCGCGATTCTCAGCTAGGTGTCGAAGGCGTGGAGAACGTAGCCAACTACATAAAGCCCGGCAAACTGTGGGAAGCCTTTACGGCCGATGAACGTGTCGTGCTTTTGATCGACGAGATAGACAAGGCCGATATCGAGTTTCCGAACGACTTGCTCCAGGAACTGGATCGCATGGAGTTCCACGTTTACGAGACCGGTGAAACGATCCGAGCCGATCAACGCCCCATTATTATCATCACGTCCAATAATGAAAAAGAGCTACCCGATGCATTTCTGCGCCGCTGCTTTTTTCATTACATTGAATTTCCCGACCGAGCCACTCTGCAGGCGATAGTGGATGTGCACTTTCCGGATATTGCACCGCGGCTGGTCGGCGAAGCGCTGAACGTATTTTTCGAACTACGTGATGCGCCCGGCCTTAAGAAGAAACCTTCAACCTCTGAACTGGTTGATTGGCTTAAGCTGCTAATGGCGGATGAAATTGCCCAGGAAGCGCTCTACAACCGCGACCCAGCCAAGGCGCTGCCGCCCATGGCCGGCGCACTGGTTAAAAACGAGCAGGATACGCAGCTGCTTGAACGCCTAGCGTTTATGTTACGCCGCCAGAAAGGCACAGGTCGTTAAGCCATGTTTATTGGTCTGTTCGAAACCTTAAAGCGTGCGGGCGTGCCTGTGTCGCTGCGTGAGTTATTAGACCTGCACGCGGTGGTTGAACGTGGCGTCGTATTCGCCGATATGGAAGCATTTTACCAAGTCGCTCGCACGGTAATGGTAAAAGACGAACGCCACTTTGACCGTTTTGATCGTGCGTTTGCCGCCTGGTTTAAAGGCATTGAAGACATGGATGCTGCCATTGAGGCGTTGATTCCTGATGACTGGCTGCGCCGGGAATTCGAAAAGCAGCTGTCTGATGAAGAGAAAGCCAACATTGAATCGCTCGGCGGTCTGGAAGCGCTGATCGAAGCCTTTAAAAAACGCCTGGAGGAGCAAAAAGAGCGCCATGCAGGCGGTAACAAGTGGATTGGCACAGGCGGCACTAGCCCATTTGGCGCCTATGGCTATAACCCTGAAGGCATTCGTATCGGCCAGGAAGGCTCACGCCATCGCCGCGCAACAAAGGTCTGGGATGAACGGCGCTTTCGCGACTATGACGATTCGCTGGAGCTGGGTACCCGCAATATCAAAATGGCGCTGCGCCGATTACGCAAGTTCGCCCGCCAGGGTGCTTTGGAAGAGTTCGATGTCGACAGTACCATTCGTGAAACAGCGCGCGATGGGGGCTTACTAAACGTTCAGATGCGCCCTGAGCGCCACAACGCTGTTAAGGTGCTGCTGTTTCTGGATGTAGGCGGCTCCATGGATGACCACATTCGCGTTTGTGAGGAGCTGTTTTCGGCTGCCCGCTCCGAATTCAAGCATCTTGAACACTACTACTTTCATAACTGTTTATACGAAGGGGTCTGGCGACATAATTCAAGACGCGGCAGCGAGCGCATCCCCACCATGGACGTGCTCCACACTTACGGCGCGGATTATCAGGTAGTCATCGTGGGCGATGCGGCCATGTCACCTTATGAGATTACTCACCGAGGTGGCAGCGTCGAGCATTTTAATGAAGAGCCCGGCGGCACATGGCTGAAACGCGTCTGCGAGACCTTTCCCCACTTGGCATGGCTTAACCCCATGCCACCTCGCGCTTGGGAGTACACGTATTCCACGCAGTTGATTCGTGACATTATTGAGGACCGCATGTACCCCATGACACTGGAAGGGCTGGAAAGCGCCATGCGCGAGCTGGCCAAAAAGTAGCCTCGGCCAGCTCACAGGATAAGCATGCTCAGAGCGTTGCGGGAAACTGGTTCAAGCCGTTTAGAAAGTCCTGCTTGGCGCTTTCAAATGCTTTTGGGTCGTGCTTAAAGCGTCGTAAAATGAGCGCCTCATCCAACGCAACGGTCGCGGCCAGCTCGCCTGCATTACTGGCCGGATGGCGGCCGCTTAAGCCAATGCGCTTGCTGTCAACGCCATCAAACCAGCGCTTGATACCGCTCGCCTGATAAACCGCCTCCTGCTCCGCATTATCTACCTCAACGCGCAGCGGCGCTTTAAGCGCCAATTCGCTGATAAGCCGCTGCTTGGCGCCTTGCTCAAACTCGCAGGCGTGAGTAATCGTCATGCCTTCGCCCGCCTCATCCAATACCAACAGCGCCAGCGCCAACGGCTTACCAGCACCATCAACACCCGCAACCAAACGGGCTATTTCCTGGGTAAACAGCACCTTGCGCGTACCGGCAAACACCACCAGCGGGGTTAATCCTGCCTGCTGACCATAAACGCTAGCGCACAGTTGCGCTAAACAGGCATCTCGCTGCCCCGCTTCTTTAATCTGAACTACCTTCATGACGCTCTCTTTTACGCTGTTGCGACCAGTATCAGCTACGTTAACGCCGCAAGGTTAGAGGATACCGACGCGGCATACCAGCCAGAATTTATCCTTATGACAGCATCAGCAAAGACACAACCGCAAGGCAAACGACCAGCGCCGCTTGCTATCAGACCATTAAGCTTGCTGGATAAGCTTAATAATTGCCTCTATTTCCAAATGCGCCTCCAGCGAATCCGCTAAACGCTCAAGCTCTTTTTCGCGATGGGCCAGGTAATCCACTTGGCCTACTTCGGTCAGCCCAAAGCGCTTCAAGAGCGCTTGGCACGCATCAGGATGGTCAAACAAGCCGTGCAGATAGGTACCCATTATTTGTCCATCGTCACTAACAGCCCCTTCGTGACGGTTTTCCAAATCAAATAGCGGGTTCGCCAGCGCCGCGCCCTCGCTAACCCCATTATGGATCTCATAACCGGTGACACTGGCCCCTTCAGGCAGCAGCTGACCCACAACGTTACGCAACTGCTTGCCCGAGACCATCTGCGTGGTAAGCGACAATAACCCAAGCCCCGCAACGCGCGCTGGTGGACCTTCAAGGCCCTCTGCGTCTTCTACCCATTCGCCCAACATTTGAAAACCGCCGCAAATACCCAGCAGTTTGCCGCCATAACGCAGATGACGTTTAATGGCCGCCTCCCATCCTTGGCGCTTTAGCCACGCCAGATCGTGGGCAGTACTCTTGCTGCCCGGCAATATGATGACATCCGCCGCGGGAATCGGTTGGTCCGGTCCAATAAAATACAACGCCACGTGAGGATGAAGGCGCAGCGGGTCAAAATCGGTATGGTTACTGATACGTGGAAGCGCCGGCACAACAATAGTTAATGGCGCTACCTGTGCTGTTTTTTGGGTGAGGCCAACGCTATCCTCAGCATCCAGTAATAATCCCTGTAGATACGGCAAGGTGCCGAACACAGGTTTACCTGTCCGCTGGGTCAACCACTCAAGCCCCGGGTTAAGCAGGCCCATATCACCCCGAAACCGATTAACGATAAATCCCTTGGTACGCGCCTGCTCGCTTTTACTGAGCAACTCAAGCGTGCCTACCAACTGGGCAAATACGCCCCCTCGATCAATATCGCCGACCAGTAATACGGGGCAATCTGCCTCCTCCGCAAACCCCATATTCGCGATATCGCCCTTTCGCAGATTAATTTCGGCAGGGCTGCCCGCCCCTTCGGCAATAATGACATCATAACGGCGCTGCAATGCATGCCAAGCGGCCATGACACTTTCCTGAGCAGTCTGCTTAAAGGCGTGGTAATCCAGCGCTCCCATATGGCCGTACACCTTGCCGCGCAAAATTACCTGAGCACCGCGGTCCGATTCCGGCTTAAGCAGCACAGGGTTCATATCGCTATGAGGCGCAACGCCAGCGGCCTGTGCTTGTAGAGCGGTAGAGCGGCCGATTTCTCCGCCATCTTCCGTTACGGCACTGTTCAATGCCATGTTTTGAGGCTTGAAAGGAGCCACACGAAAGCCTCGACGTTTAAGCACTCGGCATAGCCCGGCGACCACGGTGCTCTTACCTGCATCTGACGTGGTGCCTTGAATCATTAAGGTGGCCATGCGACATGCTCCATACGTTCAGTTAGCCCAGCAAAGGCCGAACTGTAGCGAGCACTCTACAAGGATGCAACGCACATCAAGGGCAAAGAAGACCATCCTTGCGGCGGCGCCCCCAGCAGGCTTAGCGATTCAAACAAGCGCTTTACGCGCCTTCAGCCCTCCTGGCGTGATAAAGCATCTGATTGTTTAACCTGAAAACAGAGATGGAAGTTGCTTAATAACGCCGGCATGGGCTCATCTTCTGTGAGCCTGTCGGGCGGGTTTAACGTAAACATGTGGTTGTTCATCAGCGTGGCCAGTACCGTACTGGTCACCAGCAGGACGATATTTCTTCCGGGGCAAATACCCGGCCCCCCGCTAAAAGGCAGCAGTGGCCAGTGCTTAAGTTGCTCAGGGTTTAGCCAAATATCGGGCGCAAAGCGGTTGGCGATGTCCGATGTGCGGTCATCACGGTGAAAATAGGGCGCATGGATAAGCAGCGTGGTATTGGTAGGCATTTCGCCTTGCGACCAGCACGTTCGCTCTGTTGTTTCGCGCAGAATAAGGGGCGTTGTTGGCCACAACCGCAAGGCTTCCAGCACACAGGCTTGTAAAAAGGGGTTGTCTGGCGGTGGGGAGAGGTTAATTTCACGCTGAGCCCGTTCAGCCTGAGCCGGATGGGCGCATAGCAGCGCCAACGCTCGAAACGTCGCCATGCCGGCAGGCTCAAACGCGAATAGCCACTGAGGCATCTGGTCCACAGGTTTTGCCTGGCTCCCGGTGGCGTAATGGGACACCTTCGCCGCTAGGCTATTGGTTTCAGCCTGCTCGACATAGTGCGCTAAACGGTTATGAAATTTTTGCCGTAACCGCTTGCGCTTGGGACGCATGAATCCCCAATTAGCAGCCTTACGCAGTTGAATAAGTTCCTGGGTGAGCGAGTAATCATCCCGAGCAGCATCCCCCAACACCACGCGACGCACGACACGGTTCCAGGCATCAAAAAACAAGGGCCAGTCCAGCTTGTTATTATGCTGATAAACGGCCTTTAAGAGTGCGTTTACCTCCTGCTCAGTCACTTGGGTAAAGTGATCAGAAAAACGGTGCATCGGACAACCGCTTTCTAGAACGTCTTCATTTAACCGCCGCCGCTCTTCGCGGGCCTTACCCTTTGAGATCAACGCTACATCCGGTTCAAAATGGGCAAGTGCGCTCTTTTTTGCTGATTCAGCCGTGGCGAAGGGCTCGGGCGTTTCCTCTATTACCCGGGTTGCATCATCCGAGTCTAATATCAATGCCATGGGTTTGAACGGTGTTTTAAAAA
>NZ_JBQSVC010000043.1:0-20183 GCF_052376035.1 Halomonas sp. AOP7-E1-9
GCCGTCCTTTCGGACGGCTTAATCTAATTCTCTAATGTGTTGCTTTTAACCATCTTCTGATGGTGCCGACACCAGGAGTCGAACCCGGAGCCATATAGCGAAAAAAAGCATCATAATTCAATAACTTATTCAAAACCCATCAAACATTCGTTCTAAAATTGGTTCACCCTAATGGCTCAGTGGGTTTCAAATACTTTAGGCTATCTTGTCTGCGAAATCTAGAAGCGGGCAGACATTTAAGAACACCACATCACCTCGACTCGCCTACAAGCAAGATGAGAAAGCGCTCAGCAAATATACGGCTCGTGATAGCTATTTCTAAGGTTTACTTTTTAAAACTGCAAAAAATGATGGGCGCTAATAAAAGCATTTCTACCAGTAAGAGCAGACTCCTGCGTCTCAAAATCAACTGATGTCGTGCGACCACTCACGATCATGCCTATTACCTGATGAAAATCATTTATTACAGGCCCACCACTATAACCTGCTCCTATTTCAGCATCTACCTCATAATTATCAACTGTTGAAATATTTACATGTGATGTAATAGACGTGTTGATAACGCTTACAGTAGTGTGGCCAGACATATAATCTGGAAAACCTACCAGAGAAACTTGATAACCAGGAAACATCTCTTCCTTATGATATATGTCTAAGCTTTGAAATATTTCATTAGGTTCATTAACAAACTCTAACTCAGCTATATCACGATGTTTACATCGCTTCGCTACTTTCATTAAATATTTAACGCCACGTTCGTGTATCCTCGAAATGTAACAATACTCGGCATCATCAGCTTTATTAAAAGTATGCGAGCAGGTTAAAACTTGTTGACCTTTAACCATAAAAGCGGTGCCTTGGATAAACTCAGCTTCGTCAGTAACGTTCGGAGCTCCTTCGAAATCTAGAATCCAAACGCATTTTTGAAGTTCTCTCTGCTTTGCCATGTCCCTGTATTTTTGGTCGGTATCAACAAGCTTAGAAGTTCTCGTAGACAGCTTTTGCTTCAAAGGAAGTCTATTAAATTTTTTGGCAAGCATTTGATATACTCTAGAGTTCACACCCTTAATCATACCTATAAAATTAATTCTACCGGCCACTACGTTTTCAAGTCTTTTTGGCTCTTTTTCTGGAAACTTTTGCCAAAATACCACATTCGCAGTATCAATATCACCAGATAGGGCATGAATCATAGCCTTCGTTGTTCTTACATATCGTCGATCAACATTTATTTTTTTATTAACTTTCAGCCCTGTCACCACTTGACGAGACCGAGAAACTTCGCCCCGAGTTTTTTGTTTATTTAAATAAAAACCGCTTTTCTCTACAAGCTTAATTAATTCACTAGATGGTTGAAAAACACCATTTACAGAAAAACATACACCTTCAAAGTTATTATTTCTAAACGAGAAAGTTATATCATCAGCATAGCGCGTATAAAAAGCATGATTCTTTTTCGCAAGCAAAGATAAACGACGATCAAGCTGTCGACTTATCATATTTGATAATACTGGTGATGTAGGAGCACCTTGAGGGATAGAACCATTCAAACAGCAGATTGTAGCAATAAGTTGAGAGGTGTCTGGGCGTAGGTTATATGGGGGAGCAGAAAGCAACCCTCTTACTCGACCGAAATTTATATGGCCATAAAAATCAGCAAGGTCAATATTGAACACTAATGCTTTACCTACATGGGGGCTAGCATTATAAATAATACCCCGATCCTTAATGAATGCTGTAGCAGCAGGATGAGGACTATATAACTCTTCAAGTAATGACTTCAACTTATCCTGAAGGTATATCAATCTCTTATCTGGGGCTGCAATAGTGCGCACACCGCCAGACTTCTTTGCAATCTTAAAAGTAGTATACAAATTGTTAGGTCTAACTTTATAAACAGTAAGACACAAGTTAGGATAAGTAGTTCCTAGCAAAGCGGCTAGCCGCCTAGGTGTTGTATTGCTGTCTAACATCAAGGCCACCTTCGGGGTTTCACTTTACGCCATTCGAGATGCACTCCTAATACTGAGAGTAACATTTTAAGTTTACAGTGAGTAGCGCTGCGATTAAGCTACTAACATCGTTGTCAATCAGCGGCATTTGTCTCCGCCAAGATTAACCCCCGTTAGGTGGCGTTCATAAACTAGCATCACAAAATAAAAAATTCAAGCTGTAATGCATATAAAATCAACGGTTACAAGAATGATGTTTAAATATCGCAGTCGCGTCTCTTAATCCTCTTCCTTTCCTATAGACAGGATTTTTAAAACGCACCAAGCGTTGTTTGCGTTATGTATAAAGCTGAATTTTATTTTTCTAGGACTTTCTTTTCATGAAGTCCTCACGAGCATTTTTATGCAAAGTATTGGCAGCCTGAATTAAACCACGCTGAACATAAGCTCGTCCCTGTCCACCTGATTTACCGACCAAGAAGTTAGCCCCTCCTTGGTGCAGCTCCTTGCTTAGATAGTCTGCCCACCCTATATCGATAGGCATCATACGGTAGTAACGATTAAGCCTCTGATCATAAAGCTGATAAAGAGAGCAGGGTTCTTCCGGCTCACCTTCGTCATCAGGAATACCAGCCGCTCGTGCGGCCTCCCGTGCCTCATCCATTTCACGGTCGATGTCGCCCTGGGTTGGATCCGGCTCATATTGGCGATATTCGTGTCTAAACATGATTGATGCATTGTTGCTAGCAGCATCCAGCCTTAGCGCTTGTCTAATTGTTACCTGATCATCTGGGTGATAGGCCATGCAGATATGAGCGTGCAAAGTCTCATCTTTGGAGTCTTCGAGGGTGAGAAAAAATCGTGGTTGGCGGTGAAGATAGGACAACCGGCCAGCGATGGCATCGCCGTAGGCTGTCGCTGGCCCCTTTTTCTGGCTCGTCAATGCTAAGCTTCGGAGAAAGGGTAGATTGACCGTTATCGCTGCCAACTTCCAGCCGTCGGCTCGGTTGCTATTTTGATACTGCATTAATGCCTTCATGCAGTATGTCAGCTTCCAAGAAAAATAGTGTTCATGCGGCTTTCCGTTAGCCCGCTTTCTTGTGAGGGAGGGAATCTTACTGCTTGCCTCTCTCTTCTTCAGATGTGGAATAGGTGGATGGTTATCTATATATACTGGCCGGTCGTCATTACCCGTTGCGCTAAAGTTACGTTTTGGTCTTGCTGCCATGCTGCCACCTGGTGATGTCTTGGTGCATCCTAGCACCTCTAATTAGGTGGCCAAATTCACTATGTCACTACAGAAATTTCTGAATGAGCTGGCTAAATGATGCAGAAGTAAAGACCGCCGATGATTTAAGCCGTGAGGATAAAGATAAACTAATCTCGCGTATCGAGTCACAGCGCAAAGAGCAAGAAGCATTTGGCGTGGTGATTAACGGCATCCGCTACAGTGGCGACCCCTGCAACCGTGCCGCTTTGCTGGAAGTAGTGCAGTTCGCCCGAGAGGCACAACAAACAACGTTTGCAGCTTGGAAGGATAGTGATGGCCAGTTTCATGCAAACCACCCGTTGTCAGAAGTAGAGCAAGCCCTACATGCTATTGCCCAGCGACGCGGCGCCCTGATCGCACTTGAGGGTGAATATCAGGCACAGGTGGTACGAGGGGAGATTGGGGATATAAATAGCCTAAACTGAGAGATGTAATTTTGAATCAATAGGAGTATTAGCAATGCTTAAACCAGAGCTTGTAAGGGAAATTCTCCAAAAGATTGGAGATGGTGAGTATGTTGGCACCCCTCTAGGTGATTTGCACAAACAGATTTTAAATAATGACATCAGCGGTGCTGACGAAAACGAATATCAAAAATTCGTTTATCACATGGATGAGCTTTACGATGCAGGCTTATTTAAGACTCGTAATCTCGGTGCTCAAAACCGTTGGGGGCAGTCGAAAAGCGTAAGCAATACTCGAAGCTACACCAATGTACCACTTCTTTTAACACCGCTAGGGGCTGAGGTGTTAAAAGAACTCAACAAACCGAAAGGGCTGGAGCGACTCATCCAAGGCATACGATCAGCTGGCTCTGTAACAGGTCAAGAAGCGCTGAAGTATGGGGTTAAAGAGCTTTTTAGAAGTGCAATAGGCAGTTAATTTAGTGATAAGAGGAGTGGCCACCCAAGGTGCGGTAACACCGGAGGTGGCCACCAACAAGCAGAACACACCTGCAAGTCGGCCAGGACTCCCCTACCTCGCGCGAGGTACTGGAAGTCTAAGCCAAACGTTAGAAGGCTTGATGTGGTGTTAATCGAAATCCGTTGTAAGCAGTGCAATCGCAAGCTGGCCAATGTCAGCGACTATCAGTTCATCGAAATAAAGTGCCCGCGTTGCAAACACTTAAATCAACAGAGAGCCACGAGCTCCAAACCACTAAAGGAGAAGATGCCTCGTGGCTACCCCAATCATTCCCTGGATGGGCGGCAAGCGCCGTCTGGCTGACCGTATCTTTCCACTGATGCCGCCGCACCAGTGCTACGTAGAGCCCTTCGCAGGAGGGGCCGCGTTGTTCTTCCTGCGCCCCTCACCCGCCGAAGTTGAAGTGCTCAACGATGTGAACGGCGATCTGGTCAATCTATACCGTGTGGTACAGAACCATCTTGAAGAGTTCGTCAGGCAGTTCAAATGGGCGCTCTCCAGCCGACAGGTGTTTGAGTGGCTGAAGATGACACGGCCTGAAACGCTCACTGATATACAGCGTGCCGCCCGCTTCTATTACCTACAGCAGAACGCCTTCGGTGCCCGCATTGAAAGCCAAACCTTTGGCACCGCAACCACTACACCACCAGGCTTAAATCTGCTGCGCTTGGAGGAGTCACTTTCGGCAACCCACCTGCGCTTGGTCAGCACCTTTATTGAACATCTAAGCTGGCAAGACTGCATTGAGCGCTATGACCGCCCGCACACCCTCTTTTATATGGACCCACACTACTGGCAAACAGAAGGATATGGGGTACCCTTTGGCATAGAACAGTACGAACAACTGGCGAGCATGCTGGCAAAGCTCAAAGGCAAAGCCATCATCAGCCTCAACGACCACCCAGACATCCGCCGGATCTTCGCGGGCTATCACATCGAAACCACCGACATCCGCTACACCGTCGGCGGCGGCAAAGGCTCAGACGCCAAAGAGGTGCTGATCTTCAGCTGGGATGTGGACGCCGAACCGGCGGGGCTGTTTTGAGAAAATTTATGTGCGAACTACCTAATAGAAATGCTGTGCCAGGAGATTGGATCGTCTGCTTTGATAGCGTGGAAAACCGCTTAACGCGTATTCGTTTCAGTGATCCGAAAGATTCAGAGGCTTGCAAGGTTGCATGTTTTTGCCTTTTGAAGCAAAGCGTCGAACAAGTCCAGGAACTTAATAAAAAGCCCCCTAATCAGCTTACTTTTGACCTTGTGTATGAAGTCGCGCAGCGCATTCTAAATAGCAGAGAGTGCAATAGGATGAAATTGACAGACCCTAGCTGGTGATTGGTGCCAAACGCGCCGCGAAGCGGGTACTATTCTTCCAATGAATTTGGTGCCAAATATGCCGCTAGGATATGCCAAATATGCCGCGCGGTTACACGAATAAATGCTTCACTGTTATGCCTGCCTTTATCGTTACTTCTTTATGTTTGTTTTTATAGCGCGCACAAAAAAGCCGTCCTTTCGGACGGCTTAATCTGATTCTCTAATGTGTTGCTTTTAACCATCTTTTGATGGTGCCGACACCAGGAGTCGAACCCGGGACCTACTGATTACAAGTCAGTTGCTCTACCAACTGAGCTATGTCGGCGCTTCACATTTTCTTGAGAAAATGATTGCTTCGCTGTTAGGCTTTACAATCAACAAGAAATCTTGTTGGCAATGGCTGGGGTACCAGGATTCGAACCTGGGAATGCCGCTACCAAAAAGCGGTGCCTTACCACTTGGCGATACCCCAACGTTTGGTGGCCAGAGACGGAATCGAACCGCCGACACGGGGATTTTCAATCCCCTGCTCTACCAACTGAGCTATCTGGCCGCTGCCAACGGTGCGTATTAAACTAAAAACTCAGCTTTTCGTCAACACCTTTGTGAAACTTTCTTTTCTAACCGTCGCTTAGGGTTAACTCTACGGCTAACGGCGTAGGACTGAAACGCCCGTAATTCCTGCGATTGCCGCCTGTCTGAACATTCGACTACACCTGCGTAGGCGGCACATAGCCCTCGGCCTGGTCGGTGGTTTCGTTATTCAGGAAGCGTTGCATTTGATCCATCAGGTAGGCGCGCGCTTCCGGGTCGAGCATATTCAGGTGCTTTTCGTTGATTAAACGGGTCTGCAGCGCCTGCCACTCTTCCCACGCCTGCTTGGATACAGAAGCCTGGATCTCCTGGCCCTGCTTGCCGGGTAGCGGTGGAAACGGAAGAGCTGGCAGCTCTTTTTGATACTTACGACAAAAAACCGTATTACTCATTGATAACTCCTTGGTGGATAGCGGCGCCCAAGGCCTTATACACGCCCGGGCGTTAAGTTAAGGACAAAAGGTGTCAGTTGACCCAGCAGCGCTTTGACAGGCGCCGCTAAGCCAAGCGCCCGGGGGTGGTTAACATCAAACCACACTCCGTGCTCTCTTACTTCACTCAGCCTATCGCAGGAAACCGGCTGAGGGGTAATCTCAAGACGAAAATGGCTAAAGGTATGCTGGAAGCCTGGCATGGCCGTCTCACGTTTAGGCGATACGACGTGCTGTTCAAGCCAGTCGTTCAGTTCACTGTGCGTGTCGAATTGCGGCAAGCTCCATAGCCCACCCCACAAACCGCTAGGCGGGCGCTGCTCCAACCAGACGCGCCCTTGGAAGTCTCGTAGCAGGAGCATAATCGTACAGCGAGTGGGCAACGCTTTTTTGGGTTTGGATTCAGGATAGCGCTGTGGCTCACCCTGAGCGTACCCCAGACATACATCGTTAAACGGGCAGCACGTGCAATCAGGCTTGCTGCGCTTACATAAGGTGGCGCCAAAATCCATCATCGCCTGCGTGAAATCCGCCAGGCGGGTGGACGGTGTGTAGTAGTCGGCAAGCGCCCAAAGCTCACGTTCGACAGCGGGCTTACCTGGCCAGCCAGGAATAGCGTGTAATCGCGTTAGCGAGCGCTTTACGTTGCCATCTAAAATGGCCGCTCGGTTGCCGGTGCTCTGGGCGATAATCGCGCCTGCCGTTGATCGCCCAATGCCAGGCAAAGCTACTAGTGCATCGACACTTTCAGTGGGCAGTTCGCCGTTGTGCTCTTCCAGCGCCAGCTGAGCGGCCTTATGCAGGTTGCGCGCCCGGGCGTAATAACCAAGCCCGGTCCATAAGTGCAACACCTCATCCTGAGGAGCGAGAGCGAGCGACTCAAGCGTTGGGAAGCGAGCCATAAAGCGCTCGAAGTAAGGGATCACTGTCGCCACTTGGGTCTGCTGAAGCATAATTTCCGAAACCCACACTCGGTAAGCGCTACGGGGCGACTGCCAAGGCAAGTCGTGCCGACCATGCTGGTCAAACCAGGCCAACAGACGGCGATAAAACTCGCTTGCTTCAAGCCTTGGGGTTGGCATATCAGCCATTGGGACTCCTTCGCTAGCGTGTTCGTAACGTATTTGGCTGAATGAGCCAATCAGCGTATACCAATAAAAAAGCGCCGGCATTTAGCCGGCGCAGACTGACTTACAGGGATGCTCAGTTGAAGAGGCGGCGAATACCTTCGCGAAGGTTTTGGCCGGCACCTTCACCCAAGCGCTCATCCAACTGATCCAATGAACCGCCTACGCGCTCCTCAAGCTCCGTAGTCACACGGTTTCCAGCTTCGTTACGCAACAGGTTAACCACGGCGGTCTGAAAAGCCTCTCGATCAATGCGGCACCATTCGCTGGTTGCATCGCCAATGTGGCCTTCACAGCGAACGGGCAGTGGCAACTGCTCCAGGCGAGGATTCACTTCACAGGCAGCATCGGCGGTATTCGCTAACCGTGCATCTGCTCGCGTATCAAAGTTCAGGCTGTTGAAATTCAGCTCGCCCTTTCCGTTAACTTCGATCCCCGGCAGGGTGATGTTCAGGTTGTCACTGCTCATGACGCCATTACGTATCTGGAACGTCGCATCAAAACGCTCGAAGCGCGTATCGTTATGCCAGTCGCGGACGGTTCCTTCGCCTTCTACCTGGGCTGCCAGCTCACACATCTGCTGAGAAATATTAATATCTAAAATCGCACCTTCATTAAGACGCCCGTTCAGTTGTCCATTTAGATTACTGACCAACGCTTCACGGGTATTGCCACGGGACGTTAGCTCGCCATCCAGATGCAAGCGTCCTCTCAGTGGAGAAGGCTCGTCCTCATCACTGAGTGCTTCAATCAGCGATGCCATTTGCACATTATTGATGGTCGGGGCCAGCCCCCACTCCATTACCCGCTCGCGGGCATCCAGTTGGCCTGAAGCGCTAAGCTCTCCGCCATAAAATCGTGCGTCAAAGGCGGTTAGTTGCTGAAGACCTTCCTCACCTTGTAGCTGCAAGCGCGTGTCATTAAAGGTAAGACCTCCCAGCAGAAGTGTATCGACACGTAGATCACCCTCCATTGACAATTCACTGAGCCATGCTTGCGGCAGCAACGTCTCTGCACTCTGGGCAAACGCCCTGCGCAATAAGCCTAAACTTGCCTGCTGAGACGTTGCGGGACCTGGAAGATAATGATCAACATTCAGGTTATCGCCTTCCAAATCAAACGTTAACTGCGACCCATCCAGTGCGGCGGCAACTTGCCCTGTAAAGGTGCTGTCATCGACAACCAGCGATAGCCTGGGTAGCGATACGTGCTGCTCATCCCCTTCAATGGGACTGGTCATGGCGATATCGCTAAGCGCTGCCTCGCTGGTGGTATTCAATTCAACGCCTGCACGAGTCAACCACGGACGCAGCGTAAAAGGCGCGGCGGTAATCTGGCCACGGTATTGAGGCGCATCAAACATCTGCTCGACATTCAGGTGGCCACTCACGCGCAGCCCATCAGGCCCGGTCAGTTGTAGCTCTTTTAGCTGTGCGGTTTGCGCCTGCCAGTCACTTTCCAAACCAAAGGCTAGCGCCAGCGCTAGACTGCCCTGCCATTTTTCAGAGTCCTGCAGGCCGGCTTCTAATACACCTTCGGTGATACTTAACTGTTTCTCTTCCATCCGCGCAACGATTTCAGCCGCCCTTAAGCCAAGCCGCTGAGGTTCACTGTCCGGGTGCAGGCGTGTGTTGGTACTTAAACGGGTATTTTCCAGTACCACGCTGTCTTCTGCGAGCTTAAGGCGCATGCGTGTATCAAGGTCAATATCACTGGTTAAATCCGGCGTGCGCTCCAGCACTTCGGCATCCAAACGATTATGTTTGGTCAGCGTAAACATGGCTTTTAAAGGGAAAGGGCTTACCGGATTGACGTTGCTGCCGGAAACATTCAGCGACTGCAGGCGCCACAGCGCTTGGCTTTGCGCATCACGAAAACGAATATCGGCGTCTTTTACTTCAACACTGGCGATGTTCAATACAACGGAAAGATTACCTGCATCGGCATTCGGCCCTGCACTTGCTGGCGCCAGCACGGTTTGCGCTTTTTCATCGCTACCTTCAGCCAAGCGCTCGACCAGCGGCTTCCAGTTGCCTTCGCCTGCCTCGTTCCGCTCAAGGTTTAGGCGCATGCCGTCCAGCGTTAAGCCGTCAACTGCAATTTCACCGCGCAATAATGGCGCAAAAGCGACGCTGACCTCGGCGCGCTGTATAGAAGCAAACGACGTCTCTTCTTCCGATTGCTCAGGCAGCCAGGCACGCGCTTGCTCAACGCTTACCCCAATGCGTGGATAGAAAGACCATGTAATTGGCCCATCAAGCGCCAAGTGCAGCCCCGTATGCTCTTCCACAACGGACGTCAGGCGTGGCTTGAAATCTTCGGGGTCAAGAAAGGTGGTCACATAAACCACCGCCGCCACCCCTACAATGGCGAGAATGCCGACAGCAGCCAGCAAAATACGTAATAACTGTTTCATTACCCTTTCCCTTGTGGGTCTAACTCAACAAAATTGCTGGTAAGAGGTTGATCCGGTGTGGGCCTTTCAGCACTGGTGCTGGGACGATAGCCAAGCTTGGAGAGCAACACCTGGTCGGCCAACGGTAGCGATGAGATGTCAATGCGCAGTTTACGCCCCTCTTGCTTGGCCTGTTCACCCAGCAACGCCATTAGCCGCGAGCCAACGCCGCGGCGGCGTGTGGTTTTGCGTACACATAGCTCTGAAAGCCACCATGCTCGGTCTTGCCCTTCTTGAATAGCCGCCGCCCCCAACAAACGATCATTAAAGTGCGCACAAGCAAAAAAGTGCTTCGCTTTTAAATGTTGCTCTATAAAAGGCAGGACCGCTTGAGCAGGCACTCGCTCTTTCGGTGCATCCTCATAAATGCGTATCAAATCGAGACGCACTTGCTCATCGTTCTCCCAACAGGCTTGGTCGACGCGCTCCAGTGTCACCGGCATGATGAACTCCTCTTCGCCAAAGCAGCAAAACTGCTATTTTTAATGCCTAAAAGGGCGGCTACATTGCGCGCATTGTAGCGGATGGGGGCGCCGATTCTCTATAATGATCGCTTTGCCGCAGATATATGTCCTAATAACAGAGCGATGAAACAGTGCGACCCATCGCCTTCCCTTCAGAATGCGCTAGAGCGCAGGAGATGCAACATGGCAGCGCGTATTGCCACGGTTAGCCGTGATACCAATGAAACCCAGATCACCGTCAGCGTCAATCTGGATGGCGAAGGCCTCCTTCGCTGCGAGACGGGCGTTCCCTTTCTGGATCATATGCTTGATCAGGTTGCACGCCACGGGATGATAGACCTTGATATCCTCGCCAAAGGCGATTTGCATATTGATGAACACCATACCGTTGAAGATCTGGGCATTACTCTGGGCCAGGCATTTAATGAAGCGATTGGCGACAAGCGCGGCATTTATCGCTATGGCCATGCGTATGTGCCGCTGGATGAAGCACTCTCCCGCGTGGTGATCGACTTCTCTGGTCGGCCCGGCCTTTATATGGATGTCGAGTTTACGCGCGCAACCATAGGCCGTCTTGACACCCAGCTGTTCTGGGAGTTTTTTCAAGGGTTCGTTAATCATGCGCGCGTCACGTTGCATATTGACAACATTAAAGGCTTTAACGCTCACCACCAGGCCGAAACAATTTTTAAAGCCTTTGGACGCGCTCTACGCATGGCGGTGGCAGAAGATCCACGCATGGTGGGGCAGATGCCTTCCACCAAAGGGAGCCTGTAATGGCGGGCTGTCGTACATATATCAGTACATATATCAGTACAGTAAACAGCTCAGGTAACCGTTCGTTCACTCGATCAAGGAGCGCTTCATGACTATTGCGGTAATCGACTACGGGATGGGTAATCTACATTCTGTCGCGAAGGCGCTTGAACATGTAACGCACGAGAACGTCATTATCACCCGTGACCCGCGGCGCATTTTAGGCGCCACCCGCCTGGTACTGCCAGGCCAGGGCGCTATTCGCGACTGTGTGGGTGAACTTGAACGCACGGAGCTGCGTGGTTTGGTTGATGATGTGCTAACACGTCAGGCGAAACCGTTGCTGGGCATTTGCGTGGGTCAGCAAATGTTAATGGAGCGAAGCGAAGAGAACGGCGGCGTCGACTGTCTGGGCTTCTTCAAGGGCAGCGTGGATCGCTTTCCGACCACGATGCGCGACGCGCACGAACAGCGTTTAAAAGTGCCGCACATGGGTTGGAACCTGGTGGAACAAAGCCATGACCATCCGCTATGGGCAGGCATTGATAACAACGAGCACTTCTACTTTGTGCACAGTTATTACGTGAATGCTGCCGACGATGCCCAGGTTTTTGGCACCACGCATTATGGCGATGTCAGTGCCCACGTGGCGATTGGCCGCGACGCCACCTTTGCCGTACAGTTCCACCCGGAAAAAAGCTCCCGAGCAGGCCTACGCTTACTCGAAAACTTTGTCACCTGGACGCCCTAAGAGGTTTAGTTATGTTGGTAATTCCTGCGATTGATCTCAAAGACGGCCAGTGTGTGCGGTTGAAACAGGGGCGTATGGATGATGCGACCTCTTACGGCGATGATCCCGTCGCTATGGCCGCGCGCTGGGTAGAAGCTGGCGCGCGCCGCCTTCATCTGGTCGATTTGAATGGCGCGTTTGAAGGCAAGCCGGTCAATGGCGATGCCGTGACGGCCATCGCACGTGCCTATCCCAACCTGCCCATTCAAATTGGCGGCGGCATTCGTACTGCTGAAACCATTGAGCACTACCTGAAGGCAGGCGTATCTTACGTGATTATCGGCACCAAGGCGGTTAAAGAGCCCGCGTTTGTGGGTGAAATGTGCCGCGCTTTCCCAGGTCGCGTGATTGTTGGCTTGGACGCTAAAGACGGCTTCGTGGCCACCGACGGCTGGGCAGAAGTTTCAAGCGTTAAAGCCGTCGACTTGGCGAAGCGGTTTGCTGATGACGGCGTCTCCAGCATCGTCTATACCGACATTGCCCGTGACGGCATGATGCAAGGCGTTAACGTTGAAGCAACGGCTCAGTTGGCTCGCGAAGGCGGCCTACCGGTCATCGCCTCTGGGGGCGTGACCAATCTGGATGACATTAAAGCGCTGTGCGATGTCGCCGATAGCGGTATTTTAGGCGCCATTACCGGTCGTGCCATTTACGAAGGCAGCCTGGATGTGGCTGAAGCACAACGTCTTAGCGACCAGCTAACAGGAGGCGGAGCGTGAGCTTATCCAAGCGTATAATTCCCTGCCTGGACGTTGATGCTGGGCGAGTGGTGAAAGGCGTCAACTTTGTCGGCATTCGTGACGCAGGCGACCCGGTCGAGATTGCTCAGCGCTATAACCAGCAGGGTGCCGATGAAATTACCTTTCTGGATATTACCGCTAGCCACGAAGGCCGCGATACTACTGTCGAAATGGTCGAACGCATCGCAGGGGAAGTGTTTATTCCGCTGACGGTGGGTGGCGGTATTCGCAGCTGTGACGATATTCGTACAATGCTGAATGCCGGCGCGGATAAAGTGTCGATCAACACCGCCGCCGTTACGAATCCTGAATTTGTTCGCGAAGCTGCGGAACGCTTTGGCAGCCAGTGCATCGTAGTGGCGATTGATGCCAAGCGCGTCTCCAATGAAGGCGAGCCGCCGCGCTGGGAGATTTTCACGCATGGCGGCCGCCGCCCAACCGGGCTTGATGCGGTGGAGTGGGCCAAAAAAATGGTCGAGCTTGGCGCGGGCGAGCTGCTGCTCACTAGCATGGACCGTGATGGCACCAAAATCGGCTTTGACCTTGGCGTGACCCACGCGATTTCAGAAGCCGTGAGCGTGCCAGTGATTGCATCTGGCGGCGTGGGCAATCTGGATCACCTGGTGGACGGCGTATTGAAAGGTGGTGCGGATGCGGTGCTGGCCGCCAGTATTTTCCACTTTGGAGAGCATACGATCCCTGAAGCAAAGCGCTATATGGCAGAACGCGGTATCGAGATGCGTCTGTAACATGTTTGTTGCCCAGTCCCTTTTTAGGAGTATTACATGCCCCGTTGTTTCCCATGGTTGGGAGGGCTAACTGGTTTATGGCTGAGCGCATCTGCCTCAGCCTTCACCTTACCGGACTGGCCTCCGACGCTTGAGCTGGACCATACGCTGGTGCAAACCAGCCTGTTAACCCGCCACTTTGATCCACAGCCGGATCATAACAACCAGCAGAATTTGATCGGCATTGAGTTACATAACCCGGACCGTTGGCTGGCAGGTACGGCGTGGTTTAAAAACTCGTATAATCAGCCCACATGGTACGTTTATGCCGGGCGTGAATTCCCCCTTTGGCAGTTCAAAGAGATTAACGTCAGGGCCAAACTCACCGGTGGACTCCTGCATGGCTATAAAGGTGAGTATCGGGACAAAATCCCTCTCAACCACCTTGAAACCGCACCCGCCCTGCTGCCAAGCATTGGTATGCAGTGGGGGCGGTTTGAGTCTGACCTCATCATTTTCGGCACCGCTGGCATGATGGTAACCGCAGGCCTGCGCTTTTAGGCAGGCCAAGCCTCACTCATCATCTTCCTCAAGGCTAAGGCCCAGATTACTAATACCGCCGTTACGCCCTAGCGTGCGTATTTCCTTAAGCGCGGCTTTGTTTAGCGGTTCACTGACCGCTTCCAAAACCGCGTCCTGAAAATCATTTTCGTCGGCCATTAACGGATGGTCCCGAATCAGTAAAGCAAGCTTTTGGGCATCCTCTTCGCCTTCAGTAAGTTCGATAAAGGCACGCACCCCGGCACGTGACGTACGGCTCACATCCAGCACGGCTTCTGGCGAGTCGCCTTGCAGTGTGTCCAACAACGCCGACAGGGAAACCACCGCGTCCAGCGCACGACGCGCACCAAAGCTTTCATCATCAGCAGGCGGTTCGCACTCCGCCAACTTTTCCGCCTGACGCGCAAAATCAATGCTCGCGTTGGGCACGCTTAAGCGCTCCCAAACCAGGCTAATTACGGTACGCAGCGTGTGAATATCCCCTTGGCCAGTGGTCTGCTCGTACAGGGCGTAATTAGGCAGCAGGCGCTCACATAATGCAGCCATAAACGCTTGCTGAGCCGGTAGCGGAAGCAGTTGCAACTGCTGATAAAATCCTGGGGGCTTGGACGCCATACTGATTTCCTAACGCGTGATATTGGTGAAATGGGGGCAATACGTTATGGTCGAACTCGCGCTGTCATTAACACTGACAGCCTTTACTGTGTACGGCCGGCGAGGAGATTACCATGCATATTCATTTGCTACAGCACAGTGCTGATCATGCTCCCGCCCGCTTAACGGATTGGTTAAGCAGTATGGGACATAGTTACACCATTTTTCATCTTTATGCCGGCGAGTTAACGCCTCGTCCGGCAGAAAGCGATGCGTTAATCGTACTGGATGGCCCTGAAACGTTTATAGATCAGCCGCCCGCCTGGTTTAAAGCCGAAAACAAATTGATTAACCGTTATCTGGATGGTCAAAAGCCCCTGATGGGCATTGGCCTAGGGGCTCTGTGGGTCGCTCAGGCACTTGGGGCAATCATCGCTCCAGGTACGTATCCCGAAAGAGGTTGGCATACCGTATCGCTAGCCCCAGAAAGCCCGTTTGACTTACCCGAGCAGTTTGACGCCTTTATGTGGCATCGGTATGTATTTAGCTTGCCCGAGAATGCATTGCCGCTGGGCGGCAGTGCGGCGGCACCGCTGCAAGGCTTTAGTTGGGACAGTGGCCGTGTCATCGGTTTGCTGTGCCTTTTTGAGGTAACACTTGCCAATGTGAAAAAGCGCCTTGAGCATGCCGAGCCCACTACACCTACCTCTTCCGCGGCAGACCGCTTTCGCCAGGAAAGTAGCCAGATCCTTGAAGACGCAACGCGCTTTCATCGGCTGGCACCGCTGCTTGATCGCGTCATGACTCAATGGCTTAAAGTGAGCTAACCACGCCGAAAGATAGCCGCTAGGCGCTCCACTGCTTAGCGGCCCCTCCCAACAGCTGTCCCAATCCCTCACATGAAGTTCTGGCGCCGCTGTCGCGCGCTGTTTCAGGCACTCTCTCAAGCACTATCCCACCACCTCGATCAGCGCCTCGCTCTCACGGGCTTTCATGACGCCAAACGGCTGAAGCGATAAGCCGAACTCGCGGCCAACGCGTTCAACATCATCTTGCCAAGCAGAGTCGACACTTAGTAGTAAACCGCCTGACGTTTGCGGGTCGCATAGCCACTGCCAGTGAGCTTCATCCATATCAGGCAAGCTTTTACCTAAGGCATCGCGGTTGCGCCGTGTGCCGCCGGGAACGGCCCCTTGACGACGATAGGTTTCTGCCTGAGCCAGCCGAGGTAGGCGGCGAAAATCTATCTGGGCCATGACGTTGCTTGCGCTGCATATTTCCGACAAATGCCCCGCTAAGCCAAACCCGGTAACGTCGGTCATGGCATTAAGGCCTTTTACATCGGCAAGCTTGACGCCGATACGGTTGGATTTAAGCATGGTTTCCCGAGCCAACCCGTGATGCCCTGCTTCCAGCAGGCCTTGCTTCTCTGCAGTGGTCAGCAGCCCAACACCTAACGGCTTGGTCAAGAACAGCAGATCACCCGGCTTAGCGCGGCTATTGAGCTTTAGCTTGTCCAGGTCGATCAGCCCATTCACTGCCAGGCCAAAAATGGGCTCGGGCGCATCAATCGAATGGCCTCCCGCCAAGGCGACACCCAGCTCACGGCAAACGCCCTGGGCGCCGGCAATGACATCGCCGGCAATCTCCGCGCTCAACTTGTCTAATGGCCAGCCGAGAATACTCAGCGCCATGACCGGCGTACCGCCCATGGCGTAAATATCACTGATGGCGTTCGTGGCAGCAATTCGCCCAAAATCAAACGGGTCATCGACAATCGGCATAAAGAAGTCGGTAGTGGCAATCATGCCTCGCCCATCGCCCAGGTCATAGACAGCGGCATCTTCGCGTCCTTGATTGCCCACAATGAGCTGCTTATGCCCGGCTACCGGCCCCGCTTTGGCGAGAATGCTGTCCAGTACATCCGGGGCTATTTTACAGCCACAGCCTGCGCCATGACTGTATTGGGTTAGGCGAATTGAGCTCATTGTGTCTCTCCTTGGCACTGCTTGTCTTTAGAACAGTTGTTATAACAGCCTGAATAACAATTCTTATAGCGTAGCCTACTTAAAGCGCCTCTAGCGCGTCGCTAAGCTTATCGACGACAATGACTTCCATCCCCTTGGGTGACTGCTTGGGTGCATTCGCACGAGGTACAATGGCACGTAAAAAACCGTGTTTGGCGGCCTCGGCAATACGCTCCTGCCCACTGGGTACCGGGCGTATTTCACCAGAAAGCCCCACTTCGCCAAACACTACCAGTTCCTTGGGTAACGCGCGGTTTTGTAGGCTGGAGACGACCGCAAGCAGTACGGCCAGGTCCGCGCTGGTCTCCAATACTTTCACCCCGCCCACCACGTTCAGGAAAACATCCTGGTCGCCGGTAAAAAGACCGCCATGGCGGTTGAGCACGGCCAGCAGCATGGCTAAACGGTTTTGGTCTACCCCAACCGCCACACGGCGTGGATTCCCCAAAGCGGATTCATCAACCAGCGCCTGTACTTCGACAAGAATAGGGCGAGTGCCTTCCCACACCACCATGACAAGGCTGCCTGGCGCTTGCTCTTCCTGGCGCGAGAGAAAAATGGCACTGGGGTTTTTAACCTCTTTTAAGCCTTGCTCCAGCATGGCGAAGACGCCCAGCTCATTCACCGCACCAAAGCGGTTCTTCTGACCGCGCAGGGTTCTAAAGCGGGAGTCAGCGCCACCTTCCAGCAAAAGCGACGCATCGATCATGTGTTCCAGCACCTTGGGGCCTGCCAGCGTGCCATCTTTGGTGACATGGCCCACCAGCAACAGCACCGTATTGGTTTGCTTGGCAAAGCGGGTAAGCGCAGCGGCGGACTCACGTACCTGGGCCACCCCGCCCGGTGCCGAGCTAATATCCTCCAGATGCATGGTTTGGATAGAGTCGATCACCAATATTTCAGGCTTCTCACGTTCAGCCACGGCCAGGATGGTCTCAACGCTGGTTTCCGCAAGCATTTTCAAGCCGCTGGTAGGCAGCTGCAGGCGATGGGCACGCATGGCGACCTGAGACAATGACTCTTCACCGGTGACATACAAAATGCGCCGCTGCTGGGCCAGCTTACAGGCCGTTTGCAGCAGTAGCGTGGACTTACCCGCACCAGGGTTACCCCCAAGCAGTACCGCAGAACCCGGCACCAAGCCACCGCCCAACACACGGTCAAACTCATTAAAGGTGGAGCTTAGCCGTGGCACTTCACTTAGGTCGACATTGCTTAAATCAACCACATCCCGGGAGAGGTCACCCGCATAACCTCCCCGACCTGACCCACTGCTTCCGCTTCCGGGCCGCGCACTGGCCAGGCGAATTTCGCTCAGCGTATTCCACTCGTTACAACTGGAGCACTGGCCCTGCCACTTGCGATACTCCGCGCCGCACTCGGTACATACAAAGGCACTTTTGGCTTTAGCCACCGCGCTGATACTCCCGTTGATATTAACTCTTTGTCACTATTACCAGACTATAAAATACAAAAGGCGGCCAATGGCCGCCTTAGGATGTTACTGCTTACTTACTGACGCTGTAGCTGCAACATTTCGCCATTTTCAAAGCGACGACGCTCTGGATCAATTAGCTCCAGCGTACGTTCATCAATACGTTGAAAGTAGTAAATTTGGCCGTCGCCATTGGGCGTCAACTCGTACACAGAGGCATCGGGATCAGACGGCGTGCCGCTCAACACTTCCCAGTTACCTGCGTAGTTTTCCGGCGGAGGCGTTTGAGGGTGATTGCGATACGTCGCATCCAGTGTGAAAGTACGCTCATCAGGTGTGCTTGTTTCTTCGCCCACCATGGTAACGTCCAGATCAATACCATCACAGTTACGGCAAGGCAGTGTGCCTTGGTAGCGCTGTTGTGACGCACTAACGCCTGCGTCACTTTCCTGGGCCGAAGGGCCGCCGGTCGCACAGCCTGCCAACAATGCCAACATAGCCGAACCGGCTAGCAAACTCCTGAATTGCATGGGGTGTCTCCTTATCGTGTTGGTCATACATTTCTTTCGCGCGATTATGACAGCATAACCGTTACAAGGTGCAACGCACACCCCTGATTGCAAGGGGAATGCTTGCGCTTAAGCGAGCATCAAGCGACCATGGCCTATTATGCAAGGATAATCAGGTTACCCACATGAGCCAATACTGGAGTCCCGCTGTTAAAGCGCTAACCCCTTATATACCCGGGGAGCAGCCGCGTGAGCGTATTATCAAGCTCAATACCAATGAAAACCCTTACCCGCCAGCGCCAAGCGTCGGCCAGGCACTGCGTGACTACGCGACCGACCATTTGCGTCTCTATCCCGACCCAACGTCTGCCGCACTGCGTTCAAAACTTGCTGAAACGTATGGCGTTGAAAGCCAGCAGGTATTTGTGGGCAATGGTTCAGATGAGGTGCTAGCGTTGGCTTTTCAAGCCTTCTTCTGTCACGGCGCACCGCTTGATGCCCCATCGATTACCTATAGTTTTTATCCGGTATACGCCAACCTCTATAACGTTGAGCTACGCACTCATCCACTCAATGAGCAGTGGGAAGTTGATCTGGAGGCGCTGGGAACCGCGTCGGCGCGTAGCGGAGTGATTTTTGCCAATCCGAATGCGCCTACCGGGCATGCGCATTCGCTTGAGGATATTGAAACACTACTCAAGCGAGTAACGGATCGCGTTGTATTGGTTGATGAAGCGTATGTCGACTTTGGCGCCGAAAGCGCGATTGCATTAATTGATCGCTATCCAAATTTACTAGTGACGGGCACGTTCTCCAAATCGCGCAGCCTAGCCGGCTTACGCTTGGGCTACGCCATTGGCTCAATGGAGTTGATTGATGGCCTGCACCGCGTTAAGGACTCGTTTAACTCCTACCCGGTAGATAGCCTGGCAAGCCTTGTAGGTATTGCTGCACTTGACGATAAAGCGCACTTTGACGCAAGCCGGGAGCGCGTGATTACAACCCGTGAACGCACCCGTCAGCGTCTTGAAGCATTAGGATTTGAGGTATTACCCTCCAAGGCTAATTTTGTGCTTGCCCAACATCCTGAGCATGCAGGCACTCAACTGTTTGCGGGCCTTCGCGAACGCGGCATTCTCGTACGCCACTTCAATACCTCTGAGCTTAATAACTTCCTGCGCATTACCATCGGCACTGACGATGAGATGGATAGCCTGATAGAGGCGCTGGAAGCGATCTGCGGCTAGTTCGCTCGCCATACAACGTTAAATGCCCTGTCGCGCGAGGCGCTACAGGGCATTTTTGTAGGCATAGTTTTGTAAGCATAAGCTTCAGCCACCGCTTTTCATTTTCCACGCATAAAAAAATCCCCCGCGGCCTGAGCTCCGGGGGATTTTTCACAATAAGTGCCTGACGATGACCGGGGCGGCCATCCGCCGGCCGGCGCTCCGGGACTCTCGCATGGGGAGATCTTTTTCTTTCTTCCACGCACACAAAAAACCCAGCCGA
>NZ_JBQSVC010000044.1:0-19894 GCF_052376035.1 Halomonas sp. AOP7-E1-9
TAATCCACTCTCGAATGCCTATGCCCAACCACATGCAGCTTGGTAAAAACGTCTTGCTTTGTACTGGCTACCCTTTCTTGCGTACAATTGCCCGCCAACGAATCCTCCGCTTTTGATACGTCGCTTTGGTGTACCCCCTTTTTAGATAATTATCTGATTACGTAACCAAGGTACGAATCAGGTACACCAAGTACACCTATGTACCGTATCAAAGGGTATTGAATATGTGTATTTATATACGGCATCAAAAAGATGCAAATGGTTGATATGAACAAGTTAAGCCCAGCAGATGCGGCCCGCCGCTTTTCTGTGGCCCCTATGATGGATTAGACCGAAACCCCGCCGTTAAGCCTCTCGTTAAGAACAAGTACCAAATTTGTGCCAACTAAATAGCGCTTTTGTTCTGTTTCCCTTTTGCTTACAGATCCGCGAGTGACGCGTGTGCGTGCGCATCATGCGTAGGGGTGCGTCAGAATGTTTGGGGGGCTCGGAAAAAGGTAATAAAGGTAATAAATCTCCAAAATACACCATAAAGCACTGAAATATATATAATTAAAACAGTCGTTCAAAAGGTAATAAAAAGGTGATCAATAGGTAACCACATTACCTTTTAAATAGGTAAATTCTTGTTTTTATGAATCCTAATATTTTCAGGTATTTACTTTAAGATTACCTTTTGGATCACCTTTTATTACCTTTTAGAGGTAATCTTAAAAATAAGAAAAAACAGAAACTTACAGATGAAAAGCAACCAAATTACCTAGATTACCTTTTTCCGAGCCCCCCCATGCTTTCTGGGAGATTTCCCCGTGGCCTCCTTGTCCGGGATTACTCCATTGAGTTCGCAAGATTCCGCATGAGAAAACACGTCTGCAACAGGGCCGTAAAGCCCAGTACCGGCGCGGCTTGGTAGCTAGTGCATGGGTGCATAAAAACACACGGGTTTAGCGCGCAGGCGGGGCGGGGAGTCGACGGCGCGCTGTGGGTGCGGGCGGCTGGATTGACAGCTGGGGGCGGTGCCGCTAGTCTTAGCCCCAAGAGTGTAGTAGCTCGATGACTGCCGGATCTCCGCGCCCGATAGACGTGGTTTTTTTATGCCTGCTTTTTCTGGGTAACCCAGCCAGTTTTTATGGCCGGGAGGGTGACGGATACAATACCCGCAAGGGGAAGAAGTCACACCGTGCAGTCACGGCTACTAACCTCCCGGCCACCTCATTCGTGGTGGTCAACCGTTTAGTAGCGGAGACTGTTTATGTCAGCCCACATCATTCCTTTCCAGTTCGATTCTCATCCCGTACGCACCCTGCTGATTGATGATCAGCCGTGGTTCGTTGCCAGCGATATTTGTGAGGCGTTGGCCATCGTCAACTCCCGCCGTGCCCTCTCCCGCCTGGATGACGATGAAAAGGGTGTTCACAGTATGAACACCCTTGGGGGTACTCAAAGTCTGAGCATTCTTAACGAATCAGGTTTGTATTCTCTTATCCTTACTAGCCGCAAGCCCGAGGCCAAACGCTTTAAGAAATGGGTTACAGCTGAGGTACTGCCTGCGATTCGTAAGCATGGCCAGTTCCACGACGCAGACGGCAAGCTGGATACGCTGATCGGCCAGACCATCGGTACCAATGGCTTTCAAATGCTGGGGGTGTTGATCAAAAGCAAGGTCGCAAACTTACCCACGACAGCACAGCGCCGTGCAACGGCCAAGCTATGGGCACAAACCCATGCTGCCTTTGGCGTGCGCTCTGCCGCTGATATTCCCGCTGACCAGTTGGATGCTGCGCGTAACTTTGTGGCGGCTTATGCCCTTGATGGTGAATGGCTACCCGCCCATAGCGATGAAACGGTGCTGGACAGCAGCGACTGCACCAACCTGTATGCCCTATGCCACCATATGCAGGCGCTGCGGCAGCTTGATCGCCAGTATCATCTTTACGAGGCGCTTAGCCAGCTAGGTTCCCCGGCAGGCAAAGCGATGTACAGCCACATGGTAGACGGTGCCGCGATTGCAGGCCGCTACCTTGAGCGCCTACAGCAGCAAGTACACTAATCCGTTGTTAGCAAAGGAGAAACCCATGAATGACATGATGATTCCGGTGTTTCAATCGGAGGAAGCGCTGCTGTGCAACGCCCGTGACCTGCATAAGTTTTTAGAGTTAGGTCGCGACTTCTCGACTTGGTTTCGCAATCGAATCGAGCAGTATGGATTTGTAGAGGGCGAAGACTACATCACCCTTGAGATGATGCCTGGCGAAGGGCATAAAACTATTCCCCAAAATGGGGGAGCCCTAGAATCAATCACTTACGCTGAAAACTTCGGCCAGCAGGGGCGTATCGATTACCACCTAACCCTAGACACGGCCAAGGAACTAGCCATGGTCGAGAACAATTCCAAATGCAACAGGAATTGGATGCTATATCCGCCAGCCAGCGGCATCTTTTAGACTTTTCGGAGAAAATGCTTAATGAATCACGCCATGATGCCCTTTAACTTTGGTGACAGCCTGATTCGCTCCACCGTGATAAATGGTAAGCCATGGTTCGTTGCCAAGGACATCTGCAACGTTCTGGAACACACCAATTCTCGGCGTGCCGTAGCCGAGAATTGCCGTCCAAAGGGGGTAACCAGTCGTTACACCCTTACGCCGGGCGGAAAACAGAATGTCACCATCATCGATCAGGGCAATGTCCTTCGCCTGATTACCCGAAGCCGACTGCCCGCAGCCGAACGTTTTGAGAGCTGGATTTTTGACGAAATGCTTCCCGAGCTACTCAGCCAAGGCAGCTACAACCTCGTCGATCAGGCCGAGAAACAGCGTCTTGAGGAGAACAAGCGCATCACCCAGCACCAAGAAGCCGCCATCCGCCTGATGGAGAAGATCCGCCGCGAGCACCGTCCCGAGATCCGCGAGGCCATGCATACGGCCATGGTTCACAACTGTCAGGCCGGAAAGATGCCAGCACCTCCGCTAGAGGCACTGGGCGGCCCGGATTTAGTAGAGCGTTCACGCCTGGATATCTTCTGGAATACCGTCAGCGAGCTAATTGCCAAGGGCGAGGAGATCAATCATAGCCACGACCCCGCCCGCCTAGCCGTTAGCCTGCCACACCTCCAGCGCTTGGCCGAAAAACACCACCTTACCCTTCCCAAACTCTCGCTGCTGCGCCGCACGCTACGCGGTAGCGAAACGCCGCTATTCATTGATTATCGCACGGTCAATAGCGGGCTGTTTGGCGGCTCGGTGAAGTGCTGGGTTTTCGCACAGGAAGATGATGCTACACAGGAGACAGGCAATGGCCACTTTTGATTCCCCCGATTTGGGGAATCAAAAATCTGGGCGCGGTGGGCGGCGTTTTCGGTTGGACGTGTGGTTAATGAATCGGGGCAGCGGGTGGCTCGCTAGCAGAAGCCAACGAATACTCTTTAAACCGAATCACCTCCTCCCCCAGCAGATCGTTGATCTCACTGAACACCGCTTGCACCGGTTCCAACTCATTGGTGACGAACACCTTGGCGGCTTTCTCCACATCGCCGAAGCCGCCCGTGTTGTTGGGGATAATACCCATTAGCTGCGGGGGGATGCGGTGGCCTGCCAGTTGGTCGTCGCGGGTGATGTTCTTGATCGCGGCGAAGTCATCCTTGGCGGCGACCTCGCTGATCGGGATGATCTGGATGCCGTCTTTTTTGCCGTTGGGGCTGTAGAGGAACAGGTTGCGGAAGTTGCCCACGCCTTTCGATTCTTTTAGCGCCGTGCGCATGGCGTCGATGTCTTCCTGATTGTGGGCCGCATCGGAGACGTACATCACGAACCCAGCATGGGAGCCGTTCAAGTAATATTTGCGCCTGAACAGCGTGGCGTTTTCGTTCAGGTAGATCGACTGCAGCGCGCCCAGGTAATCCGGTACGCCATACACCTCCTGGTTAATGTCAGGTTCCAGCAGGTGGATGATGCTGCCCTCTTCAAACTCGCTGCGCTCCGACCAGTTGGGCACCCAGAAGTAGCGGCTCAGATCCGCGCCGCGACGCACGTACTTGGCGCGGGCAGGTTTGAGTGCCAACAGTCTGCCCAAGCGGCCGAAGATCCTCTCCAGATAGCAGTTACCAAACACAAGGTAATCGGTGGCCAGTGCGCTGAACGCCTGGCGGCTTAACAGCGGGTGAGGAATAAACGAACGCACCAGAATGTTGCGCTTCACCTGAATGGCCGAGCCATGGTGCGCCGTGGCGCGATAGGTTTGGGCCAGTGCGGGAAAGTCCACCGGTGGCTCGTACCACTCATTACCCAGCATCCAGCAGCCGGTATAGAAGAAGTCGTAACCATCAATCACTGGCGTCGGCTCACCAAAGCTGAACGCCTCCGCCTTGGCAGGTGCGGCCGTGGTCTCGGTGTCTTCCACGTAAGCGGGCACGCGTACCCGGGGCTTTGGCGCTACTGCCGCTTCGCTCATCCATATATCTCCATTAGGGAACGGCCCGTGCCGTAATCAGCAGGACCATCAAGAGGTTCATTGTGTAAGGCGTGCATGGTGGCCCACGCCAGGTCGGCGTGGCCGGTTTGATTATTGCGCCCTGCGGTGTAGGTCATCTGGCGCCCGGATGCGGTCAGCTCTCGGCGGATCGCCATGAATGACTGGGCGAGATCTACCCACCCAGCATCGAATTCAAGACGCCCTTTATTGATGATCTGCTGCGCCTGCATGACCAAGCGGGACTTCATTTCGGGGGTATAGCGGTAGCGGGTCACCGTGGGGAAGAACTTCGCCACCAGCTGGGCGACGGCTTCGCCAAGGCCTGAAGTATCAATGCCGATAAAAGTCACGTTATAGCGGTGGGTCACGCTGCGGATAAACTCGGACTGGGCCTCATAGTCACGCCCCTTCAACCGATGGCGTTCAAGGATGCGGTGCTTGCTGTAGGCGGTTTTCGGCGGTGCGACCACCACCAGGCCCGCACCATCGCCATCTTCACCATCACCGGCCGGGTCGTAACCAATCCACACCGGATGCTCGCCATAGGGTCGCGGCGCGAAGGGTTTTAGATCCCGCCAGGCATCCCAGCTGTCCACCATGCAGCGCTGCATCATCGCCAGCGGGAAAGCGCTTTGCGTATCGTCCACGAACTCGCACATCAGCAGGTTCGCAAACTCATCATCGCTGTACTCAAGGCGCAGCTGGTCGATGTCGAACAGATCACAGCCACCGGCGATGGCATCTTCAATGGTCACGATTTGCCGCCACTGACCATCCGGCCCCCGCGCTCCATTTTTCAGCGCCGCGTGGCTGATATCGATCTTCACCCGCTCGGCTTTCTTCTGGCGTTTATTGAATCGGTCACCGGTCCAGAACGGATACGCCTCGTGGGCAACCGACGATGGCGTGCTGAAGTAGGTCTGCTTCCACTTCTTATGCATCGCCATGCCCGACGTCACCTTGCGGAACGTCTCGAAACCATGAATCCAGAAGTATTCGTCTAAATAGGTATCGCCGTGGTATCCCTGCGCCGTCTTGGCGTTGGTGCCTAGAAAATGCAACTCCGCGCCATTGGCGAGAATAATGGGGTCACCCTTCAGCTCAACACCGGTGACTTCCTTCACAAACTGCACGATGTAGTGCCGGAAGATGTGTGCTTGGGCCTTTGAGGCGGACATGAAAATCTTGTTCTTACCCGTCTCCATGGCATCGGCAATGGCTTCCCGAGCGAAGTACCAGGTCGCGCCGATCTGCCGCGACTTCAGCAGGTTACGAATGCGCTCATGTTGCCCGGCGCGGTACCAGCCCCGCTGGTAATCGAATAGCGAGGCCTCGAACGCCTCGACGATCTGAATAACGCCCTCATCACCCACATCGTTGCGTGCAGGCTTACGCTTCTCGCCGGAGTTGCGCTTCTCAATGTTCGGATTGAGGTCAGTCTCCTTCCCACTGCCCTGATACTTGTGTACCCGGGCCAGCCGCTCGATCTGGCGGCCGAGCAGGTCAATCTCCTTGAAGTCTTTCCCCTCTTTCTGATCCTTCCAGATCAGCTGTACCAGACGCGCTTCCAGCGCCCCTTCTACCCGCTGGGTCGGCGTGGCGTCGTCCCACGCATCGCGCTTTTTCCAGCTATCCACGGTTGCCCGCGGCAAGTCCAAAAATTCAGCAATACGCGCAATCCGCCACCCCATCCAATAGAGATGGCGAGCAGAAAGTCGGTGATGGTCGTCGTTGATATGCGTTTGAGGTGTCATGCCGCCAGCGTACCCGCCGCGCTTGATGCCGACGCCTGCCCCGCCTTGTCTTACCTCGCTCGCACAACGCCCAAGCGTTGAGTCAAACGCGCTACACGCGGAACCTGACGGCAGCCCAACCGCCCCTACCAAACCGAGGTCCGCTAATGCCCTGGCACCGTATCGCAAAAGAAGGCGCTACCACCGATGGCCGCACTATCAGCGCCGAATGGCTCACCCAAATGGCCACCAATTTTGACCCCAATAACTATGGTTGCCGGGTCAACATGGAACACATCAAAGGCATGCTGCCGGATGGCCCGTTCAAGGCCTACGGCGATGTGACGGCGCTCAAAACCGAGAAGGACGACGACGGCAAGCTCGGTCTCTACGCCGAGATCGACCCGACCGACGAACTCAAGGCCATGGTCGAGAAACGCCAAAAGATCTACACCTCCATGGAAGTAGATCTCAACTTTGCTGATTCCGGCGAAGCCTACCTGGTGGGCCTAGCGGTCACTGACTCCCCGGCCTCGCTGGGTACGTCCATGCTCAAGTTCAGCGCTGCTGAGGGCAAAAACTCCCCACTGGCCGCCCGCAAACAGCGCCCGGAAAACCTGTTTTCCGAAGCGCTGGAAACCGACCTCTCTTTTAGCGAAGAGTCCGAAGAAAAAGGCCCGACACTGGCCGAGCGCGTGAAAGCTCTGTTCAAAAAGCAGGACGCTAAAACGGAAGCAGGCTTTGCCGCCTTCCGCACGGACCTCGAAGAAACCCTGGGCCTGTTCGTTGAAAAACATCAGGCACTCAGCGAAGCGCTGAAAAAGCGCCCCACTCAGTCCGCCTTCAATGAGCTGCAAAGTGCCCATGACGCATTGAAGAAAGACTTCGACGCGCTGTACAGCAAGATCGACAACACCCCGAACCGCCAGCCGCGCACGCCTGCCACCGGCAACGACGGCACCATCGAAACCGACTGCTAAGAGACGCCACCAATATGCGCACTGAAACTCGCAAGCTCTTCAACCAATACGGTCAGCGACTTGCCCGACTTAACGGAGCAGATAACGCGTTCTCTTCGTTTGATATTGAGCCAAGCGTCCAGCAAACGCTGGAAACCAAGATCCAGGACTCTAGTGATTTTCTAAGTCGGATCAACGTAATCGGCGTGCGTGATCTTGTCGGTCAAAAGCTAGGACTCGGTATCAATGGGCCTATTGCTGCCCGTACTGATGTTACCCAGCGTGACCGTAATCCTATTGATCCCACCACAATGGATAACCATGAGTACCGTTGTGAATCCACCGAATACGATACCTACCTGACCTGGGCAAAGCTTGATGCTTGGGCCAAGTTTCCTGATTTTCAATCGCGCATTCGCGACGCCATCATCAAACAGCAAGCACTTGATCGTTTGATGATCGGCTTTAACGGTAAAACGGCTGCCAAGCAGACGGACCGAGCGGCGAACCCGCTACTTCAGGACGTTAACATTGGCTGGCTACAAAAATACCGCAGTCACTCCCCAGCGCGGGTATCTAGCGGCCACGTGATTGGTAAAGGCCAAGAGTTCCAGAATCTGGATGCACTGGTTCAAGAAGCCGTTAACTCAATGATCGAGCCTTGGTACCGAGATTCTACCGACTTGGTCGCCATTGTGGGCCGTACCCTCATGACGGAAGAGTACCTACCCAAGATCAATCAGTACGAACAGCCAACTGAAAGCCGGGCGCTGGATATGATTATGGCGGCCAAGCGTATTGGCGGGCTTAACAGCTTCCAGGCTCCCTTCATGCTTGAGAACGGCATTTTCATTACATCGTTTGAGAACCTGTCTCTGTACTGGCAAGAGGGTTCACGCCGCCGTTACCTCAAGGACAAGCCTGAACGCAAACGCGTAGAAAACTATGAATCAAGCAATGATGCCTATGTCATTGAAGATTATGGATTTGGCTGCCTGATTGAAAACATCACGCGTGAAAACGCCCCCACCGAAGCACCGGCGGGAGAGTAATCGATGGTCAGTTCGATTCGAAAACACTTCGAACGCGTTAGCGCTGCCCAAGCGGCCGCTGACGCGGGCGATGCACCCATGCAGGGCGAAGCCTACGAGCTTATGCAGGCCGCCCTGTTCGAAGACTACCGCCGCCTTAAATCCACTCAATCGATGGAGAAGAAGGCCGAGATCAAGCGCGAGATCCTGCCCAACTACGCCGAGTACGTGGCCGGTGTGCTGGAAGCCGGTCAAGGCGCACAAGATGACGTGCTCATGCGCATCATGCTCTGGCGTATCGATGCCGGCGACCTGGGCGGTGCTATTGCCATTGCCCGCTATGCCCTCAAGCACGGCCTAACGCCGCCGGACCAGTTCGAGCGCGGCACCGCCGCCATCATCGCGGAAGAAGTGGCCGACCAGGCACTTAAGCAAATGGACGATGAAGGCACCGACTCCCTCGCCTTGCTCGCTCACCTGGTGGAAGTTGAACACCTCACCGCAAGCGCTGATATGCACGACCAGATCCGCGCCAAGCTTCATAAGGCGTTGGGGTATGCGCTGCGTGTGGCCAACCAACTGGATGAAGCCCACGCAAGCCTTACCCGTGCGCTGGAGCTCAACGACCGCATCGGCGTGAAGAAAGACCTTGAACGCCTGGAACGTGAACTGAAACAAAACGCTGCCGCCCAGCCCACGGGCTAGCGGCAAACCGAGTCGACCGCCGACGTCAGGGGGCGCGACGTAAGAGCCAAGCACTCAGGCATTCAAGCCCATGCTGACGCTCGAACGCCGCCCACCCCCTTCTTATTCATCGCGCCCGCCCCCGCGCGAAAAACGGTTACCCGCTACCAGGAGCCATGATGAGCAGCTTTATCTCGGCAGGCACGCCCCCCAGCGATACCGCTGAACAGGCCATCGAAAACAACGGCTTCTGGCCGGATATTCAGCCCAGCGCGTTCCGCGAACGCCACCGGCTGGACAGCACTATTACCAGCGCCCGGATTGAAAGCGCCCTGCAAGCTGGCATGGCCACGGTGAATCGTGTTCTACGCCACTGGCAGCAGGCCAAGGTCGATGCCGGCTACGCCACGATGGACTCGCTGCCCATTCCCGTATGGCAAGCGCCGGAGGTTTTTCGCGGGCTATACCTGCGCGCCGTGTTCTCGACCGCGCATGCCAGCCTGGTCGAACACTACGCCGACTTCGACGCTACCAACAGCGGCCGCGAGCGTGGCGAGCAGCTGGCCAACCCCGCCGACAGCTACCGCCGCGATGCCGCCTGGGCGATCAGCGAGATCGAGGGCCGCCCGCATAGCACCGTCGAGCTGATATGAACGTGGTGTACGCCCAGCAAAACGACACGCTGGACGCGGTGTGCTACCGCGTTTATGGCCGCACCCAAGGGCTTACCGAACAGGTGCTAAAAGCCAACCCGGGCTTGGCCGAACACGGGCCGATACTCCCTCACGGCACGCCCATTACGCTGCCCACGATCACCAAGCCCCAACACAGTGCACCCCGCGTGCAGCTGTGGGACTAACACAGGCTGAGGCCCGCATGAGCCATCACTTTGAAATTTCTACCGAGACCGCCAAGGCCTCACCACCGGCGGTCGTCTCGCTGCTGCACGTGGGCGGCATGACGCCCGCTGACTGGGTCACGGTGTTAACGCTTTTATATCTCGCGCTGCAGATCGGGTTGTTGGTACCCCGCTACCTCACCCGCCTGCGCCACTACTGGGAGAACCGTCGTGGGTCTTAAAACACGTATTGGCGTTAGCCTCGCTGCCGGTGCCATTAGTATCGCCACCGCCGTGGTGACTTACTACGAAGGTTACCACCCCACGGCTTACCACGACCCCGTGGGTATCCCGACCATCTGCTATGGCCACACGGCCACCGTACGCATGGGGCAAACGCTCAGCCAGGCAGAGTGTACCGCCTTGCTTGAAGAAGACTTGGGCGACGCCTTCGCCACGGTCGACAGGCGCGCCCGGGTAAACCTACCCGCCCCCACCCGCGCCGCGCTGGCATCTTTCGTATACAACGTTGGGGAAGGCAACTTTGCCCGCTCCACCCTGCTACGCAAGCTTAACCAGGGCGACCTGCGCGGCGCCTGCCATGAGCTAAGCCGCTGGGTATATGCCGATGGGCGAAAACTCAACGGCCTGGTGACACGCCGCGCTACCGAACGGGAGCTTTGTCTTTCAGGATTGAGTCTGGCCGGGCTGGAACAGGCGCCCTCCCCATGAGCCGACTACTTGCCGCCCTTACCATTCTGGCACTTGTGCTGCTGGTGACCTGGGCACTGTGGCAACGCACCCACGCCGCTGAGGCCCGCGCCGAGCTTGCCGAACAGCAACTGGCGGAATCCCGCCAACGCGAAGCCCAGCATCAGGTCGTGATTGATGCGCTCTGGGATAACGCTTTACGCCAGACCAACCAGCGCCGCGCTTTAGCCCAGCAACAGGCGGCGCTTGCGCGAACCGCCTCCGACCGCTTGACCATCATTGAGGATCTTCACCGTGAAAACGAGACGCTACGCGCCTGGGCTGCTGCTCGCCTGCCTGATGCTGTTAACCGGCTGCGCCACCGCCCCGCCATCACCGGCGCCGCTGCTTATTACGAATCAGTGCGCGACGCCAAGCCCCTGCACGCTCCCGGCCAGTAACCCATTCACCAATGGCGAATTGCACCTGCAGCTTGAACGCACCGAAGCGGCATGGGCGCAGTGCGCCGCCGAAGTAGACGCCATTATTGCCTGCCACGAGAACGCCGATGAAAAAACTCCACCTGCTGCGCACACACCTGATTAACGCCGTACCGATACTCGCCCGCGATCCTGAACGGCTGCTCACCTTTGTGGAAGAAGGCAGTATCGAGTTTCGCCGGGGCCCCAACCTCACCCACGAATACCAGTTTACGGCGCAGTTGGTCCTCACCGACTTTAGCGCGGACCTCGATACCCTCATTGTGCCACTGCTGCAGTGGCTGGCCGAGTACCAACCGGATGCCGATCCTGCTCAGGCCATCAGCTTTGAAGCCGAGATCCTCAACCATAAATCCGTAGACGTAGCCCTGCGCGTCAAACTCACCGAGCGCGTACTCGCCAAGGTGGATTGCGATGCTGGTCGTATCCAGGTGGATCACGTACTGGCCCGCTTCGAGGCTACCGGCTGCCCCGCCCCCCGCTGGCAGCTACTGATTCGTGATAGCGCAGCCGATGCCGACTACACCCTGGCCGCCGAATGGAGAAATGAGCATGGATAATGATCTGGAAGCGCTGGAAGAGTGGGTCGGCCCCTTGTTGGCCAAACTGGAAGCGAAGGAGCGCAGAAAACTCGCGAGAGCAGTGGCGACTGATCTGCGCCGCAGCCAAGTCGCCCGTATCAAGTCACAGAAAAACCCTGATGGCAGTAGATTCAAGGTCCGCAAGCCACGCAAAAAGTATCAGCCTAAAAATGACCCTGTGCGCTTTCTCTACAAGAAACCCGGGGGGGCGCTTCGTGAAGCTAACATGGTGAGTTGGCAAGACGAAGGTCTTCGTATGACGGGCTATGATCGAGAGGTCAATGCCATAAGAACCTTCAGAAGGGATCGAATTGAGACGTGGCTTAAGCCAACATCTGGTGGCTCAGATGCAGGAAAGTTACGCAGTCAACGAGGGCGCATCCGAGACAAGGCGATGTTCAACAAGCTGCGCACTACCAAATACCTCAAGGTCAAAGGCTCCAGCAGTGCAGCCACCGTGGCGTTTTACGGAGGTATCGCCAATATTGCGCGTGTACATCAGCTAGGGCTACGTGATCGCGTCAGCCCAGATGGTCCACAGGTCAATTATGCTCAAAGGGAGCTGCTGGGATTCAGCACTCAGGACCGAGAGATGATCATGGACTCAGTGCTGAGGCATTTGGGGGAGGGGTAGATAAAGGGTGTCTCCATTAGAGACACCCTGACTATTTTGGCTTGGATTTGGACTCTGCTCGCTCCAAGAACGAACGGCTGTCAATAAATGCCCTCATCGCTTCTTCTACTGCCAAAACACGCGCTTTCCAATCAGCCGCCTCGTCCGGGGAAATCTCGTCGCTTAGCCGATGACCCGCTACAAGGTAGTCATCAAAGCTTTCCTCTAGGCGTGCAACGATCTCCGCGTTGACGGATCGGTGGTTTCTTTTGGCTGCTTCAGTCACTGCCGCTTTCAGCTCTTCTGACAGCCTTACCTTCAATTGCGGATCTGTTCTGCTCATGACGTTATTTTTGCACCACCGTGGTGTTGACACAATAGAACCACCGTGGTTACATTTCAGTTGTAACCACGGTGATCCAAAAAAGAGGACTTATGCACCAATACAAAACCCAGATTCGCATGCCTATCGAGCTAGCTGATTGGCTTAGAGGAGTGGCCATTGAAAATGATCGTTCCATGAACGCTCAGTTGGTCCATTTCATAAAGGTGCAAAGGGAAATCCAGCAATCAGACAAAGACGGTCAAAAAAGGGCGGACTTAATGCCCGAACGGTTACAAATGGGCATGGCCAGAAAGGTAAAATGAAGAAGCCCTCGGCGCTGCCACGCCAAGGGCTTCAGGAAGCACAGCCCCAACCTCTATGAAAGGAACTGCACATGAATGATAGCACTGCAACCAGTAAAGGTCAGGTAATCCCTTTTCAATTCCGTGCAACGGAAGTTCGCATCATTACCATCGATAATAACCCTTGGTTCTGTCTGCGCGATATGTGTGATGTTCTCGACCTTGATAAGAATCGTTCACTAAATCGCTTCCGTTTTAACACGGAAGGGGTAGCACAATATGCTACCCCTTCAGCAGGGGGTGCTCAGGATATGTACTACATCAACGAGGGAAACGTTTTCCGACTCATCACGCGCTCCAAAAAGCCTGAAGCGCTCCACCTTGAGCGTTGGATATTCGATGAAGTCCTGCCCGCCATCCGCAAGCACGGCCACTACCGTGATGCCGAAGGCAAGATGGGCACCCTGATTGGCCAAACAATTGGTACCGATGGGTTCCACTGTTTGGCGGCCGTGGTAGAAGGTCGGTTACGCCGCTACCCAAAAGCCACCCAACAGCGTGCTCGCTCACACCTATGGTCACAGGTACGCAAAGCCTTCGGTGTTAGCCGCGGCGAAGACATCCCCGCCAGCCAACTGGATGCCGCTCGCCAATTTATTGCCGCTTATGCCCTGGAAGGCGAATGGCTACCGGCCTCTCCATGCACCACGGTGGACGCTCCCCCCCTCCTACCCGATACGCCGGACGAAGCCGATTACGTTAATCTGAAATCGCTATGTCACCACATGCTGCAGATCCGTGATATTTACCGTCACTACCACCTATACGATGCCCTCACCCAACTTGGTTCACCGGCAGGCAAGCGGCTCTACGGTCATGTAGTAGATGGGGCAGCGATTGCTCAACGTTACCAGCCTAAGCTGCAACAGCGTCTGCATTGACATATCACCTACGAAAACGCCCTGCCGTCAAAGGCAGGGCGCTGTTCATTGCTCATCGAAAGGGCTGTGATGACTGTCAGGTAAGGTCGCTCAACTTAACCTCTAAAGCAGTCGCAATGCGGGTCAGCACACTCAACGAGCCGCTCTTTTTTCCTGACTCTATTTCAGAAAGATACCCCTGGCTGATCCCTGCTTTTTCCGCCAGCTCACCTGCACGTAGGCCACGGTATTCGCGGTACACCTTCACAGGTGCCACGCCGTCCAGCAGTGCATCCACAACCGCTTCAGGAAATGACTCTTCACCACGTGCCACCACCGCGTTGGCAGCGTCAATATCGTCCTGGTCTTCCAGCCGCGCAAGCAACGCTTGGTACTCCTGCTCGGGCAGTACCACCAACCGCTCGCCAGTGGGCGTTTGAATAATTTGAGGTACGCTCATGCTGCCTCCTGTTAATTGTCTGGTGCGTTATTGGTAAACACCTCCACGGGCACCGATGTTAATGATGTCTAGCACATCGCCACCCTCGTCGATGATCACCCGCCAGTCGCCTACCCGCAGGCGAATATAATCGCTCCCCTTCAAGGCCTTCACATTATTGCGTTGGCTTTCCGGGTCTTCCGCATAGGTCTTGATTTTGCCTTGTATGCGCTTCGACTCAGGCCGCGGCATTCGCTGCAACACCTTCAACGCGCTTTTACGGTAAGTGATCGTCTTCATTGCCACCATTATAGCTAACAGCGAATTAACAGCAAACAATTTTAGCTTTCAGCTAAAATCAATCTATCATTCCCGCCTGCCTCTTCGGTGTCAATAGCCCCACTCACACCCGCCGCCGCTTCGCCTGCGCCCAACGCCGTCGCAGGATAGCGGCTATGAATATTCCCGAACTCCTCCGCCTGCTGCACAACCTGATCCGCCTGGGCACCATCGCCCAGGTGGATCACGCCGCTGCCCGCGTGCGCGTCAAAACCGGTGGGCTGCTAACCGACTGGCTGCCGTGGCTGGAAGGCCGCGCAGGAGCCACGCGGGATTGGAATCCGCCCACACAAGGCGAGCAGGTCATCATCTTTTCACCCGGCGGCGACCCCGCCGCCGGGGTGGTGCTGTGTGGGCTGTGCTCCAACGCGCACCCCGCCCCGGCGGAGGTCGCCACGCTGTGGCGCAGAATCTTCCCCGATGAGGGGCTGTTCGAGTACGACCACGCCAACAGCGTGCTGCGCATTCGCCTGCCCGGGGCCATCGAAATCAGCGCCCCCGGCGGCACCACCTGGCAAGGCAACATCCAGCATACCGGCGAGCTGAACCGGAAAGGCGGCTACCAGCAGCAAGGCGGCGGCCTGACTCACAACGGCAAAAACGTGGGGCACGACCACGCCCATAGCGGCATCCAGCCCGGCCCCGCCAATACCCAAGGGCCAATCTAATGGCAGGCATGAACGCACACACCGGCCGCCAGTTGGATTCGCTGGCCCATATCCAGCAATCGGTGGCGGACATTCTCACCACGCCTATTGGCTCCCGCGTAATGCGCCGAGAGTACGGCTCGTTGCTGCCAGAGCTGATCGACCAACCATTAAACGGCCCCACCGCTCTGCGCGCCTATGCCGCCACCGTGGTGGCCTTGATGAGGTGGGAACCACGCATTCGTGTACAGCAAGTCTCTCGGCAAGTATCCACCCAGCGGCCCGGCCGCTTTGACTTGATGATTACTGCCCGGCGGGTAGATAACGGCGAAAGCGTTAGCCTCGCGGTGCCGCTAAGGGGGAACGCATGAACAACGCGATTGACCTCTCCCGGCTACCCGCGCCCAACATCATTGAGCCGCTGGACTATGAAACTCTGTTGGCTGAACGAAAAGCGCAATTGGTTGCCCTGCACCCCGAAGAGGAGCGGGAAAGCGTTGCCGAGCTGCTCGCTCTCGAATCCGAGCCAACGGTCAAACTGCTGCAGGAGAACGCGTACCGCGAGCTCTTACTTCGTCAACGTATCAACGAAGCCGCACGGGCCTGCATGATCGCCTTTGCAAACGATGAAGATCTTGATCAGCTCGGGGCCAACCTCAACGTAAAACGCCTGGTGCTGGACGAAGGCAACCCCACCGCCCTTCCACCGGTACCGCCAACACTTGAAAGCAACCGCGACTACCGCGCCCGCATCCAGCTGGCGTTTGAGGGGTTATCGGTGGCAGGGCCCAGCGGAGCTTACGAATATCAGGCGATCAGCGCCCATCCCAGCGTGCTAGATGTCTCGGTGGCCAGCCCCGAGCCGGTGGAGGTCATGCTCACCATTCTCTCCCGGGAAGACGGTGGCCAGCCCAGTCAAGCGGTACTCGACGCCGTGCGAAAACGCGTGGATGAACGCCGCCCGCTGACGGATCGCGTCACCGTGCAGGCGGCTACCCTGCTGCCGTTTAGCATCAGCGCCGTACTCGCTCTGCGCGATGGCCCCGACCCCGCCGTGATTCGTGAACAGGCCCGGCAGCAGCTAACGGCGCACGTGGAAGCCCGCCACCGTCTGGGTGCCTGGATCACCCGCTCAGGCGTCCACGCCGCGCTCACCGTCGAAGGCGTCGAGCGCATCACTCTTCAAGACTTTAGCGAGATTATCACCGCCAAGCACCAGGCGCCGCACTGCACCGGCATTCAGCTTGAAACGGAGAACGTATGATCGACTTGCTGCCCCCCAATCGCACCGCGCTGGAATCACGCCTAGCGGCATCACATCCGCTCGCGCTGCCGGTACCGCTGCGCACGCTCTGGAATCCGGCGACGTGCCCGGTACAACACCTGCCGTTTCTCGCCTGGGCATTTTCGGTGGAACAGTGGCACGAAACGTGGCCGGAAAGCGTAAAACGCCGGGTGATCTCAAACAGTGCTGAGCTTCACCGAATCAAAGGCACCCGCCCAGCTGTTGAGCTGGCCATGGAATCGCTTGGCGTCAGCGTCGAGCTCACCGAATGGTACGAGGCCTCGCCGCCCCTACCACGCGGTACGTTTAGCGCCGTGCTTTACGTGAATGAAAACCTTACGCCGGAAGCGCCGACGCTTTTAAGCGACATGCTCTACACCCAGCTACGCCGCGCAATCGACAACGCTAAGAATACCCGCAGCCATTACGAATTCAAGGTAGGCGCCCGGCTACGTTCGAGCGTCGGCGTCTCAAGCGCATTAAAAAGTGCCGCCGTTCGACATGACGCCGCAACCGCCGTAACCCCGCCTTTGGCAGCACGAAACCAGATCGGCGCGGTAGCGTTGCAGCGGACGGCAGCCGTGACCCGCTGTCTTGCCACGACCACCTTCAAACCAACCCTTTCCACCCCGCTGACCGTGGTCTGCACTTTCAGCGCAACGGCGGTAGCCCGTTACCCCATGGAGGCCTACACATGACGGCCCTTGTTCCTACGCTCACCCTGGCCGGGTTAAATGCCGTGTTTAATACCGAAGGCGACGGCCTGCAGGCAAAGCTTACTCATATCGTGCTGGGCGATCAGGGGCGCACGCCCAAACCTTCCCACACGAAACTCGGCAACCAACGCCGCCGCATCGCCATTGCCGATGGTGAAAAAACCGCCGATCGGCAGTTGCACATTACCGGGGTCGTCGATGGCGAAGGCCCTGAATTTTGGGTAAGAGAAGTCGGTTTCGAACTGGAGGACGGTACGCTGCTGGCGATCTGGTCCGATACCCAGCCGCTGGCCTACGTCTCCAATAACGTACCGCTGTTGCTGGCATTCGATTTACGCCTTGACGCTTTGCCAGCGGACTCGGTCACTATCGAGACGAGCGGCGCCAACCTATCGCTAGTCGCTTGGGGCGAACAGTACATCGCCAACTCGGCGGCCATTATCGACACCATGGCCCGCCAAGTAGATCTCTTATTTCGTGTACACGAGCTAGAGAAGCGCTCATGAGTGCCGAGGCTCCCACAATTCGTATGGTGGCCGGTACCACGTACCGCTTCAGCGCGGTGTGGGCTAGCGATGATGTCAACGCCACTCCGGTGAATCTCACCGGCTGCACGGCGCTATTTATGGTGGTCAGCTACCAGGGCGAAACCCTGCTCACTTGCGAAACCGGTAGCGGCATTGAGCTGGAACCGGAACAAGGGGGCATACACCTGCACATTCGACCCAAACAAACCGATGCCCTCATCGTCACTCATTGGGCAGGCGCACGCTACGAGCTGCGCATTAATTTCCCCAATGGAGACGTATTCAGCCTGCTGCAAGGGCGCTTTCAGGTACAGCCAGGGGTGATTCATGGCTAACGCTACTCGCCTCACTATTACCATGCCCGCCCGCAGCGTCACCGTGAAGATGCCAGCGCCTCCCCGCTTCCAACTCATCAGCCACGGCTTACAAGGCCCGCCCGGCACGCTATCGCCCGAGGTACTTAAACAAGTGGCCGAAGCCCAACAAGCCATTCATCAGATCGGCAGCGTGATGGCTGCGCTCACCGATGCCATCAGCTACCACGGCGGCGTCATCGCCGCCCAGGAGGACAAAACCCTATGAGCTTTGACGAAAACTTAACCGCGCTACGCCATGCGGTGACCCACACGCTGGGGGTCATCGACGGAAAATTACGCGGCAAAGCCAATAAAGCCGATGTGCTTACCACCGAGCAAGTCGACCAACGCATTAAAACCCTGATCGGCAGCGCCCCCGAAACGCTGGATACCTTGGCAGAAATTGCCGAAGCGTTAGGCAACAACCCCAACTTCGCCGCCACGATTACCGAGCAGCTTGGCAGTAAAGCCACCAAGGCTAGGGTAAACGAGCTGGAAACCCAGCTGAGTGACGCACTGACCGCTCTTACCGACGCCTTCACCCAAGGCGCCGCCACTATCCAAAACGCACAGGAGGTCTCATGAGCCTGGAAACCCAAGTAGCCGAACTGGTCACATCCGCAAAGAAGTTGGTCAGCGAAATTGCCGGCAAAATGGCGGGCATTGATAAGAAAGTAAATGAGGCGACTGCAGCAGTGCCTGCCACTATACGAGGCCTTGCTGATCAAAGCTTTTACATCGACGCCGTCAGTGGTGATGACACCAATGCAGGGACAGATACCTCACCGCTAAAAACTTCTGCTGAGGCCGCCCGCCGAGCCGTACAAGGCGGTAACGTGAACCTTTACTTTCGGCAGCAGCAGGTTCATGAAGCTGAATTTTTTATGGCAACAGGCCGTATTTTTGTGAGCTCCTGGGGCGGCTTAGATACAACCGTAGAAGCGAACCGCGCAAAGCTTCGAGCTAGGCACATGGTCGACGGTAGCGGTGAACATCGCTTGTATGGAATTGGTGTTCGAGTCGGCCAAATATTTTTTATTCGCGTTTCGGTGATGTGTGACAACGAAGCATTAGAGACCGGCCGAGTAAGGGATTCGCAGTCCAGCTTTATTCAGTACGCCGACTCAAGCATTTCCGTCATTTTGAGTGACTGCGATATCAATATGAAAACAGCATCGTTCACGACTAGTTACTCAGGTTATTCCGGCCGGGATTTATATTTGAGTAAATGCACAATTAGAAAACTGCCCGATGCGATGCCTGGTACGCGCTGCAATCTATTAAAGCCCTTGAACTCTTCTAGCAACACATACCGCCTGGATGTGTATGCATGCACGCTAGAAAATATTCCAGGCGGCTGGGGTGAAATCATGCCAGCGAAAAAAACCGATGATATTAACGTATTAACCAACGTAGCGTTTTAAGGGGGCACGATGAAGGTCATACCAAAAATTGAGTACCAAGGCTCAACACACTGGAACGTGCCGACTAATGGCGAAGGCTCAAACCTACCGGCTGAGGTGATTCAAAAAGCATTGATCGTTCAACTTAACCGGGATATCGATACTGCAGCAGGCGACGCCCGTGCCGCCTTCGTTAGCCCCGGCAGTTACATCGATCAGGAGTATCTACTAGCCAAACATGAGGCGCAGGCTTGGCTGGAAGGCGGCAAAGACGAAACCGCCATCCCTTCCAGCGTCAGCGACCATATGGCCATGTTTGAAGTGGGGGCAGAAGCTTCCGCCCAAGAGATCGTCGCCACCGCCGAAGCCTGGGAAACCGCCCTGCGCGAGATCCGCCAATTACGCCTGGGGGGTAAAGCGGCGGTGCGTCAGGCCGAGACGATCGAAGCGGCGGAGGCGGCAGCCAAGAAGGCGATCGAGCAGTTGAATCGGTATCGGCCGCCGGTGAGCTAAGTAGTCTTTTAAAATATAAAAGC
>NZ_JBQSVC010000045.1:0-18543 GCF_052376035.1 Halomonas sp. AOP7-E1-9
CTATCATCAAATATCAAAACGACCTTCGGTTTCTCAAGCCGCCGAAAGAGCGACTCTTGCGCGGCTACCGCTATGAATATCAGGAGCATACCGGCTGGCGCTTTAAAAGACTGCTGAAAAAAGCAGAATACAGCATTCGTAAAAACCATTGATTAACATGCTAACAGCTTTCATGGACCGCACAATCAGCAACCAGTAAGCGGTTCCTACTGATAGGTATGGAGAATTTAAAAAACAGAGGCAAGGAGCATTGAAAAAAACAAGAAAAAAACACTCCCGGTAATGTTATTGAAATTAATTCAATTTTTTAGAATGTTTCGCGTACTTTTAATCAATTTTATTATCTAGTTTGCAGGCTTACAATCTCGTCATGTTCTCGAGTGACTTGGCAAAAAGCACACCATGCATGGGAGAACAACCACACACTAATGAGGTTTATATCATGAAAAAATTTACTACTGTCGCCGCTATTGCCGTCGCTTTATCTGCCACTACCTTTTCAGCAGCTGCACTGGCTGAGCGTGGTTCAGAGAAACTGAACACCGTGATGATTCCAACATCGACTGCCCATTACAGCCAGGAAGACCTCACTATGTCCCCATCGGACTTACCTGCGATCAATGGCGGCCAGGCTCAAAACAAGGTACTTGATGCCTCTTTCGACGAAAGCCAGCAAACAGTAGCAGACCGGACAATTAAAGGTAATGACCTGCACAGCCTTAACTCGTAAGGCAGGCAATACTGACAGCTTCTAGAAAGCAGATCTGTCGCAAAAAACCCCACGCACGTGGGGTTTTTTATGCCAATAAAGCAAGCCTAACGATAAAACAGAGCTTATATTGTCAGCCTTGTTCCGCTGCTAGCGCATCGAGGCCACGCGCTAAATCACGCTGAATGTCCTGCTGGCTTTCCAGTCCCACCGCCACACGAATCAACCCAGGAACAATGCCCGCTGCCTCTTTTTGCGCATCGGATAAGCGTCCATGCGTGGTCGTCGCGGGATGAGTGATCGTCGTTTTTACATCCCCCAGGTTACCGGTGATGGATAATAGACGAGTCGCATCAATCACCTGCCAAGCGCCCTCCTGCCCATTAACAACCTCAAACCCAAGCACAGCGCCAAAGCCCTTCTGTTGCTGCTTGGCAAGCGTATGCTGCGGATGCGCTTCCAAACCGCTGTAATGCACGTTGCTTACTGCGGGATGTTGTTCCAGCCAGCGCGCCAGCGTGAGCGCATTTTCACAATGAGCTTTCATTCGTAGCGAGAGTGTTTCTAGCCCTTTGGTAAATATCCAGGCATTAAAGGGACTGAGACAAGGGCCGCAGGTACGAACCACACCGAAGACTTCTTCCAGTGCATCATGCTTACCCACGACAGCGCCACCGATAGCCCGCCCTTGGCCGTCCAGGTACTTGGTCGCGGAGTGGATGACGAGGTCGGCACCCAACGCAAGAGGCTGCTGCAGCGCAGGTGTCAAAAAGCAGTTATCAATGGCCAAAAGGGCATTATTACGTTTTGCTATGGCAGCAAGCGCCGGGATATCGGCAATCTCGGAAAGCGGGTTTGAGGGCGTTTCTGCGAACAGGAGCCGCGTTTTGGGCGTAATAGCCGCTTCCCACGCTTCTACATTAGAGAGTTCAACATAGCGGGTGGTGATGCCAAACTTGCCCAGGTACTTATCGAACAGGCTGACGGTCGAGCCAAAGAGCGAACGCGATGCCACGATTTCATCGCCGGCAGACAATAATGCAAGCGCCGTCGATAAAATGGCCGACATACCCGAGCTCGTTGCCACGCAGCGCTCTCCACCTTCAAGTGCTGCCAAGCGGCGCTCGAAAGTATGTACAGTGGGGTTCGTAAAGCGCGAATAAACGTTACCAGGCTCTTGCCCACCAAACTTACGCGCTGCTTCCGCAGCGCTTTCATAGACAAAGCTAGAGGTCGGAAAAATAGGCTCCGCATGCTCTTGCTCGAAGGTGCGATGATGGCCTGCACGGATCGCCAGCGTCTCTAACGACCACTCATCCTGTTGGCTGTCATTATGCATGGACGTACCCCTTATTTTCAGTAAGCATCAGTGACCTGTCGTTAGTCGTCGAGGTCATCATCCTGATTGTGCATATCGACCAGCGCATGATCACCCGCACTTTGATCTTTCGCGGCGTCGTTCCGGCTGGCTTCAAGCACGGCCAGATACGCTTCATCGATATCCCCCGTAACATACTTGCCATCAAAGACCGAGCAGTCGAAGGCTTCCATTTCCGGGTTTACTTCACGACAGGCATCTTTCAGGTCTTCCAGATCCTGGTAGAAGATTCGGTCAGCGCCAATCAGCTCGCCTACTTCATCTTCAGTGCGGCCATGGGCAATTAACTCCACCGCCGCAGGCATGTCGATACCGTACACATTAGGGTAGCGCACAGGCGGCGCAGCGGAGGCAAAGTAAACCTTACGCGCACCCGCATCTCGGGCCATCTGAATAATCTGCTTACAGGTCGTACCACGTACAATCGAGTCATCCACCAGCAGCACGTTCTTGCCTTTGAACTCAATGTCGATGGCGTTGAGTTTTTGGCGTACCGATTTCTTACGCTGCGTTTGGCCAGGCATGATAAACGTACGGCCAATATAGCGGTTCTTCATAAAGCCTTCGCGATACGTCACCCCAAGGTGCTGGGCCATTTCCAGCGCGGAGGTACGGGACGTATCCGGAATGGGGATCACAACATCAATATCGTGATCAGGCCATTCGTTCAGGATTCGGTCGCCCAACTTGCGCCCCATTTGCATGCGCGTGCCATAGACGTAGGCACCGTCCAGAATGGAGTCAGGGCGTGCCAGATATACATGCTCGAAAATACACGAGCGCAGTTCCGGGCGGTCAGCACATACTTGCGTATGACACTGGCCCTGCATATCCACAAATATCGCTTCGCCGGGTGACAGGTCACGCTCAAGCTCAAAGCCGCCCACGTCTAGCGCGACCGACTCAGACGCAATCATGACATCCTGCCCTTCGTCCGTTTGGCGAGTACCAAACACCACTGGACGAATGCCGTGAGGATCACGAAATGCCACCATACCAAAACCGTTAATGATCGCGACCGCCGCGTAGCCGCCTTTGCAGCGCCGGTGCACTCTACGTACCGCATCAAAAATATCTTCCGCTTCCAGATGCAGGCCTTGCTTACCCAGCTCATGGGCAAACACGTTAAGCAACACTTCAGAGTCGGAGCTGGTATTGATATGCCGTAAATCGGTTGAGAAAAGCTCCTGCTTCAACTGTTCAGAGTTGGTTAGGTTACCGTTATGGGCCAACGCAATACCGTAAGGCGAGTTGACATAAAACGGCTGAGATTCCGCTTCGCTGGATGAACCAGCGGTAGGATAACGTACGTGACCAATGCCCAGGTTGCCCTTAAGGCGAGCCATATGGCGAGTGTGGAAGACGTCGCGCACTAGCCCATTGCTCTTGCGCAGTAAGAAGCGTCCCTCGCTCCAGGTCATCATACCGGCAGCGTCCTGGCCGCGATGCTGAAGTACGGTCAGGGCATCGTAGATTCCCTGATTTACCGCCTGCTTGGCCAGAAGGCCCACTATACCGCACATTCAAGTTACCTCGCTTTAGTGCCATGGCTTGCCAAAACAAGCCCGTACGTTCTTAAAACTCATTTTAATACGTTTGCGTTTAACCGGTACCCGTCAAGCGGTTAGGCAAGCGCAAAACACGCTGTTAGGCGTTATTGACTATCCATGGGCTGCGGCGCAAAACTGCCATGCGGGCGAATCTCAGGCAGTGATATATCGCGTAAAGAGGCGGGCGCTTCTGGCAGCTCACGCTCCCACTGATCCAACTGACTAACCGCCCAATCGCGCAACTCGATAAAGGTGGGCCGTAACGAGGCTTGCTGCCATGCCTGAAGCTCGGCAAGCGGCGTGAGCGTAATAACGACCGTGGCCACCAGTAAGATGATCGTGCCACGCGCGATACCAAACACAGCTCCCGCAAAACGGTTCAAAAGCCCCATGCCTACCCATACAATGGCCGCATGCACCAAGCGAATAACAATGCCGCAAAGCAAGATCACCGCGAAAATAACCAGTGCAAAGGCCAATACAAGTCGAGCGTCAAAACTTTCGATAAACCCGCTCATTAACTCAGCGACTGGCTCTGCCAAAACGCGGGCGACCATTAACGCAACCACCCATGCCCCAAGCCCTAACGCTTCTCTAACAAAACCACGGACAAAGCCGGCCAGCATCGAAAGCGCCAGCACGGCAAGAAATACAGCATCAATCCACGTTAGCGCCATCGTTTAATCTCTTACTCGCACTAACAGACCTTGCACGTTTGCGCGCTGTTTAATTAAGGCCATGGCCGCTTCGCCATCCTCTGATGATGCGTAAGGCCCCACGAGCACTGTGGTCAAGTTATTGTCGCGCTGGCGTTGGAAAACACTAAATCCTTCGCCTGTAAGCTGGCTACCTAGTCGCTGAGCATTCGCGGCATCGCCAAAACTACCCACCTGAACCGCCCACCCACCTTGCTGTGTAGACGCTGGTCCAGCACTCGATGAACCCGCCCCTGATGAACCTGAACTAGAAGAGCCTGTACTTGAAGAATTAGCACTTGAAGAACCTGCAGCGCTTTGGCTGCTGGATGTCGACGTGCTATTCGAGGCTACCAGGTCGGCAATGGGGTCATTTTGGGGAGCGTCAGTGTTTGAAGATGACGTAGGCGCTTGTGCGACGGTTTCCGTTCCACTGGGCGCATCAATTTGAGAAGTATCAGGTAATCTCGGAGATGCATCTATCGGTGCATTAACCCCATCATTGCTTGCCACATTTGAAGATGGCTGAGGGTTAATGGTAGAGGGCATTTGGGGAGCGTCTACATCATGGCGCGCCGTTTCTATGGGCTGTTCAATAATGAACGTTGGTTGCTGTCGCTCCTCACGCGGCGCCGGGTCACTCATCAGCCAAGGGACAACGATTGCGAGTAGCGCAAGCAGAATCACAACACCGCTAATGCGCTCTGTTTTACCATATTTCATATCATCTCCCTCTAGCGGGACTACGCCTTAAGAACGGCTGGCTTGTGGCAGTGATCGAGCTAACAGAGCGGCGACGGTAAAAAAGGAACCCGTTACCAAAATGCGATCCTTGTCAGTGAGCATCTCAGCCATGGCATCAACACCGGCTTCAGGCGAGTCTGCACAAAGCCGCACACAGCCACCATGGGCTTTAATACGCTCAGCGAGTTCATTGGCCGTGTGGCCGCGCTCGCCATCAAGCGTTACACAGACCCAGTCAGTAATACGCGGTGCTAACGCCGCAATAACACCATCAACGTCTTTATCATTGAGCATACCTATCACTGCCCACTGCCGTCCTGTATCAGGCGGTACTGGCAAATGGCGAGCAACATAGGTCGCCGCATGAGGATTATGCCCCACATCCAGGCACCACTGCCCTATCCACTGCATCCGGCCTGGCAGATTAACACTGGCTAATGCATTTTGCGTGGCTTTTACCGTTAGCGTCAGCCCCGTAAGCGCCAGCGCTTGTAGTGCAGTTGCGGCATTATCGACAGGCAGACCAGGATCAGGCAGCGCATCCAGAGAAAGCGTCTCCCCCGTTGCCGTCAACCCACTCCAGCACCAGGGTAAATGGCTGTTTTCCTCGGCACTGTGGTTAAACGCTAATCCTAACCGGTAAACCGGCGCCGCCAAGGCAATAGCCGCATCGGCCACGCTACCGGGAAGCGACTCACTGCCCAATACCGCTGGCCGCAACGGGCGAAATATACCCGCTTTCTCAAGCCCGATTTGCGAAATATCGGTTCCCAAAAAGCTCGCATGGTCTTGGGCTATCGTAGTGACAACCGCAACATCCGCATTAATGATATTGACGGCATCCAAACGACCGCCCAAGCCCACCTCAAGTACCGCAAGATCCAGTTCAGCTTGTGCCAAACACCAGAGTGCGCACAATGTACCTGCTTCAAAATAGGTCAGGCTAATTTCCGGTGCTTCCAGGCGAGCCTGTTCGACACGTTCAAACCCCTCGACCAGGCACGCGTCGCCAGCTTCCTGGCCGTTGATACGCACCCGCTCGTTGTAACGCAATAGATGAGGCGAGGAGTACGTACCCACATGCCAACCATGTGCGCGAGCCACCGCGTCAACCATGGCAACTGTCGAGCCTTTACCATTGGTGCCCGCCACAATGACAACGCGATTGGCAATGGGGCGTTTAAATAGCCCCATACGCTCAGCAACACGTGACACACGCTCCAGACCTAAATCAATCCCGACAGGGTGCAGGGTTTCCAGATGCTGAAGCCACTCTGCTAACGACTTAGGCATTGCGGTGTGGTTCATGGCTCTTGTCAATAGAATCCGGACCTGTCTCGTCAACCGTTACGTCAGTATCGGCGATGTGTGCTTCATCAACCACCTGCTCAGCGACGGCTTCATCATCCGCCAATTCACTGGCTAACGAAAGCGCCTCCTGATGAGTCAACTTGCGTAGTACGCCGCCCACACGGGTACGCATTTCCTGGCGATGTACAATCATATCGACCGTACCATGCTCCAACAGGAACTCGCTGCGCTGGAAACCTTCTGGCAGCGTTTCGCGGACGGTCTGCTCAATAACACGCGGACCAGCAAAACCAATCAATGCATTGGGCTCAGCAATATTCAAGTCGCCCAGCATGGCGAGCGAAGCGGATACGCCCCCAAACACCGGATCGGTAAGCACCGAGATATAGGGCACACCGGCCTGCTTGAGTCTCTCAAGTGCCGCCGATGTTTTGGCCATTTGCATCAGTGAGAAAAGCGCTTCCTGCATACGCGCACCACCGGAAGCCGCAAAGCAAACCAGCGGAATACCTTCGTCAAGCGCGATAGTCGCCGCTCGGGCAAACTTCTCACCCACTACGGCTCCCATCGACCCGCCCATAAAGGTGAACTCGAAAGCAACCGCAATGACCGGCAAACCGTCCAACGTACCACGCATAGCAATCAGCGCATCTTTTTCGCCGGTGTCCTTTTGCGCGGCCGCCAAGCGGTCCTTATACTTTTTAGAGTCGCGGAATTTCAGGCGATCAACAGGTTCAAGCTCTGCCGCGACTTCTTCACGACCTTCTTTATCCAGGAACCAGTCCAAGCGTTTCCGCGCAGTCAGCCGTAAGTGATGGTCACATTTCGGACAAACACTATGGTGTTTCTCTAACTCAGGAAGATAGAGAACGGCTTCACACTTGGGACATTTACGCCAGAGGCCGTCGGGCACACTGGCACGACGGTCTTTACGCTGGATACGCCCCATGGAGGGCACTATCTTGTCTAACCAGCTCATATCAAAAAGGCTTCCGTTTTACGTCATGCCTGGCAGCGCCAAGCTTGATGAGTGTCGTCAATCAACTTCAGTATAGACGATGAGGGGCAGCGTTAGGCGTCCATTGCGGTGCGCATCTCTGCTAGCACGCTTCTAAGCTGACCAGCGATAATTTCGGGCGTTTCTACATTTTCGGCAATACGGTTTACTAACGCACTACCGACAATCACTCCATCCGCTACGTTAGCCACTTCAGCAGCCGTTACGCCATCGCGGATGCCGAAACCAACACATAGCGGCAGGTCGGTCATTTCACGTAGCGGTGCCAGGCGTTCAGCGACGTCACTTGCATTTAAGGTTGCCGCACCAGTAACGCCTTTTAGCGAAACGTAGTAAAGGTACCCCTCACCCTGGGCGCATATTGTAGCGGCTCGCGTAGGTGAAGTGGTAGGCGCCACAAGGAAAATTGCTGCTAAATTATGCGCTTTTAACAGCGGACCCAATTCATCGGCCTCTTCAGGCGGCATATCGACCACTAGCACACCATCAACGCCCACTTTTTCAGCCTGCTCAGCGAAGGCCTCGTAGCCAATACGCTCAATAGGATTTAGATACCCCATTAACACGACCGGGGTTGTGGCATCGGCCTGACGGAATTCAGCCACCATATCCAGCAAGTCGACCAAGCGGGTGCCCTGCTTTAAGGCGCGTTCACAGGCTTTTTGAATAACCGGGCCGTCCGCCATTGGATCAGAAAACGGCACACCAAGTTCAATGACATCCGCACCCGCTTCTACCAGCGCATGCATAAAGCCAACGGTGTACTGTGGCGCCGGGTCGCCCGCCGTAATATAAGGTATCAGAGCCTTGCGGCCCTGCTGCTTGAGTTCAGAAAAGCGCTGATCGATACGGTTCATGCTTGTCCTTAAAAGCGGGCCTTAAAATTCGATACCGTCAATGTTGGCTACGGTCATAATATCTTTATCACCACGGCCTGAAAGATTAACGATGATATGCTGGTCAGGGCGCATGGTAGGCGCCAGCACCTTGGCGTGCGCCAGCGCGTGGGCTGACTCCAAGGCAGGCATTATACCCTCCATCTGCGTCAGTTCTCGAAACGCTTCCAGCACGGCGCTGTCATTAGCGGTGACGTAGCTAACACGACCAACGTCTTTCCAAAGCGCGTGCTCAGGGCCAACGCCCGGATAATCAAGCCCGGCTGAAATGGAGTGTGTATCGGCGACCTGCCCCGCTTCATCAGACATCAAGTAAGTACGGTTTCCGTGCAGCACACCGCGCGGGGCATTCGATGAAAGCGGAGCGGCATGACGGCCCGTCTCAACACCATCACCTCCGGCCTCAACCCCATACATCGCGACGGCATCGTCTTCAACAAACGGATAAAATAGCCCAATCGCGTTGGACCCACCACCGACACACGCGACCAACGCATCCGGCAAGCGGCCGATTTGTTCCAGCGACTGGCGGCGTGCTTCACGCCCCACTACCGCATTAAAGTCGCGCACAAGCTCAGGGTATGGATGTGGCCCTGCTACCGTGCCGATAATGTAAAACGTGTTATCAACGTTCGTTACCCAGTCGCGCAGCGCTTCATTCATGGCATCTTTAAGGGTGCGCGTGCCCGACTCTACCGGAATCACTCGTGCGCCCAATAAACGCATACGATAGACATTCAACTTTTGGCGCTGCACGTCTTCAGCGCCCATATACACATCGCATTCAAGACCCAGGCGCGCGGCAACCGTTGCCGTCGCCACGCCGTGCTGCCCGGCACCGGTTTCAGCGATGACCCGTGGTTTGCCGGTTTTTTTGGCAAGCAGTGCCTGGCCGATGGTGTTGTTTACCTTATGCGCGCCGGTATGATTTAAATCTTCGCGCTTTAACCATATTTGCGCACCACCGAGCATCTCGGACCATCGCTTGGCATGATAAAGCGGCGACGGGCGCCCTACGTAGTGGGCAAGATCACTATCAAACTCGGCCTGAAAAGCAGGATCATCACGCAGGCTTACGTAAATTTTCTCCAGATCTTCCAGGGCGTAGCTCAATGTTTCGGATACAAACCGGCCGCCATAGGGGCCAAAATGACCGCGGGCATCCGGCATTCGGGTCAGGTCGCTAAATCTGGTCTTGGAAGCCGTGTCAGAAACGGTTTCAGAAACAGTATTAGCGCCACCAGTTGCTGAGACAGTCACAGGGGTACCTCACAAGATTGCCAGAACAGGCAACAATTGAATAAACGGACATAGAGCGCAGCGTCATAAAAAAACAGACTGCGCGGCGTGTTTAACGGGCGTCGGCTAACGCGACTTGCTGAATAAACAGTGTCATTTTTTCAACGTCTTTACGGCCATGCGCTGCTTCAATCCCACCCGACACATCAACGGCATAAGGCGCCACTTGGTGAACGGCAGAGGCGATATTATCAACCGTTAACCCGCCTGCGAGGATAACAGGTTTTGCCAGTTTTGCGGGGATTCTCGACCAATCAAAGACCTCTCCTGTGCCACCTGGCGTGCCCGGCCGATAGGCGTCCAACAGCAGCGCCTGTGCCTGATGATAGTCAGCAGCTGCCTGAGATAAATCGATATCGTCACGCATTCGCAGCGCTTTAATCCAGGGGCGTCCAAACTGTGCGCAAAACGCAGGAGACTCATCACCGTGGAACTGAATCATGTCCAGGTACGGTAAGCACTGCTGAATCACGTCAACGGATTGATCAACAAACAACCCTACCCGGGTAACAAAAGCAGGTACTTCACCCGAAAGCGTTTCAAGTTGCTCAAGCGTAATGCTGCGCGCGCTTTTCGGCCACATGACAAAACCCAGCGCATCTGCCCCCAGCATTACGGCTCTTTTAATATCATCACTGCGGGTAAGCCCACAGAACTTGACCCGTGTACGCATGGGGCTAAGCGTCTTCATCTAGCGCCTCCTGAGCGGGATCAGACGTTGTTTTAGCAAATGTCAGTTTACGCCGCGCCGCTATTCTGGGGGTGTCTGGCAGTTCTCGTTCGCCTGTCCACTCCCCGGTAAAAGCGAGCAGGTTAGGTCCTACCGGCTCCATGGGCAAATCAAACCGCTCGTCGTAAATTGAATCAACAAAATGCAGCCCACACGCAGGAGCGGTTACATCACCTTTCTTACGATTCCTTAGCGCCAGCAATCGTTCAATATAACCTTCGTCCTGCGCCCCACGACCTACGCTTACAAGGGCCCCAGCGATATTGCGAATCATGTGATGTAAAAACGCATTGCCCTGAATATCAATGACCACCAGCGGACCAAACCGCTTCACCTCGACAAAATGCATTTGCCGCCATGGTGTTTTGGATTGGCAGCCTGCAGCACGGAAACTTGAAAAGTCATGTTCGCCAATCAGAGCCTGCGCAGCGCGATGCATGGCATCTGCATCCAGAGGATCGCGGCACCACGTTACGTTCGTGCGTTCAAGCACAGGGCGACTGATTTGATTGAGCAGTAAATAACGGTAACGCCTGCCAAGCGCTCCCAATCGGGAATGAAAATCATCCGAGACTGGCTTCACCCAGCGTACGGCGACATCGCGTGGCAAGTTGGTGTTGGCACCAAAAATCCAGGCTTTCTCAGTCCGCTCAGTCGGTGGGTCAAAGTGCGCTATTTGACGCGTGGCGTGAACGCCTGAGTCCGTACGTCCGCTGGCATGTATCTGAACGGGGGCACCGGCCACTTTTGCCAAGGCATCCTCTACGGCGCCTTGAACAGAAGCAGCATGCTTTAAACGCTGAAAGCCGCAAAAACGCGTGCCATCATATTCAATGCCTATTGCCAAACGGCCTTTCAGCGGCCGGGTTTCATCAAAGTGGTAAAACTGGGTCATCAAGCCACGTCATAAAGTTTGAAAGGTTAGCCATTATCCCGACCCGGCGGCTTGAATGCTACCTCTTCAATTTCCCACTCTGTGCCTATCGGGCGAGCCGTGCTTACTTTTTTCAGCGTTTCAGACGGTGTCAGCTCGGGCGCTTCAACCCGCTTAAAGTCCATGCCCTTTAATAACAGCGCATCTTCTTGCGGATACCGTCGGCTGCCATGGCCTGCCAAACCTGCTGCCTGACTTTTAGCATAGCTAGCGCCAAAAGCATCGCCTCTCTCGGGTTTACGTGTAGAGGCTTGCAGGTCACTACTAACGGGTGGCGATGGTTTGAACACCTGAGGCTCAGCAAGCGACGCGCTCCTCAAATGCGTTTGAGCAACCGGCTCTTCAGCCTCGCGCCGCTTTCTGCGCCATATTAATCCCGTCAACAGCAGTACCAGCCCAAGGGCAATGAGTGGCCATTGATAACGCTCAATACTACTCAAAACACCACTTGATGGCGCATCGTGTACGTCAGAGATTGGCTGTGCCGCAGCATTCGCCTCAGCCATTAATGGCATCGGAGGAGACGCTTCTACCAACACGCTATTCTCGATGAATTGACTGAGATTATGACGCAGTTCGCTGAGTTCAAGACGAAGCTGCTCGCGCTCTTCATTAGCCGCCAGTAAGCTTGCCTGGCTTTGCTCCAGCTGCTCTGTAAACCGGGCCATAGCACGAGTCAGCTCGGCTTCTATCTGGGCAGTAGCCAGCTCAGGCGCAGGTGGCGCCTCAACCTCAACGTCCACTGGAAGACTCTGAGGCACTGCTGTATTGGCGCGCTGCTCGCCTGCCACCATCACCTGGACAGCGTGAGCCGCCTCATCGACTGAACGTAGCTGCACTTGCCCTTCTGCGGGCAAGCGCAGTGCCTGGCCCGTCCGCAAACTATTAATATTGCCCTCAGGAAAGAACTCAGGATTCGCCGCTACCAGTGCCAACATCATCTGCTGAACGCTCGCGCGCTCAGGTTTACTACGCGAGGCAATACGCCACAACGTATCACCCTCTTGCACCCTTACCTCGGCACGTGGAAGAGGCTCTGTCATTTCCGAGCCTGAGCTTGACACGACGCCGCCAGCTTCTGCCTGGTTCAATGGATAATTAGCGTAGTCAGCCGGGTCAAAAAGCAACGTGACCGCGTGCTGTTGCTGCCCTTCCGGCGAATCAATGACCAGTAGCAAATCCAACCAGGGCGTTGTTACCGCCTGTGATGCGCGCAGGATAATGCGCCGACTGCCCGCTTGCTCTTGAATCTCGGCATGCACCTGACGAGCCAAAGGCATCCACTCAAGCCCAGAGGCGATAAATGATGGTTCATCAGCAACCTGTACGCTTAGCTCGTCTAGCGCGTAGGCGTTTGAGTCAAGCAACGGTAACGAAGCATTTAGCGGGGCTTCCAGCCAGGATTCCACCTCGGCAGGTCCGGCTTCAATTGCCTGCGCAAAAGACGGCACCCCAGCAATCGACAGCAGTGCGATCGTTTTCAAGAAAACGCAATAATTTGAATATTTTTTCGCCACGTTACCCAATCCGTTTTTTTATGGAAACCGCGCTAGCAAGTGCGGTACATGCCAACACAGAACGCAAATTATAATTAACACAAATAAGCAGGTAACGCATGGAGGCGGGTTACTTAATTTAATTTAAAACACTTACAAAAAAACCGGCGCGCTAAAAGCGCCCCGGTTTTGGCTGACGTACTGCGTTGTTTTACTGTTCGCGCAAAATTTTGAGCATGCGCTTAAGCGGCTCGGCAGCGCCCCACAGCAGTTGGTCGCCAACGCTAAATGCCGAAAGGTATTCACCGCCCATGTTCAGCTTACGCAAACGCCCCACCGGAATATCCAATGTGCCAGTAGCGGCGGCAGGCGTTAAACCTGCAATGGTGGCCTCTTTCTCGTTGGGGATCAGCTTGACCCACTCATTATGCTGAGCGATCCGCTCTTCAATCTCATCCAGCGGCACATCATGTTTCAGCTTGATGGTGAACGCTTGGCTGTGAGAACGCATGGCACCAATACGCACGCAAAGACCATCAATCGGCACAGGATTATCACCAAGACCCAGAATTTTATTGGTCTCAACAAAGCCTTTCCACTCTTCACGGCTCTGGCCGCTCTCAAGCTTGGTATCAATCCACGGCAGTAGGCTACCGGCAAGCGGTGCGCCGAAGTTATCGGTCAGGAAGTCGCCACCGCGCATGGCCGCCGTTACCTTGCGGTCAATTTCCAAAATCGCGCTGGAGGGATCAGCCAGTTCGCTACTAACGCTGTCGCGCAGTTGACCCATTTGATTGAGCAGTTCGCGCATGTGCTTGGCGCCAGAACCGGAAGCCGCCTGATAGGTCATGGAGGTCATCCACTCAACCATATCGGCTTCAAACAGGCCGCCCAAGCCCATCAGCATGAGGCTAACGGTGCAGTTACCGCCGACAAAGGTCTTGGCACCTTTGGCAAGCTGCGCATCAATGACCTTACGGTTAACCGGGTCAAGCACGATGGTAGCTTCATCCTCCATGCGCAGCGTGCTGGCGGCATCAATCCAGTAACCCTGCCAGCCATTTTTACGCAGGTCACCATAAACTTGCTTGGTGTAGTCACCGCCTTGGCAGGTAATAACAACATCCAACGCTTTCAATTCTTCAAGAGCAAACGCGTCTTTTAACGCAGGTACGTCTACGCCGATGTCGGGACCAGGCTGGCCTACTTGGGAGGTGGTGAAAAAGACCGGCTCAATGCCGTTAAAATCACCATCTTCCTGCATGCGCTGCATCAGCACAGAACCCACCATGCCACGCCATCCTACGAAACCGACTTTCAACATGCGAAGTCCTCCAGCAAAGAATGAGACATATATTATACACAAAACTTATAAATAACGTCGGCCACTCTTTGAGTGGCCGAGGCATCACACTTTTTATATCAAATAGTTAGAACGCTTTATAGCGCATTTAACTTTTTGCAAAGGCCGCCAGTACCGCATCGCCCATTTCGACCGTCGAAACACGGCGAGTTCCTTCTGCGGCGATATCCGCCGTGCGCAGGCCGTTATCCAGAACGCTACCCACCGCGGTTTCAATGCGCTCGGCCATGGCCGTTTCATTGAGCGAGTAGCGCAGCATCATGGCAACCGACAGCATCATGGCGAGCGGGTTGGCAATGTTTTGCCCAGCGATATCCGGCGCGCTTCCGTGGCAAGGCTCATACATGCCTTGGCCGCTTTCGTTCAGCGAGGCCGAAGGCAGCATACCGATGGAGCCGGTAAGCATGGCGGCGGCGTCAGACAGAATATCGCCAAACATATTGCCGGTCACAACGACATCAAACTGTTTCGGGGCACGTACCAGCTGCATCGCGGCGTTATCCACGTACATATGCGAAAGCTCGACGTCCGGGTACTCTGGTGCCAAACGCTCCATCACTTCACGCCACAAAATGGTAACTTCCAGCACGTTAGCCTTATCTACCGAGCAGAGTTTTTTGCCACGCTTTTGGGCCATTTCAAACGCGACGCGGCCGATGCGCTCAATCTCACTTTCGGAATAAATGTAGGTATTATAGCCCACACGCTCCCCGTTACGCTCCTCAATACCCCGCGGCTGGCCGAAGTAAATGCCGCCGGTCAATTCACGCACAATCATGATATCCAGGCCTGCCACCAATTCAGGTTTCAGGCTGGAGGCGCTGGCCAGTTGCGGGTAAAGCATGGCCGGGCGCAGGTTACCAAACAGTCCCAGGTTCTTGCGCAGGCCCAACAAACCTTTTTCAGGGCGCTTGGAAAGGTCTTCGATTTTGTCCCATTTGGGGCCACCCACCGCAGCGAGCAGAATCGCACTGGCCGCCTTGGCTTTTTCAAGCGTTTCAGCAGGCAGTGGGTCGCCATGCACGTCGTAAGCCGAGCCGCCGACCAGCGCTTCTTCAACGTCAATATCCAAACCCGCTTCCTGGCACGCTTTTAGCAAACGCGCAGCTTGAGCAGCAATCTCTGGGCCAATACCGTCGCCGGGTAATAGAAGCACCTTATGGGTCATGTTAAATCCTTAATAGAGAGTCAGCACGGCTTACCGCCGCTTAGCGCAGTGCAATGGGGTTGCACTGCGCTATGTGTGTCTTTTTAACTATTCTGAATGACGCTTATGCGGCTGTATCAGGCTGGCTGACGGAACAACCAGGGTCGAGCATCTTTGTGTTTTTGCTCAAAGGCACGGATCGCATCTTCGTCCTGTAGCGTGATGCCGATATCGTCCAGTCCATTGAGCAGGCAGTGCTTGCGGAACGCGTCCACTTCAAACTCAAGAATTTCGCCGCTCGGCGTGATGACCCGCTGGTTCTCCAAGTCGATATCCAGCTGATAGCCTTCATTAGCATCAACGCCTGTAAACAAGCGATCCACTTCTTCTTCGCTTAACGTGATCAGCAAGATGCCGTTTTTAAACGCGTTATTGTAAAAAATATCTGCAAAGCTTGGCGCAATCACTACTTTAAAACCAAAATCTTCCAGTGCCCACGGCGCGTGTTCCCGCGAGCTTCCACAGCCAAAGTTGCGCCGAGCCAGCAACACCTCAGCCCCCTTAAAACGCGGCTGGTTGAGCACGAAATCAGGGTTCAGCGGGCGACTGGAGCAATCCTGCCCAGGCTGGCCTTCATCTAAATAACGCAGCTCATCAAACAGATTCACACCGAAGCCGGTCCGCTTGATCGATTTCAAGAACTGCTTGGGAATAATTAAATCGGTATCGACGTTAGCGCGATCAAGCGGGGCAACCACGCCTTCAAAACGAGTGAACTTTTTCATGGGTTAAGCCTCCTGGGCGTGGGTAGCATCGTTGGCGGATAAACTGCGTACATCAACAAAGTGGCCAGCAATCGCAGCCGCTGCCGCCATGGCAGGGCTCACCAGGTGCGTACGACCACCGTACCCTTGGCGTCCTTCGAAGTTGCGGTTGGAGGTCGATGCGCAGTGCTCGCCTGCGCCCAATTTATCAGCATTCATGGCCAGACACATGGAGCAGCCCGGCTCGCGCCACTCGAAACCAGCGTCGATGAAGATTTTATCCAGCCCTTCCTCTTCTGCCTGGCGTTTCACAAGGCCAGAACCCGGCACCACCATGGCAAGTTTAATGGAACCTGCCACTTTATTGCCTTGAGCCACTTTGGCAGCCTCACGCAAATCCTCGATACGTGAGTTAGTACACGAACCAATAAACACTTTATCGAGCTTGATATCGGTAATTTTTTGGTTAGCGTGCAAGCCCATATATTCAAGCGCGCGAGCATGGCTGCGCTGCACGGTTTCATCCTGCGAGGCTTGCGGGTCTGGCACGCGCCCGGAAATACCTGTCACCATCTCGGGGCTGGTTCCCCAACTGACCTGCGGCTCGATATCTTCGGCCTTCAGAGTCACCACTTTGTCGAACGCGGCATCGTCATCTGATACCAGTTGACGCCAGTCAGCCACCGCGGCTTCCCACTGCTCGGCGGTCGGCGCAAAGGGGCGCTTGGCCAGGTAATCAATCGTCGTGTCGTCCACAGCAATCAACCCGACCCGGGCACCCGCTTCAATCGCCATATTACACACGGTCATACGGCCTTCCATGGAGAGCGACCCGATAGCGCTGCCCGCAAATTCGATAGCGTAGCCCGTACCACCTGCCGTACCGATCTTGCCGATAATGGCCAGTACCACATCTTTGGCGGTCACGCCGAGGCCAAGCTCCCCCTCAACACGCACCTGCATGTTCTTCATTTTTTGTGCCAACAGGCATTGCGTCGCCAATACGTGCTCAACTTCAGACGTACCGATACCGTGCGCCAGCGCGCCAAAAGCACCGTGAGTGGCCGTATGGGAGTCACCGCAAACGACGGTCATGCCGGGCAACGTGGCGCCCTGCTCTGGCCCAACCACGTGCACGATTCCCTGGCGGGGGTCGTTAATTTTAAACTCTTCAATTCCGTACTCAACGCAGTTGTCGTCAAGCGTCTGAACCTGAATCAACGACACCGGGTCTTTAATGCCGCTATTACCTTCGGCGCGCTCTTTCGTCGTCGTTGGGACGTTGTGATCCGGTGTTGCCAGGTTAGCATCCAGGCGCCACGGCATACGTTTGGCCAAGCGCAACCCTTCAAACGCTTGCGGAGAGGTCACTTCGTGAAGCAGCTGGCGGTCAATGTAGATCAGCGCCGTGCCGTCATCGCGCTGCTTCACCAAGTGCTGGTTCCAGAGTTTGTCGTAAAGGGTTTGACCTGACATATGGCTCTCCTGGGCAAGCGCCCTGCTAGTTCGGTATCGCAGCCTCTACGTGCTGCTTAATGTGACGATGCAGCCAGTGTTACGCGTAGCGACCATAAAAGCAATTCATGTTATTTATAGGTATGATTCCATACTGGAATACACCAATACTAACCACACTATAGTGAGCACCACTTGGATACCCAGAGCCTACAAGCGTTTTTAGCCGTTGCTGAAACACAAAGCTTCTCGCGCGCCGCCGAGCAGCTTTATCTCACTCAGCCAGCGGTTAGCAAACGCATTGCCACGCTGGAGTCGCTGGTGGGCACGCGGCTGTTTGACCGTATTGGCAGGCGTATTTCGCTTACCGAGGCAGGCCATTTATTACTGCCACAAGCCAAGCGAATTCTGTTAGCGGTAGAAGATAGCCGCCGAGCACTCGCGAATCTTTCTGGCCAGGTGGGTGGCCAATTAACGCTGGCTACCAGCCATCACATTGGCTTACACCGCCTGCCACCTGTGTTGAAAAACTACACCCAGCGCCATCCAGAAGTAGAATTGGACCTGCATTTTCTGGATTCAGAGTTTGCCTACCAGGGCGTGCAAGATGGCACCCTGGAAATGGCCGTGGTGACGCTCGCTCCCCACCCTGTTGAGCAATTAAACGTGGTGAACCTTTGGCATGACCGGCTATGTTTTGTTTGCGCGCCCGACCACCCGCTAGCTCAAGCCGCTATCCTTAGCCTTGAAGCACTTTGTCACTATAAATGTGTTCTACCTAGCGCCAAAACATTTACCCGTACATTGATTGAGCAACGTTTTGCCAAGGCGGGCCTGTCTCTACAGGTCAGTATGGCTACCAACTATCTGGAAACATTAAAGATGATGTGCAGTGTTGGGCTTGGGTGGAGCCTACTGCCTGAGGGGATGATTAATAGTGAGCTGGTCGAGCTGAAAATAGATACACCGCCCATCTACAGGCCGCTCGGCTATTTGGTGCATACCAATCGGACACTTTCCAACGCCGCGATAAAAATGATTGAGGCGCTGGAGG